>JBJMIH010000234.1:0-21555 GCA_045806985.1 Mycobacteriales bacterium | reverse complement strand
GGAAGCTGGACTTCGAGGAGATCCAGATCCCGCCGGGTCCGCGGCTGGGCACGCTGGTGGTGGCCGCCGAGGGCCTGCGCAAGGGGTTCGGCGACCACCAGCTGTTCGGCAGCGTGTCGTTCTCGCTGCCGCGCGGTGGCATCGTCGGCGTCATCGGCCCGAACGGCGTCGGCAAGTCCACCCTGTTCAAGATGATCGTGGGCGACGAGCCCGTCGACGACGGGACGCTCCGGGTCGGCGAGACCGTGTCGCTGTCCTATGTGGATCAGAACAGGTCCGGCATCGATCCCAAGAAGAACGTCTGGGAGGTCGTCTCCGACGGCCTCGACCACCTGCGGGTGGGCGACGTGGAGATGCCGAGCAGGGCGTACGTGGCCGCGTTCGGGTTCAAGGGCCCCGACCAGCAGAAGCCGGCGGGTGTGCTGTCCGGCGGCGAGCGCAACCGGCTCAACCTGGCGCTCACCCTCAAGCAGGGCGGCAACGTGATCCTGCTCGACGAGCCCACCAACGACCTGGACGTGGAGACGCTCCAGTCGCTGGAGAACGCGTTGCTGGAGTTCCCCGGCTGCGCGGTCATCACCTCCCACGACCGGTGGTTCCTCGACCGCATCGCCACCCACATCCTGGCCTGGGAGGGTGACGACGAGGACCCGGCCAGGTGGTTCTGGTTCGAGGGCAACTTCGAGTCCTACGAGAAGAACAAGATCGACCGGCTCGGGCCGGAGGCGGCGCGGCCACACCGGGTCACCTATCGCAAGCTCACTCGCGACTGACGCCGATGAGGCACGCCTACGCCTGCCCGATCCGCTGGTCGGACATGGATGCCTACGGGCACGTCAACAACGGCGCCTTCGTCACGTACCTGGAGGAGGCGCGGGTCGACGCGTTCTTCCGGCGCGGCGCCGAGCAGGGCCAGACCGGGCTCGAGGGTGGCGTGGTGATCCGCCGGCACGAGATCGACTACCTCAAGCCGGTGCACTACACCGACCTGTTGCGGATCGAGCTCTGGGTGCCGGAGGTGCGGCACGCGTACTTCCGCGTCGCCTACGAGGGCTTCGTCGCGGACGCGCGGGTCTGCACGGCGCGCAGCGTGCTGGTGCCGTACGACCTGACGGCCGGCCGGCTGCGCCGGCTCACCGCGGCCGAGCGGGAGTGGCTCGCCCAGCTGGCGGACGGAAGCGGGGATCGGGCCTGACGTGAGCCGGGAGGGACCGCGGGATGGGCACGCCGGTGCTGGCCTTCGCCGGGCCTGAGGCGCTCGGCGACGCGGGCGCGTTCGTCGCCAGGGTCGCCAGGCTGGACCGGCAGGCCCTGGTCCGGATCGTCCCGGTGCCGGGCGGGCCGGGGGTGCGGCTGTGGGCCCGGCTGCCGTACGACGTGCTCGCCGGCCGGTCGGTGGCGACCGACGCCGGGGACCGCGGGGTCGTCGAGGACGCCACGGTCGGCGCGGCCGACCTGCTCGACGCGCTCACCAGGGCGCGGGCGGCGGGCACCGCGGCGCTCGCGCTGCCGGCCCGCCGGGACGCCGCCTGGCGCGGCTGGCTGCCGGCCGACAGCGGCTGGCGGGTGGTGGAGCGGGTGCCCGCCGAGGTGGTCCGCGCGCTGGTCGACGCCGGCCAGTCCACCGTCCGTTCCGCGCCCGACCCGACCCGGGCCGGCGAGGCGGTGCTCGACCACGAGTCGCTGACCGTGACCGGTGACGACATCACGCTGGCCGTCCCGTACCGGCTGCTGCACGCCGCCGTCCAGATGGGCTTCGTCGCCGCCGGCGGAGACTCCGGTACGCCGGTGGTCGAGGTCGCGGTGACGCCGGCCTGGGTGCGGCTGGCCGGCGTCTACGGCACCGTCTACCGGCGGCGGACCACACCGGCCGGCGGCGGCGTGCTCACGATCGGCTGACGTCGCCGACCCGGATCCAGGCGGCGGCGTCCGGCGGGAGCGGGCCGTCCAGCGGCGTGGAGGCCAGCACCACGTCGCCGGCGGGCAGCGGCACCGGCTCCGCCGACACGTTCACCCAGCACTCCAGGTCGCCACGGCGGAACGCCAGGCAGCCGGCCGGCGCCTCGTCCCGCCAGGCCAGCGGCGTCTCCGGGTCGATCTCCGTGCGGCGCAGCCGCAGCGCGTGCCGGTACAGCGACAGCATCGAGTCCGGATCGGTCCGCTGGGCGGCCACGGTCAGCCCGGCCCAGCCGTCCGGCATCGGCAGCCACGGCGTGGCCCCGTCCGGCGCGAACCCGTACGGCGGCCGCCCGCCCGACCACGGCAGCGGCACCCGGCAGCCGTCCCGGCCGCGCCGGGTGTGCCCGGACCGCTCCCACACCGGGTCCTGCAACGCCCAGTCCGGCAGGTCCACGTCGGCCAGGCCCAGTTCCTCGCCGTTGTACAGGTACACCACGCCGGGCAGCGCCAGCTCCAGCACGATCGCCGCCCGCGCCCTGCGCATGCCCAGCGCGCCGCCGCCGTACCGGGTGACCTGCCGGGACACGTCGTGGTTGGACAGCGTCCAGGTGGTCGGCGCGCCCACCCCCGCCATCGCCGCCAGCGAGGAGTCGATCGTCGCCCGCAGGTCGGTCGCGTCCCACGGGCAGGTGGTCAGCGAGAAGTTGAAGGCCAGGTGCAGCTCGTCGGGCCGCACGTACAGGGCCCGCCGCTCGTCGCTGGACACCCACACCTCGCCGACCGCCATCCGGTCGTCGTAGGCGTCCAGCACCGACCGCACGATCCGGTGGTACGCGTGGACCTCGTCGTTGTCGAAGCGGATGTCGTGCGGCGCCTCGTGCCCCAGTTCGGCGATCTCCAGCAGGTGCGGCTCCGGGAGGTCCGGCAGCCCGGCCGGTTTCGCCATCCCCATCGCCACGTCGATCCGGAACCCGTCCACCCCGCGGTCCAGCCAGAACCGCAGCGTCTCCACCAGGTCGGCGACCACGTCGGGGTGCGCCCAGTTCAGGTCCGGCTGCTCGGGTGCGAACAGGTGCAGGTACCACTGCCCGTCCGGCACCCGGCTCCAGGCCGGGCCGCCGAAGATCGACGGCCAGTTGTTCGGCGGCCGGGAGCCGTCCGGCCCGAGCCCGTCGGCGAAGTGGAACCGGGCCCGCTCCGGGCTGCCCGGCCCGGCGGCGAGCGCGGCCTGGAACCAGGGATGCTGATCCGAGACGTGATTGGGGACCAGATCCATGGTCAACTTGATGCCGCGCTCCTTGAGCGCCGGGATCAGGCGGTCGAACGCCGCCAGCCCGCCGAACATCGGGTCGATGTCACGAGGGTCGGCCACGTCGTAGCCGTGGTCGGCCATGGGGGAGCGGTAGATCGGGTTGAGCCACAGCGCGTCCACGCCGAGGTCGACCAGGTGGTCCAGGTGCGCGCGGAGTCCGTCCAGGTCGCCGATGCCGTCGCCGTTCGAGTCGGCGAACGACCTGACGTACACCTGGTAGAAGACCGCGCGGGACCACCAGGGCGGGACAATGCCGGTGGCCGGGCTCCCGGCGGTGCCGGGGGCGCCAGCGGTCGGGGTGGAAGCGGAGTCCGGGGCGGAAAGGCTCATGGGAACCCATCCTGCCAAACGGGAGGTACTGATGCTGGAGGGTAGGGCGGTGCTGGTCGCGGGCGGTGCCGGCGCGATCGGCGAGGGCGTCGTCGGTCAGCTCGCCGAGGCCGGCGCCGAGGTGGTCGTCCCGTCCCGCACCCAGGACCGCCTGGTCGCGCTGGAGGCCAGGGTGAAGGCGGCGGCCTCGACGGCGCTCAAGCGGCGCTTCGCCGGGCCGGTGGCGCCCATCCGGGGGTACGTGGGCCACGTCGGCGAGGTCGAGGCGGCGGCGGTGCTCCGCGACACGATCGCCGCCGACCTGGCCGAGACCGGCGCCGCCGGCGGGCTGGACGCGGTGGTCTCGCTGGTCGGCGGCTGGTGGTCGGGCTCGCCGCTGGCGGAGGTCCGGCTGGACGAGTGGGACCTCCAGCTGCACCGGTCGCTGCGCGCCCACCAGGTGGTGGCCTCCACCTTCGTCCCGCTGCTGCGCGGCCGGGAGGGCGCCAGGTACACGCTGGTGACCGGCGACAGCGCCGAGGAGCCGGCGGCCGGGGCCGGGCTGTCGTCGGTGTTCTCGGCCGGCGCGCTGATGACGGGCCGGGTGCTGGCCGTCGAGGAGGCGGCGCACGGGGTGGCGGTGGACACGCTGGTCCTCGGCCCGGTGATCACCCGCAGCCGGCCGCAGGGCCCGGAGCGCTGGCTGACCGCGACCGAGGTGGGTCAGGTGATCGTGGCGCGGCTGGCCGCCGGCGAGCCGGGCGCGGTGATCGCCATCCCGGACCGGGCCGCCGCCGACGCGCTCACCGGAGCTGGACCCGCCGGGTAGCCGGATCGGGGCTCAAGGAGCCGGCCTGACCTGCCGATACCTGGATTGTGGGGTCCAGGAGCCCGGCCGGTTCGTCCGGCCGGGCTTCAGTAATCCCGGCTCACGCCAGCAGATCGCGGGAGCCGGCCGGGGCGTCGTCGAAGCGGTTCTGGAGCATCTGGGCGGCGGTCTGGAAGTACTCCCACAGCGCCGCCCGGGCCTCGTCGGGCAGGTCCAGGCTGTCCAGGGCGGCGCCCATGTGCCGCAGCCAGGCGTCCCGCTCGGCCGCGCCGATCGCGAACGGGGCGTGCCGCATCCGCAGGCGGGGGTGTCCGCGCCGGTCGGAGTAGGTGTGCGGGCCGCCCCAGTACTGGATCAGGAACAGCCGCAGCCGCTCGGCCGCCGGCCCCAGGTCCTCCTCCGGGTACAGCCGGCGGAGCAGCGGGTCTTCGGCGACCCCGGCGTAGAAGCGGTCGACCAGTGTGACGAACGTCTCCTCGCCGAGCAGGTCGTACAGGGTCACGCGATCGGGATCGCCGGGTCCGGGAACGGGAATCTGCGCCACGCCCCCCATGGTCTCACCAGCGGCACACCGCTCTCACGCGGCGCGGGCCATCACCGGGCGCTGCAGCTCCTCGTCGTCGGGCCAGCGCAGGATCGCCGGCAGCGCCGCCGTGGCGCCGATCAGCCCGCACACGCCCACCACCACCGGCGGCGAGAAGTGGTCGGCCAGCGCGCCGGCCATCGCGATCGCGACTCCCTGCACGACCTGCAGGCCGGTGACGGCGACCCCGAACGCCCTGGCCCGGTATTCGGCCGGCACCGCCTGCACGAAGGCGGCGTTCAGGCCGAGCTGGTACGCGCCGCCGTAGCCGGCCACCGCGAGCAGCGCGAGCAGCGCCCCCAACCCCGGGTCCATTGCCACCGGGGCGAGGCTGAGCAGCGAGATCAGCGCCATCGGCCGGATCTGCCGCATCCGCCGGGACGGGGCGGTGAACCGCCCGTACACCAGCATCCCGATCGTCGCCCCCAACGGGATCGTCGCGTACAGCAGGCCGACGGTGAAGGTGCCGCGGTGCAGGTACCGGGCGTAGGTGGGCATCAGCCCCTCCGGCGCGGCGAGGAAGGCCGCGCCGACCCAGGCCAGCACCAGGTAGCTGGTCAGCCTCCGGCTGCCGAAGACGAGCTGCACCCCGGCGGCGGTCTCCCGCAGCAGGCTGGGCCGGCGGGCGGCCGGCGCGTGCCGCCGGGCTCGCATGAACTGCGTGATGAGCATCGCGGACAGCCCGAACGTGCCGGCGTCGATCAGCACCGCGCCGCGCAGCGAGACGTACATGATCAGCACGCCACCGAGCAGGAACCCGGCCACCTGCGCGAACTGGATGGTGATGTTCGTCACGCTGGTGCCGAGGACGTACCGGTCGCCGTCCAGGATCTCCGGGATGCTGGCCGACCTGGCGGCGTTGAAGGGCGGCGCGAACAGGGCGGAGGCGAACAGCAGCGCCACGATCGCCCAGACCGGGATGTCCGGCACGGCGATGGCCCCGACCAGCAGCGTCCGGACCAGATCGGAGCCGATCATGACGGTGCGCCGCGGGTACCGGTCGGCGAGCGCGGACAGCAGCGGCCCGCCCAGCACCCAGGGCAGGTAGCCGATGCCGAACGACACCGCGGACCAGAACTGGGATCCGGTCCGGTCGAGCACCAGCAGGGCCACCGCGATCTTCGCGAGTTGGTCGCCGATCAGCGACAGCAGGTGCGCGGCGAACAGGGCCGAGAACTCGCGGACGGCGAAGACCTCGCGATAGGTCGCCGGCCGCTCGCTCTCACGGGACGCGTTACCCCGTGATCTCACGCTCTGTCACCACCTCTTTCCGGCCTGTGAGGGAAGTCTGCCGGTTCCGCGCCTGAATTGCGAGTACTGGGCCGAACTGAACCTAATCCACGGTAACTTCCCTTTCGAACACGGCGCGGAGCGGAGCTAGTCCCGTGCCTCCCGTTCGGGAACGTCCTCGGCGCTGCCGTTACCCACGTTTCCGCCGTTCCCGGCCCGGATCTCCGCCTCGCCGGACACGTCCAGCGGCTCGGTGGTGACGATCACGGCGTTCGTCGACACCGGCACCCGGACGCCGCCCTCCTCGAACGCCTTGACGAGCCGGGCCCGGAGCTCGCGGGCCACCGCCCACTGCTCCATCGGTGCGGTCTTCACCATCAGCCGCATCACCACGGCGTCCGGGTTCAGCTGCTCGATGCCGGTGACCTGCGGTTCCTCCAGCACCCGGATGCTGAAGTCGGGGTCATGCCAGACCTCGTCCGCGGTGACCTTGATGACCTGCCGGACGAAGGCCAGGTCGTTGTCGTAGGACAGCGGGATGTCCAGCACCGCCCTGGCCCAGCCCTGGCTCATGTTGCCGACCCGCTGGATCTCGCCGTTGCGCACGTGCCAAACCACGCCGCGGACGTCGCGGAGCCGGGTGGTGCGCAGCCCGACCGCCTCCACGGTGCCGCTGGCCTGGCCGGCGTCGACCACGTCGCCGACGCCGTACTGGTCCTCAAGGATCATGAAGATCCCGGAAAGGAAGTCCTTGACCAGGTTCTGCGCGCCGAAGCCGAGCGCGACGCCGGCGATGCCGGCGCTGGCGATGATCGGCGTGATGTCCAGCCCCAGCTCGCCCAGGATCAGGATCGCCGCGATCGAGTAGACGCAGAAGGTGGCGAAGCTGCGCAGCACCGACCCGATCGTCTGCGCGCGCTGCCGGCGCCGCTCGGACAGCAGGCCCGCGCTGTCCAGCAGCCGCGGCGAGGTCCGCTCGCGCAGCGGCCGGAGCACGGTCGGCACGCCCTCCGTCGTGGTGTGCACGAGCTTGCGGATCGCCCGGTGCACGAACCACCGGGTCAGGAACGCCACCACGATGATCAGCAGGATCTGCAGCGGCTTGGCGACGAACCAGTCGGCCCCGGACGCCAGCCAGCCGGTGTGGGTCATGTTCCAGACGCGCGTGCAGAGCGAGTCGGAGTGCGGGGCCACGCAGTCCGGCTTGCCCTTGGTCAGGACGTCAAGGTGGGTCGGCACGTGCACTTGCTACCGCATGGACCGCCACCCGCGCGAATCGGGGGCGAAGTCGCAGGTCATAAGGTGTTTTCCGGCTGTTTGCTTGGTGTAGGAGCGTCGCCACGGACAGTATGTACGTGCGCAATCCGGTGATCTCCGGTTCACTATGCGCAGGGTTTCGCGGAGGTGAGGGATGGGTGCGTCGGCTGCGTTAGTCCTCAACACCACGTACGAACCGCTGTGCGTGGTGTCGTCTCGCCGGGCCGTCGTCCTTGTCCTCACCGAGAAAGCCATCGCCGTGGAGGCCGGCGAAGAGGAGTTACACAGCGCCCGCCGCACCCTGTTCGTGCCGGCGGTGGTGAAGCTGACCCGCTTCGTCCGCGTTCCGTACCGGGCGCAGGTTCCGCTCACCCGCAAGGCCGTGTTCGCCAGGGACGGCGGGCGGTGCGTCTACTGCGGCGCCCCGGCCACCTCGATCGACCACGTCATGCCGCGCGCCAAGGGCGGCCAGCACAGCTGGGACAACGTGGTGTCCGCGTGCGGCCGGTGCAACCACCGCAAGGCCGACCGGACCGTCGCCGAACTCGGCTGGCGGCTGCCCCGCCCGCCCCGCCAGCCGACCGGACTGGCCTGGCGCATCCTCGGGCACCGCACCCCGGACCCGCGCTGGCTCAGTTACCTCGGCGGCGAGTCCGAGTCCGTGTCCGTACCCGCCTGATTCCCCACCAACCTCTCCTGTCGTACGGGATTCGGGCCGGGGCGCAACCCCCCGGACCCCGTCTCGTTGTGGTGTGCGTAACCCGCACCGCGGTACTCGCTCGGTACGGCAGTGCCCGTACCAGGTTCGCTGGCGTGAGCCCCGCACGCCAAACCCCGACAGGAGAGAACAGACACATGACCGACCAGACGCCGGATCCCGCGACAGAGCCCGACGCGCGCCGCGGGGCGGTCCGCGCGCGGCGGCGGCTCGTGCGGACCGGCACGATCATGGCGGTGATGGCGCTCGGCGCCGGCGGCGGAGTCGCCGCGGCCGCCGGCGCGGGTGACCTGCTCGCCCCGGCCGGCCCGCTCACCTCCGCCACGCAGTCGCTGCCCGGCACCGGCAGCGCGGTCAGCACCGTCCACAACCACCTCGGCCAGCTCCAGGGCCTGGTGGGTGGCGCGCAGGCGGTGCCGATGCGCGACAACGCCAACCCCGCCGGCGAACTGACCGGCAAGGTCACCGACCTGAGCGGCAACCCGCTGTCCGGCATCGGCCTGTACAAGGTCAGCCACCAGGCCGTCCAGCTGGTTGGCCACACCGACGACGACGGCACGTTCAAGATCGAGTGCCCGGGCGGCCCGGTACTGCTGTCCAGCACCGGCCTCTCGAACAGCGACGGCAGCCCGACTGACCCGGGCAAGCTGGCGTACCAGTTCCTCGGCGGCGTCAGCACGCTGGCCGCGGCGCCCGTCCCGCTGTGCCGCGACAACCACCCCTACCGTGCCGAGATGGCGCCGGCGGGGGAGATCACCGGGGTGCTGAGGGACGCGGCCGGCAACGCGCTGCCGAACACCCCGCTCACCCTGGCCAACACGGAAGACCCGCACGGCTTCCAGGTCCGGACGATGAGCGACAGGCAGGGCCGGTACCTGTTCAGCGGCCTGCCCGCCGGGCGGTACCAGACCCTCGCCGGCTCGAACAACCCGCTCGGCCCGGTCAGCAACGTCACCGCCGGGCTGCCCGTCGTCAAGGACCTGGTCGCCACCGTCCGCAAGGCGGCGGAAGGCGTCAACGTGGGTAACGGCCTGGGCGACAGCCTGCCGGGCGGCCTCGGCGGCGCGACCGGCTCGGCCAACATGATGCGGGGCATTGCCGGGGCTGGCCTTCCGGGCGTCGGCAACCTGCCCATCGACGCGGTTCCCACCGCCACCGGCCTGCTCACCGGTGCCCTGCCCGTCGGCAGCCTGGCCGCCAACGGGCTGCTCCCGCACTGACCCCACGGGCGTCGGTGCCCTCCAGACGCCGGCGGCGGCGCGCTCTCCGGGGCAGCGTGCCGCCGCCGGCCCCTTTCCGCGGCTGACACCGGTAGGTTGCTGGCATGGCTGAGCTGCACGACCTGACCGCGCTCGAGCAGGCCGCCGCCGTGCGGGCCGGCGAGATCAGTCCGGTGGAGCTGGTGGACCACTACCTGGCGCGGATCGAGGCGCACAGCGACACGGTCGGCGCCTACGTCACGGTGACCGCCGAGCAGGCGCGGGCCGCCGCCAAGGCCGCCGAGCAGGCCGTGCGGGACGGCCGGGACACCGGCGACCTGCCGCCGCTGCACGGCGTGCCGGTCTCGGTCAAGGACCTCAACCTGACCAGGGGCGTGCGGACGACGTTCGGGTCCACCGCCTACGCCGAGTTCGTGCCGCCGGTGGACGACCACGTCGTGGAGCTGCTGGCGGCCGCCGGCACGATCAGCCTCGGCAAGACCAACACGCCCGAGTTCGGCCTGCCCTGCTACACCGAGCCGGACGTCGCCCCGCCCGCCCGCACCCCGTGGGACCTGAGCCGCGGCGCCGGCGGGTCGAGCGGCGGCGCGGCCGCCTCGGTCGCCGCCGGTCTCGCCCCGTTCGCGCAGGGCAGCGACGGGGGCGGCTCGGTCCGCATTCCGGCCAGCGTGTGCGGCCTGGTCGGCCTCAAGGTTTCCCGCGGCCGGATCAGCAACGGCCCGGTCGGCGGCGACACCACCGGACTGGCCTGGTCCGGCCCGCTGGCCCGTACCGTCGCGGACGCCGCCGCCCTGCTCGACGCGATGGCCGTGCCGCAGCCCGGCGACCCGCACTGGGCGCCGCCGCCGGACGAGCCGTTCCTGGCCGCCACCCGGCGCGAACCCGGCCGGCTGCGCGTCGCCCGGTACGCCGAGCCCGTCATCCCCGCCCCGGTGCACCCGGACTGCCTCGCCGCCTGGGAGGACGCCAGCCGGCTGCTGGCCGAACTGGGCCACGAGGTGGTGGACGTCCCGCAGCCGCTCACCCCCGAGCTGGTGCCGCTGTTCGAGACGCTGTGGGCGGCCGGCGCGGCCGGCATCCCGGTCGACCCGGCCATGGAGGACGGGCTCCGGCCGCTGACCCGGTGGCTGCGCGAGCGGGGCAGGGCGCTGAGCGCGCCGCGGTTCCTGTCCGCCCTGTCCGGCCTCCAGTTCGCCTCCCGCCAGGCCATCCGCGACACGATGGCGTTCGACGCGGTGCTCACCCCGACGCTGGCCCAGCCGCCGGCGCCGGTGGGGTCGATCCGGGACGACGCCGACCCGGCCGCCGACTTCGAGGCGCAGAAGCGCTTCACCCCGTTCACCTCCGCGTACAACATGACCGGACAGCCGGCGATCAGCCTGCCGCTGTACTGGACGGAGGGTGGCCTGCCGATCGGGGTGATGCTGGTGGGGCGGCCGGCCGGGGAGGCGGCGCTGCTGTCCCTCGCCGCCCAGCTGGAGGCGGCGCGCCCGTGGCGGGACCGGCACCCGGCGCTCTGGTGATCACGGGTATTCGCTACCGTGAGCACGTGACCATCCCCGAGACCCTCGGCATCTTCGCCGGCATCCCCGCCGGTGTCGTCGCCCTGGTGAGCCTCGTCACGTACGTGCCCGCCATGGCCCGCGGCGGCAACCGCTACCGGCCGGGCCGGCCGTGGACGTACCCGCCGGTGTGGTGGGTCGCCGACACCGACGACGGCGGCCGCAAGGCGCTGCCGGCCGCCCCCGCCCGCACGACGACCAAGGGGGGCGCACGTGGAACCTGGTAGGGCGACCACCGCCGACGGGACCAGCTACGACCCGGACCGCAGCCCGTTCACCCCGCGCCAGATCATCCGGCTGGACGAGGCCCTGACCACGGCCACCCGGGAGACCGGGCTGGAGTTCAGCGTGTACGTCGGCGAGCTGGCCGACCCGACCCGCGAGGCCGCCGAGAAGCTGGTCGACAACCTGGACCGGGCCGACGAGGGCGTGCTGCTCGCCGTCGACCCCGGCCGCCGGGTGCTGGAGGTCGTCACCGGCCCGCACGCCGCCAAGCGCGTCCCCGACCGCGCCTGCGCGCTCGCCGCCCTCTCGATGACCGCCGCCTTCGGCAACGGCGACCTCGTCGGCGGCCTCGTCACCGGCCTCCGGATGCTCGCCGACCAGGCCGGCAACGTCCACACGCCCAGCTGACAACGCGACGACCCCGCCTCCCGCGGCTGCGGGAGGCGGGGTCGTGTCGCGTCCGAGGATCGGGCCCGGTCTGGGCCCGGTCTAAGCCTGGCCGTCGCGCTCCCTGGCGGCGAGCGCGCGGCGGACACCGTCCCGGTTCTCCAGCACCAGGCGGCGCAGCGGCGCCGGGATGTCGTCGCCGGCCAGCCAGGCGTCGGTGCGGTCGAGGGTCTCCTGGGAGATCTCCAGCGACGGGTACAGCAGGGACACCATGTTCTGCGCCACCTCGGACGTGCGGCGGGCCCACACGTCGGCGACCGCGTCGAAGTACCGCTCCGCGTACGGGGCCGTCAGCTCCCGGTGCTCCGGGTGCATGAACCCGCGCATGACCGCCAGGCTGACCTGGTTGGGCAGGCTGTCGTCGCCGGTGGCCCGCTGCCACGCCTCCGCCTTGGCCTCGGCGGTGGGACGCAGCGCCCGCGCGGTCTCGGCGTGCCGCTGCCCGGCCGCCGTGTTGTCCCGCGCCAGCTCCGCGTCGATCTCCGCGTCGCCGGCCGCGCCGAGCGCGACCAGGCTGGCCAGCAGGCTCCAGCGCAGGTCGGTGTCGACGGTCAGGCCGTCCACCACCACCGAGCCGTCGAGCAGCCCGCGGAGCACGGCCAGGTGCTCCCCGGAGCGGGCGTTCCTGGCCAGCGACCGCGCCCACGCCAGCTGGCTGTCCGAGCCCGGCTCGGCCGCCAGCATCTGGTCGTGGCTGAACGCGGCCCACTCGTACCGGCCGTGCCGCTCCCAGTCCGGGTGGGCATAGGAGGTCAGCGCCGAGGCCACGAACGACTGCAGCGTCTGCGCGGTGGAGATCAGCGCCTCGCTGGTGATGCCGCGCATCACCAGGGCGACGAAGTCGCGGGCCGGCAGCTCGCCGTCGCGGGTCATGTCCCATGCCGCCGACCACACCAGCGCCCGCGGCAGGCTGCCCTCCAGCACGTCCATGTGCTCGATCGCGGTCTTCATCGAGTTCGGGTCGAGCCGGAGCTTGCAGTATGTGAGGTCGTCGTCGTTGACCAGGATCAGGTCGGGCTTGCGCACCCCGATCAGCGCCTCCACCTCGGTACGCGGCCCGGCGATGTCGACCTCGTACCGGTCCCGGCGCCGCAGCACGCCGTCGACCAGGTCGTACAGCCCGATCGCGAGCCGGTGCACGCGCTGGGTGGGGTGCTCGGCCGGCGTCTCCTGGAGCACGGCGAAGCTGCCGAACCCGCCGTCCTCGCCGACCGTGTACTCCGGCCGCAGCACGTTCACCCCGGCCGTCTCCAGCCACTGCTGCGACCAGGTCTTCATGTCCCGCCCGGAGGTGCGCTCCAGCTCGGCGAGCAGGTCGCCCAGGGTAGCGTTGCTGTACTCGTGGGCCTGGAAGTACGCGCGCAGCCCGGCGAAGAAGTCCTCCCTGCCGACGTAGTGCACCATCTGCTTGAGCACCGAGGCGCCCTTGGCGTAGGTGATGCCGTCGAAGTTGACCTCGACGGCCTCGATGTCGACGATGTCGGCGGCGATCGGGTGGGTGGACGGCAGCTGGTCCTGGTCGTAGGCCCACGACTTCCACAGCGTCGCGAACGTCGTCCAGGCGTCCTTCCAGTGGGTGGCGCCGGCCTGGCACTCCACGCTGGCGTAGGTGGCGAAGGACTCGTTCAGCCACAGGTCGTCCCACCAGCGCATGGTGACGAGGTCGCCGAACCACATGTGCGCCATCTCGTGCAGGATCGTCTCGCCGCGGCGCTCGTAGGCGGCGTCGGTGACCTTCGACCGGAAGACGTAGTCCTCCAGGAACGTCACGGCGCCGGCGTTCTCCATCGCGCCCGCGTTGAACTCGGGCACGAACAGCTGGTCGTACTTGCCGAAGGCGTACCGGTACCCGAAGTTGCGGTGGAAGTAGTCGAAGCCCTGCTTGGTGACGTCGAAGATCCGGTCGGCGTCCAGGTGCTCGGCCAGCGACGCCCGGCAGTACACGCCCAGGTCGATGCCGTCGTGGTGGTCGCGGGCGACGTGGTACGGCCCGGCGACCAGCGCGGTGACGTAGGTGGACATCCGCGGCGTGGTGCGGAAGTGGGTGAGCGTGGCCCCGCCGGCGCCGTCCTCGGTGCGCTCGGCGGCGCCGCTGGACACGACCTGCCAGTGCGCGGGCGCGGTGACGTGGAAGGTGAAGGCGGCCTTCAGGTCGGGCTGGTCGAAGCAGGCGTACATGCGCTGCGCGTCGGCGGTCTCGAACTGGCTGTACAGGTACACCTCGCCGTCGACAGGGTCGACGAACCGGTGCAGGCCCTCGCCGGTGTTGGTGTAGGCGCAGTGGGCGTCGACGGTCAGCTCGTTCTCGGCGGCCAGCGGGGGCAGCTTCAGGCCGTCCTGGCTGTACTCGAAGTCCGCGAGCCGCTCGCCGTTGAGGACCACCTCGTCCACCTGCTCGGCGATCAGGTTGATCCAGGTCGGCTCGCCGGGGCGGCGGCTGCGGAAGCGGACGGTGGTGCGGGACCGGAAGGTTTTCTCTCCCGGGTTGCCGGCCCCGTCGGTGAGGTCCAACGAGACGTCGTAGGACTCGACATCGAGGAGGTCGGCTCTGGCGCGCGCCTCGTCACGGGTGAGATTTCTCCCGGGCACTGCTGCTCCTTCGCAGGTGGGGAAGTGGTAGGTGGCGGTCGCTCCGGCCTCGTGGGCCTGGCTGGCGACCGCTGATTCTGGCCATCCTCGCACGCGGGGTGACCCGGCGGGCACCTCCCGCTGCGGGGGAATACGGCTCATCGGGGACAACTTGTCCCTTCAAGTAGTGGTTCCCGGACGCGAACACAGGAGGCCTTCCGTGGCTGAGTCCCGCACACCGGTCGATTTCTGGTTTGACCCGATCTGTCCGTGGGCGTGGATCGCGTCCCGCTGGATCCTCGAGGCGGAGCGGGTGCGGCCGGTGCAGGCGCGCTTCCACGTGATGTCGCTGTCGGTCCTCAACGAGGGACGCGAGCTGGGCGAAAAGTACGACAAGCTGATGACCGAGGGCTGGGGTCCGGTGCGGGTCTGCGTCGCCGCCGAGCAGAAGTTCGGCAACGAGGTGCTGCGCGGCCTGTACACCGCCCTCGGCACCCGGTTCCACCACGAGAAGGCCCCGCGCGACCGGGCGACCGTCGAGGCGGCGCTGGCCGAGGTCGGGCTGCCGGCCGACCTGGCCGAGGCGATGGACAGCACCGACTACGACGAGGCGCTGCGGGCCAGCCACCACCAGGGCATGGACCCGGTCGGGTACGAGGTGGGCACCCCGGTCATCCGGGTCGGCGACGCGTCCATCTTCGGGCCGGTCGTCTCCCCGATCCCGCGCGGCGAGGCCGCCGGCAGGCTGTGGGACGGCGTCCGGCTGGTCGCCGAGACCGACGGCTTCTTCGAGCTGAAGCGTTCCCGCACCCGCGACCCGATTTTCGACTGAGCGGACGGACCGAACGGTCGTTAGGCTGGCGGGGACGACGACGTCAGGAGGTCAGCGGTGGAGCAGCGGGACGCCTTCTTCCTCGGCGGTGAGTGGGTCAAGCCGGCCGGGGCCGACGTGATCGACGTGATCGACCCGACCACCGAGGAGGTCGCCGGCCGGGTGCCCGCCGGTACGGCCGAGGACGTCGACCGGGCGGTGAAGGCCGCCCAGCGGGCGCTGCCCGCCTGGTCGGCCCTGCCGCCGGCGGAACGGGCCGGCCACCTGGCCGCGCTCCGCGACGCGATGCGGGCCAGGACCGGCGACTTCGTCACCACGATCGCCACCGAGATGGGCGCGCCCGCCAAGACCGCCAAGGCGGTGCAGGTCGGGCTGCCGCTGTCGGTCCTCGGCGCGCTGCTCGACCTGCTCCCGGACTTCCCGTTCGAGGAGCGGATCGGGCACTCGCTGGTGGTCCGCGAGCCGGCCGGCGTGGTCGGCGCCATCACCCCGTGGAACTACCCGCTGCACCAGATCGTCGCCAAGGTCGGCCCGGCGCTCGCCGCCGGCTGCACGGTCGTGCTCAAGCCGAGCGAGGTCACCCCGCTGACCGCGTACCTGCTCGCCGACGTCATCGCCGCCGCCGGGCTGCCGGCCGGCGTGGTGAACATCGTCGCCGGCACCGGCGTCGAGGTCGGCGAGCCGCTGGCCGCGCACCCCGGTGTCGACATGATCTCCTTCACCGGCTCCACCAGGGCCGGCCGGCGGGTCGCCGCGCTGGGCGCGGACACCGTCAAGAAGGTCGCCCTCGAGCTGGGCGGCAAGTCCGCCAACGTCCTGCTGCCCGACGCCGACCTCGCGGTCGCCGTCAAGGTCGGGGTGGCCAACGCCTACCTCAACAGCGGCCAGACCTGCACCGCGCAGACCCGGATGCTGGTACCGGCCGACCGGCACGACGAGGCCGTCGAGCTGGCCGTCGCCGCCGCCGGGAAGTACACCGTGGGTGCCCCGTTCGAGGAGACCACCCGGCTCGGGCCGCTGGTGTCGGAGGCGCAGCGCACCCGGGTACGCGGGTACGTGGAGAAGGGCATCGCCGAGGGCGCGACGCTGGCCACCGGCGGCGTGGACGCGCCGCTGGACCGCGGGTACTTCGTCGCGCCGACCGTGTTCGGCAACGTCACGCCGGGCATGACGATCGCCCGCGAGGAGATCTTCGGGCCGGTGCTTGCGGTGCTGCCGTACTCCTCGGAGGAGGAGGCGGCGACGATCGCCAACGAGACCGTCTACGGGCTGGCCGGCGGCGTCTGGTCGGCCGACCCGGAGCGGGCGTTGGCGTTCGCCCGGCGGATGCGGACCGGCCAGGTCGACATCAACGGCGCGCGCTTCAACCCGGCGGCCCCGTTCGGCGGGTACAAGCAGTCCGGCGTCGGCCGCGAGCTGGGCCGGTACGGCGTTGAGGAGTTCACGGAGCTGAAGTCCATCCAACTGCCCTGAGAAATACCCACAGTAGCCGGCCCGATAGCCTTGTCGAGGCAGTGATCTGACAAGTGAGAGGGCCTCCCATGGGCGGCGAACGGCTGGCGCACCCACTCGACACGGCGTGGGTGTCGACCGGCGGCACCGGCGCGCAGAACTACGACGAGTTCTCCTCCGACGCCGAGATCACCGACATCGTCGCGAAGAACCCGACGTCGCTGCTGTCGGTGGAGATGCCGCAGTGCACGCCGGAGGCGCGGGAGGCCGGCCGGGGGTTCGCCGATTCGTTGCCGTACGCCGAACGGCAGCTCCAGCGGCTGAAGAACGACGGGCGGCTGGTGCCGTTCGCCGAGGTGGTGTGCCCGTACCGGATCGAGAGCGACCATTCGGTCACCTACGGGCTGTTCTGCATGATCGACACCGCGCAGATCTCCGGCAGCGCCGACCAGCCCGGCCGGGTCATCCGCAACGAGGACGTGTTCCCGGAGAAGGTCGCCGAGCGCCGGCAACTCATCACCACGCTGCACCACGTGCTCAGCCCGGTGCTGCTGGTGCAGTCCGGGCGCGGTGACGGTCTGCACGCGCACCTCGCCGAGGTCATCGCCGGGCTGGGCGAGCCCGAGATCGTCGACGTGGACCAGCTCGACCAGCGGCACAGCCTGTGGGTGCTCGGGCCGAGCGACGAGCGGGACGCGCTGCTGGAACTGGTCGGCGAGGGCGACCTGATCGTCGCCGACGGCAACCACCGCACGCTGGCGGCCCAGCAGGCCGGCCTCGACCGGTTCCTGGCCGTGGTCACCTCGCCCGGTTCGGTCACCATCAAGCCGTACCACCGGCTTGTCCGCGACGTCGGCCTCCCGCAGCACGTCATGCTGGCCAAGCTGCGCGAGGCCGGCTGCATCGTGGTGGAGAACCCCGGCGAGCCGACCGTCCCGGACGCGCCCGGCGCGATCCACCTGTACCTGGGCAAGGGCACCACCGTCGAGGTCGTGCTGCCGCCCGCGCTGGAGGGCGCCACCGTCGACCGGCTCGACCACTCGCTGGTGGAGCGGGTCGTGTTCAACGAGGTGCTCCGCATGGACGCGGGCGACAAGCGCATCACGTACGTGGGCGGCGACTACCCGGTCGAGTGGCTGACCGGCGAGGTGGACGCCGGCCGTGCCGCCGCCGCGCTGCTGATCGCACCGGTCAATGTGGACGACTTCCTGCAGGTCAACCTGGACCGGCAGAAGATGCCGCGCAAGTCGACCTGGTTCACGCCGAAGGCGCGCTGCGGCCTGGTCGTCGCGGAACTGCCCGCCGGGTAGCACCGCGGCGGCGTCCGGTGGCACCAGCCACCGGACGGTCCGCGCCGCCGGCCCGGTGTTCAGGGCCGCGGCCCGGCCGGCCGGGCAGCCGTCCACGCCGGCCACAGTGACCGCCACCCGCCCGGGGTGACCGCAGCCGACCGCCGAGATCACCGTCACCCCTTGGCCCCGTCGCGGCCCGGCACCTGACAGACTCGGGGTATGCGCGTTTATCTGGGCTCCGATCATGCGGGATTCCAGCTCAAGCAACATCTCGCCGAGCACCTGTCCAGGTCGGGTCATGACGTCGTGGATGTCGGACCCGAAAAGTACGACTCCGATGACGACTACCCCCCGTACTGCCTGGCCGTGGGTTCGCGGGTGGTGGGCGACCCCGGCAGCCTGGGTGTGGTGATCGGCGGCTCGGGCAACGGCGAGCAGATCGCGGCCAACAAGATCAAGGGGGTGCGGGCGGCCCTGATCTGGAACGAGCAGATCGCCGAGCTGGCCCGCCAGCACAACGACGCGAATGTGGCTGCCGTCGGGGCGCGGCAGCACCCGCAGGAGGACGCCACCCGGTTCGTGGAGGTGTTCCTGTCCACACCGTTCAGCCGGGAGCCGCGCCACCAGCGGCGCATCGACCAGCTGACCGACTACGAAGGGTCCGGCGAGTTGCCGGGACTGCCCGGCTGACCCTCCGGGGGCACGTAGTGGCGGCGGACGAGGACGATGTTCTCGTCCGCCGCCGCGTAGTCCTCGGGGCCCGGCCGGGAAACGTCGCGGGCCCGCATCGCGCCGATCACGCCGACCCGGGACCGGCCGGAGCCGATCAGGCTGCGCAGCGCCCGCTCGTCCTCGGCGGGCTCCAGTGGCGGCGCCGGCGGCTCCTCGATCGCGGGCGGGGGTGGCGGCGGGGCCGCGTCGGGCCGGGCCCGGCCGCGGCGGGTACGCCGCCGGTGCCGACGCTCGCCGTCCACGGGGCGAGGGTAGCGAGCGGCGCCGGTGACTAGAAGACCTCCGGCGTCCACGGCGCGCGGGCCGCGGTGAACGCGTGCGAGGCGGCGGCCAGCGCGCCCGCGGTGTGCTCGGTGACCCTGCCGGCGGCGGCGAGGGCGGTGAGCGTGGTGCCGCCGAGGTACGCCGCGCCCAGCTCGGTGCTGGTCAGGCTAAGGTCGGCGGGGTCGCCGGTGCGCTCGCAGCGCGCGCCGGTGCGGTCGCCGGACAGCCGGTAGCGGCCCGCGTTCCACGGGCAGAAGTCGTCGCCGACCTCCAGCACCACGTCGACGGGGGAGAGGTACGCCCTGGCGGCGAGCGCCTTCGGCACGTCCACCAGCCGCGTCCAGACGCCGGAGCCGGGCGAGAACCGCACCTGCTGCGCGTCGTTCACCAGGTGCCGGACCGGCAGGTCCGGCTCGGGATGCCAGACCGTCAGCGTCCGGGTGAGATCGAGACCGAGCAGGTACTGCCAGATCGCGGCGTACGCGGGCGGGCTGGTCGCCATCAGCTCCAGGGTGCTCACCTCGCCGTCCGGCCCGCGCTCGCCCCAGCTGAACTTCACCCGGTACAGCGCGTACCCGTCCGCGGTGCCGGCCGGGTCGCGGTGCACCACGCAGCGCAGCGCGGACATGCCGTCGCGGCGGTGCTCCAGGTCGGTGAGCCGGTGCTTCCACCAGGCCTCGTCGCGGTCCAGCATGCCGGACCGGTCGCGGCGGTTGGCCTCGAAAACGTCGCGGATCGCTGGTAGCGCGTCGAGCGGCAGCACCTCCTCGTACCGGCCCGGTGCCGGCGGCAGGGTGAGCCTGACGTCCCGGCTGCGGATGGTGAGGAGGCCGCCCTCGCTGGACAGGCCGTAGCCGAACCGGCCGTAGATGGCCGACTCGGAGGCCCAGAGGATGGCGACCGCCTCGACGCCGCGTTCGTACACGTCGGTGAGCTGGCGGCGCATCATCGCGGTGAGGACCCCGCGGCGGCGGTGCGTCGGCGCGACCGTGACCCAGGTCACGGCGGCGGCCGGGACGGAGCCGCCCGGCACGGTGATCTGTCTCGTGTACGCACCCGCCGTGCCGGCCATCTGGTCGCCGTCGCACGCGAGGAGCCACCGCTCCAGCTCGACGACCGCCATCTCGTACTCGGTCTCGGCGTCGTTCGGTTCCTGGTTGAAGTTGCGGGTCACGAACTCGGTGACCGCGCGGAGCTCGTCCTGGGTCACCAGCCGGAGTACGAGGTCGCTCATGGAGCGTGTCTACCCCGTGCCGCTGGCCGGCGCGACGGGTTTTCGCAGCCGGCCTGCTCAGGGCGGCTCATGGCGGCCCGGTGCCGAGCTCGAACCAGACGGCCTTGCCGTCGTCGGCGACCTGCACCCCCCAGTCGTCCGCGCACACCTCGACCAGGGCGAGGCCACGGCCGGACAGCGCCAGCGGGTCGAGTTCGACACCGCGCCGGCTGGCGGCGGGCTGCGAGGGCAGGTCCGGGCTGTGGTCGTGGACCTCCACCCGTACCGGTGCGGTCCCGCCCGCCCATTCCAGCCGGACGAGGATGTCGTCCGTGCCGGCATGGCGGATCGCGTTCGTGACGAGTTCGCTGGCCAGCAGGATGGCCAACTCGGCGGCGTGCGCCAGACCCCAATCGGTGAGAGCCTCACCGACGAACTGGCGAGCCGTGCGAGCGCTGGTCGGTTCCGCTGCGAGTGCGAGCTGCGTGTGGATCACCCACCCCCAGGGCATCACGGTCCGACAAGTCGCGAGAGGGACGTCCGACCAGCGCCCTCATGACGCGATAACGACCGCGATGCCGGTTTGCTACGCCGGTTACTTTCCCGTTACACCACGTGAACAAGGCCCCGGATCCGACTTCAGAAGAACAAGCGAATCCGGCTCCCGTGGCGTTACACCCCGGCGCTCGGGGTCAGGAGGTGGGCTGGCGGGCGGGGCGGAGGGGTTCGCCGACGGCGCGGAGGTGGCGGAGGACCTCGGCGTAGGTGCCCAGCAGGCTGGCCTGCTCGTAGGGGAGGTCGTGCTGGTGACAGTAGGCCTGGATGAGTGCCTTCGAGCGGCGCAGGCTGGGCCGGGGCATGCTCGGGAACAGGTGGTGTTCGATCTGGTAGTTCAGCCCGCCCAGCAGCCAGTCCACCAGCCGGCCGCCGGTCACGTTGCGGGAGGTCAGCACCTGCTTACGCAGGTAGTCCAGGTCGTCGTCCTCCATGATCGGCATGCCCTTGTGGTTCGGGGCGAAGCTGCATCCCATGTAGAAGCCGAACAGGCCCTGCTGCAGGGCGAAGAACGCCAGCGCCTTCACCGGGGACAGCACCAGCAGCAACGCGGTGGCATACCCGGCCACATGCAGCACCAACAGCAACGCCTCCGCCGGCCGGGACCGGGCCGGGCGCCCCCACAACGCCCGCAGGCTGGACACGTGCAGGTTCAGCGCCTCCAGCAACAGCATCGGGAAGAACAGGTACGCCTGGGAGCGGGTGAGCAGCCGGGCGGCGCCGCGCCGGAGGCCGGCCTCACGCGCCGTGTAGACCAGCGCGCCAGCGCCGATGTCGGGGTCCTTGCCGACATGGTTGGGATTGGCGTGATGCTTGTTGTGCTTGGCCACCCACCAGCCGAAGCTCAACCCCACCATCAGGTTGCCGTGCACCAGGCCGACCAGATCATTGGCCCGCCGGGACCGGAAGATCTGCCGATGCCCCGCGTCATGGCCGACGAACGCCACCTGCGTGAACATCACCGCCAGGAACGCCGCCACCCCCAACTGGTACCAACTGTCACCCAGCAGGAAGAACGCGACCCAGCCGGCCACGAACAACACGCTGTTCACCGCG
>JBJMIH010000233.1:0-2702 GCA_045806985.1 Mycobacteriales bacterium | reverse complement strand
CTACGCGATGGAGAACATCGAGTCCGGCGCGGTGCTGCTGGTCGGCGATGTCGGCAACGGCAAGTCCTCGGTGCTCAAGACCGTGTACGGCATCCGCCAACTGCGCAGGGCCAACCGCCAGGTCGCGATCATCACGAAGAAGCGGGAAGGCCACGGCGGCGAGTACGACCGGCTCTGCCAGATCACCGGGATCACCCCGATCCGGTTCGGCCGCGGCGGTGGGATGACGATCAACCCGCTGGACCCGCGCATCGTCCGCGACGAGCAGACGGCGTACGCGCCCGGCGGCGGCGACCTGGACGAGGGCGACCTGGTCGGCCAGGATTCCCTGGTCAGGGCCGTGCTGGAGATCATCATGCACCGCGCGCTGAACCCCCGTGAGGGATACGCGCTGCGGGCCGCGCACGCCCAGGTGGTGGCGCAGGCCCGGGACACCGGCGTCGAGCCGACCCTGCGTGACCTGGCGTTCGCGATGCTGCACCCGGACGAGACCGCCGCCGCGTACGTGTCCAAGACCACCGCCGAGCTGCTCGAGTGGGGGATGGACGCGGCGCTGGAGCTGGACCGGATGTGCCAGGGCGACCTGGCCGGCATCGTCGACGGCCCCACCAACGCCGACGTGGACCTGGACGCCGACCTGGTGGTCTTCGACGTGTCGGCGCTGCCGGACGACGGCGACGCGATCGCGATCGTGATGGCGGTGCTGTCCACCTGGCTGACCAACGTGTGGCTGCGGGTGGACGGCAAGCAGCGGACGTTCATCGTGGAGGAGGGCTGGCACCTGATCTCCCGGGCCTCGTCGGCCCGCATCCTGCGCCGGCTGTACCGGCTGCACCGTGCCTACGCGCTCCAGGTCGTCGCCGCCATCCACCACCTGTCCGACCTGCCGCAGCGCGGCGCGGACAACGAGGAGGCGTACGCGCTGGTCCAGGACGCCGCCGTGGTGTACGTGCTGAAGCAGAAGCAGCCCAGGGACGCCGAGGACTGCGTGCGCGTGCTGGGCCTGCCGTCCTCCTGCGCCGACCACATCCGCAAGCTGCGCAAGGGCTGCTTCCTGCTCAAGATCGGCGACCGCGACCCGATCGCGGTCCGGCACGAGCGGTCCAACCTCGAGGTCTGGCTGACCGACACCGACGCCGCCATGCTCGGCCGGCCGATGTTCGAGATCCCGGTCCCGATGTCGGTGCTGGACGAGGAGGCCGAGGCGTTCGAGGTCAACCCGGTCATCTCCCGGGTGCCGGCCAGCGCGAACGCCGCCGCCGACGCGGAGCCGGAGCTGCTGGCCAAGCCGCCACAGGTGGTCAACGGCCGGTCCACCGCCGCCCAGCCGGTCGGATCGCCGTCCGCGGGCGTGCCGGGCGGCCACGTGATCAACGGCGAGGCGCGGGTGCACGGCCCCGATCGCGAGCACGGCAAGCACTCCTACCCACCGCCCTCCGTCCCCACCCGCGACCGTGGGTGACCGGATGGCGAATCTCAGCTACGCTCATTCCCGTGGGTGAGCTGCTGACCAAGCGCCGCGCGGTTGATCTGTGCCGCGTGGGCAGCTGCCTGTGTCCGTCCTGACCGGGTGACGTTTTCCCCGTCGCCCTGACGCGGCCTTCACTTTCCGCGATGTCAGGAGCAGGTCCACATGCCCTCACCAACCATGATCGATCCTCGCGGGCCCCGGTTCGGGGCCTGGGTGACCACGGTCGTGCTCTCGGCCGTGCTGCTCACCGGGTCCGGCTGGCTGCTGGCCGGACAGGCGGCCGTGTTCGCGGTCGGCGCGCTCGCCGGCCTGCGGTTCGCCCCGTACGGGCTGCTGTACCGCCACCTCGTCCGCCCGCTGCTCGGCCCACCCACCGAGCTGGAGGACGAGACCCCGCCCCGCTTCGCGCAGGGTGTCGGGCTGGCCTTCGCGCTGGCCGGTACCGCCGGGTACCTCACCGGCGTGACCGCCGTCGCCGTCCTGGCCACCGCGGCGGCGCTGGCCGCCGCGTTCCTGAACGCGGCCTTCGGCCTGTGCCTGGGCTGCGAGATGTACCTGATCCTGCTGCGCCTCCGCAGCCGACGTTCCACACACAAGGGAGCCCCCGCATGAGCCGATCCGACGTGCTGGTCTCCGCCGAATGGGCGGAGGCCAACCTCGACACCCCTGGCGTGGTGTTCGTCGAAGTCGACGAGGACACCAGTGCCTATGACAAGGGCCATATCCGTGGCGCCGTCAAGCTGGACTGGAAGACCGACCTCCAGGACCCGGTCCGCCGCGACTTCGTCAACAAGGAGCAGTTCGAGGAGCTGCTGTCGCGGAAGGGGATCGGCAACGACGACACGGTCGTCCTGTACGGCGGCAACAACAACTGGTTCGCGGCCTACGCGTACTGGTACTTCCGCCTCTACGGCCACCAGGACGTGAAGCTGCTCGACGGCGGCCGCAAGCGCTGGGAGCTGGACTCCCGCGAACTGTCCACCGACGCGGTGCAGCGGCCCGCCACCGCGTACAAGGCGCAGGAGCAGGACACGAGCATCCGCGCCTTCCGCGACGAGGTCGTGGCCGCGATCGGCACCAAGAACCTGGTCGACGTCCGGTCGCCGGACGAGTACACCGGGAAGCTGCTCGCGCCGGCGCACCTGCCGCAGGAGCAGTCACAGCGTGCCGGCCACATCACGTCGGCGGTCAACATCCCGTGGGCGAAGTCGGCGAACGAGGACGGCACGTT
>JBJMIH010000232.1:0-22106 GCA_045806985.1 Mycobacteriales bacterium | reverse complement strand
CCTACACCCGCGCCCACAGCGCCGGCCGGGTGCTGTTCCTGCTGGACGTGTCCGGCTCGATGAGCGGCGACGACAAGCTGACCAGGGCGCAGGCCGCCGTCGACCGCGCGCTGGACCTGAAGAACCCCGCGGACATCGTGGGCGTGCAGGCCGTCCCGTCGTCGCCGACCGACCCGCGCGACCCGGTCACGCTGGTCCCGTTCACCTCCGGCGACCTCGACGCGGTGCGCGCGGCCGTGCACCGCACCGCCCCGCTGGACGAGGGCGCGGCCCTGTACGACGCGCTGGCCTCGGCCGTCGGCGCGATGCGGTCGCCGGGCGCGCCGGCCCGGCAGGCGATCGTGGTGCTCACC
The DNA here is from genome assembly GCA_045806985.1 of Mycobacteriales bacterium. Lineage (GTDB taxonomy): Bacteria > Actinomycetota > Actinomycetes > Mycobacteriales > JBJMIH01 > JBJMIH01. The sequence continues at coordinate 21,753 of JBJMIH010000232.1, read as the reverse complement.
GACGGCGAGGACCTGTCCGGTGGGCGCGGCCTGAGCACTCGGACGGCAGAGTCGCTGAAGGGGCTGGTGGCCGGCGGGCCGCCGGTGCCGATCCAGGTCATCGCGTTCTCCCCGGCCAGCTGCCGGGACCCCGGGCTGGCCCAGGTGGCGCGGGACTCCGGCGGGCAGTGCCTCGCCGACGGCAATCTCAACCAGGCCGTCGCCAGGGCGGTCGCGGGCGTGTGGGGAGGTGGCTGACGTGGTCGGCAGGCGGGTGGCGGCGGGGTGCGTGCTCGCGCTGGCGGCGGCCGGCTGCGGCGCCGGCAGCGCCCGGCCGCCGGCCGCGCCGGCCGACGGCACGATCACGCTGGTCACCGGCGTGGACCTGAGCCAGGGCGGCATCCGCGGCCAGCTCATCGGGCTGTGGAACCGGCAGCACCCCGACCACCCGGTGCGGATCGTGGAGCTGCCGTCCAGCGCCGACCTGCAACGCAGCCAGATGCTCGCCGCCGAGCAGTCCGGCAACACCTCCTACGACGTGCTCAACCTGGACGTGACCGCGACGGCCGAGTTCGCCGAGGACCACGCGATCCAGCCGCTGCCCGCCGGCATGGTGCCGGACACCGACTTCTTCGACGGCTCGCGGAAATCGGTGACCTGGCACGGCCGGTCCTGGGCGGTGCCGTTCAACGCCGACGCCGGGCTGCTGTACTACCGGAAGGACTGGCTGGACTCGATCGCCGAGGGGCCGCCGTCCACGTGGGACGATCTGAAGAGTGACTACAAGTCGCTGCAGGACGCGCACCCCGAGTTGCGGGCGGCGTACGTCACGCAGCTCCGGGAGTACGAGGGCCTGACCGTCAACGCGCTGGAGGCGGCGCAGGCGTCCGGCGAGTCCGACCTGAGCGCACGGCCCTCCAACGGGCTGAAGCGCCTCGCCGACGACATCCACGACGGGACGATCCTGAACGACTCGCTGTTCGACGACGAGTCCGCCAGCGTGCAGGCGTTCCTGCACGGCCAGGTGGCGTTCATGCGCAACTGGCCGTTCGCGTACGACGTGCTGGCCGGCGCGATGTCGCCGGCGCAGTTCGGGGTGTGGCCGCTGCCGAGCCGGACCGGCGGCCAGGCCAACGCCGACCGGTCCGTGCTGGGCGGGCAGAACCTCGCGGTGGCCGCGCACAGCCGCAACACGCACTGGGCGCTGGGGTTGATCAAGTTCCTGACCGGCCCGGGGAGCGAGCGGTGCCTGCTGGAACGGGGCGGCCTCGCGGCGGCCCGGCCGGCCGTGTACGACGACGGCGGCGGCACCTGCCCGCTGCCGGCCACCGGGCCGGGCGCCGCCGGGCCGTCCGCCGAGTCCGGCGGCACCAGCCTGTTCGCGGACAAGCCCGCGCTCCGCACCCTGCGCACGGCGCTCACACGCGCCCGGGCACGCCCGGTCACGCCGTACTACCCCGAGGTCAGCTACCAGATCCAGCACACCGTGTCGGCGATGCTGAACACCCAGGACACGCCGTCGGTGGACCGCGACGCGGCCGCCCTGCCCAAGGCGTTACGGCGGGCCCGCCAGGGCAGGTGATCTGGCGCTGGAGCGCACTCGCACGGCTACGCTGGGAAGATCCCGACCGGAGAGGGGTGTGCGGCGTGCGGTACCGGCAACTCGGCAGGCTCGGCCACCAGAGCTCGGTCCTGATCTACGGCGCGGCGATGCTGGCCGAGGTCACCCAGGACGTGGCGGACGCGTCGATCCAGCAGGCGCTCGACGCGGGCATCAACCACTTCGACGTGGCGGCCGGCTACGGCGACGCGGAGCTGCGGCTCGGACCGTGGATGTCGCGGATCAGGGACCGGATCTTCCTGGCCACCAAGACCGGCGAGCGGGCCGCGGACGCGGCCTGGCGGCAGATCAACCACTCGCTGGAGCGGTTGCGGACGGACCGGGTGGACCTGATCCAGCTGCACGCGGTCGGCGACCTCGAGGACCTGGAGCGGGCCACCGGGCCGGGCGGCGCGCTGGAGGCGGCGGTACGCGCCCGCGACGAGGGGCTGGCCGGGGCGATCGGCATCACCGGGCACGGCCCGCAGGCGCCGGCCACCCACCGCGAGGCGCTGCGGCGGTTCCCGTTCGACACGGTCCTCACGCCGCTGAACCGGGTGCTCGACCGGGATCCGGCCTACCACGCCGACTACGTGGCGCTGGTGGAGGAGGTCCAGCGGCAGCGGACCGGCCTGATGACGATCAAGGTGGCGTCCCGCCGCAACTGGCCGGACGGCGCCGAGCACCAGTACACCACCTGGTACGAGCCGTTCGACCGGCAGCAGGAGATCACCGCGGCGGTGGCGTGGGTGCTCGGCCACCCGGAGGTCACCGGCCTGGCCACCCCCGGCGACGTCCGGCTGCTGCCGATGACGATCGCCGCCGAGGCGGCCGGCTCGCCGCCCGAGGACGCCGAGCAGCTGCTGGACGCGGCGCCCGACTACTCCTCACCCTTCCTCAACATGCCCTTCTGAGCCCGCGCCGCCGCGAGCAGCGCCGGTACGACCGCCAGCACGGCGACCAGCACGGCGACCGCCGCGACCGGGTGGACGCGGTGGCCGGGTACCTGCGCGCGGTGCAGCACCAGCGCGTGCACGCAGAGGAACAGTGCGAGCCCGTGCACGGCCCTGGCCGCGTGCCGGTTCCCGGCGCGGGCCAGCTCGCCGTCGCTGCCCGGCGCTGGAACCAGCCCGAACGCCAGCGCCTGCACCCCGACCAGGAAGATCGCGGCCAGCGTCGCGTCGAGGAAGCGCAGGCCGGCGCCGGGCGCGCTGGTCCGCGCGGTACTGGCCTGCTCCAGCCAGGCCACCAGGCTGACGGCGAGCAGCGTCACCGCGCCCCACAGCGCCGAACGGCCGGGATCGCGCCGCTCCGGCCGGCCGCCGGCCGTCGGGCCGATCAGGACACCCGGCAGGTACCCGGCCAGCCGCGAGCCAAGCACCCCGAGCAGGGCCAGCACCAGCCCGACCGGCGGGGTACCGCGCGGGACCGGCCGCCGCCCGGCGGCCAGCGCCGTCACCGGCACCGCCACCACCATGGCCGCCACCAATGTCGCGGTCCGGCCGTTCGCCCCGAGGGTCGGATCGGCGAGCGCGTACCCGACCCCCGTCGCCACCGCCAGCCCGGCGAACCACCGCCCGGGGCTGCCCCGCGGCCGCCAGCGGGCCGGTAGCCACGCCGGCAGCCAGCGGGCCGGTAGCCGGCCGGCCGCCGCCGCTCCGGCCTCGGCCAGCACCAGCAGTACCGCCGCGACCAGGGCGGAGACCGCCACCGGGCCGGGTCCCCACGGCACGTCGGACATCGACGGGACCGCCACCAGGACCGGCGACCGCCTCGTGGTAACGCTCTCACCGGCAGCGCCGGACGCGCCGATGACCACGAACGGGTACCGGACCAGCGGATCCGGCAGGCCTGGGCGCGGCGCGCAGCGCAGGGCGAGCTCGTGCCGGCCCGGCCGGGTACGGGTGGGGACCTGCGCGGTGATGGTGACCTTCCACCAGTCCGGGTCGAGCGGCACGTGCACGTGCACCGGGGCCTGCGTCGCGACCCGCCGGCCGTCGAGGAGCACCCGCGGCGCGGCGCAGTCCGCTGGCGCGAAGTCGGCGGTCATCGTGACGGGGTGGTACGGGTGGTCGGCGTGCACGCCGTCGGCCAGGTCCAGGGCGACGCCGGTGATGTCGGTCAGCGGCAGCGGCGCGTCCGCCCGGGACCGCACCGGCTCGGGCAGCGCGTCGATCCGCACGCTGGCGGTGGCCACCCGGTGCAGGCCACAGTAGACGGTGAGCGGGTAGACGCCGCTGCTGGCCGCCCCCGCCGGGCGCAGGTAGAACAGGAACGAGCCGGCCCGCCAGTACACGCTCTCGCTGACGTTCGAGCGGGCGAACGGCTGGCGCTCCGGCCCCAGCACCGCCCAGGCGTCGGTGGCCGCCAGCCGGAGCGGCCCGAACTGCGGGTGCCGGCAGTCCCGAGGCGCATTGTCCAGTCCCACCACCAACGTCGACCCGCTCAACAACCGAACGGCCGACAGGCTGACCCGCGGCCCCGGACTCCCGTACGCGGCCGACCCCACCGCCAGCGGCACACCCGACACCGTCAGAACCACCAACAGCCCGAGCAGGAAACGGCGGGTACCCACCCGCCCATCATGCCAGCCAATGTCCCCCTTTCACCCCGTACGTCCCACTCCCCAGCCCACCGCGCGGGAGCCGGACCCGGCTGGCGCGCGTCCAACACCCATGCGATCGAGGCACGCACTCCTGTTGCTGGCAGCTGTCGGCGTCGCCTCCTGCGGCGGCCAGCACGGTCCGGCCGTCGGCTGCACCGAGGTCTACTGGTTCACCGGGGTCAGCTTCCCCGTCGCCCGGTTCACCAACTCGGCGGTGTCGATCGAGACCTGCGTGGACAACCACTGCTCGACCGCGGTGTCCCGGCCGACCGGCAATCCGAAGGTGATGCCCACCGGCATCGTCGATCCGCCGCATCGAGTGGGTTGGCACACCGCCCGGATGACAGTGCGGGCCGGTCGCGAGGTGATCTACCGGGGGCGGGCGCGTATCCGGGTGCGCCGCGTCCACCACGGTGGCGGCGCCTGCCCGTCCCGCGACGTCTACGTGGCGACGTTGTCGATCGATGGTTCCGGCCGCCTGGTACAGACCGCTTAGTGTCGCGAGTCGTCAATTCGCCCCGACTGCCCTCACTCAAGCCTATTCGCACCAATGAAGGAAAAGGTCCTGGCTCCGCCATTGGATTTGCTGTTCAGGCGGACGAAGACCTCGGCCGCCGCGGCAGGCCCCGTGGCAGTAATGCCTGAGATGTCGTTTGTGATCTCCGTGGCGATTTCCACGCCGTTGCGGATCAAGCGGAATCCATGACTCGGCATCAGGTCAGTTGACCAACGCAAGGTCAGCTCCTCAGTACCGAAGGTGGGGTCAGAGGAGAGGAAGACGCCGAGATCGGCATCGACGTCCGGGCTAGGAGAGATGGTGAGCGGGTTCGCACTGTGGATACCGATACTCACCTCGCGGTCACCACTCTCGTGCACGACGGCGGCGGTCGCGGTGGCCGACTCGGTATCCTCCATCCATCTGGTGTCCAATGCACGCACATCAAAGTACCGGATACTCACATCACGGTGTGAATCGCCGAAATGTGCAATCTCGGGCAAGGTGATGTTCGAGATTTTCGAACCGTCCCAGTCAAACTCGATGACCTGGAGTATACGGTGGCTCCCGTCGTACTCAACGTGGTTGTCACCGCGGTAGTACGACAAGTAGCCGGTCGGCTGGGATCCTGGTGGTAGTCCAGCTAGCATTTTCGTCTCAAGTGCGCGCGGTGATCTACCCAGGATGGTGGTTACGCCGAGGATCGCCTCTGGATCCACGACGTGGAATTGCGGGATCCAGGCCTTCGCCTCCAGACGGTAGTGGGTTTGCATATCGGTTTGCTTTTGATCGTCGGCTGCACGCTGGACGGCAATAGCTGGCCGCGCGTCCTTGAGGTCGGCCGTACCCACGGAACGCGGAGAGCTAATCGATCCGCTGTGCCGGCCGCGTTCTGTAGTGTTCGCCGCTGCCGGGGTTGGAGACCGCTGACTTCCGTGCAGCAGCGAATTGACGGCGGCGTTGCCCGCCGTGCTCTGGAGCGAGAGCAACTGCCCAGGGAATCCGGCGCTAGATCCAGACGGCCTCGCCTGCGGTGCAGTTCGTCGATGCGAAATATTGCTCAGCTTGGATGGTTCGTCGCGAGGATCGAGCATCGTCGATTCCAAATGTCGTCGCGGATTCTGTCAGTTGGACGGCTTCTCTGGCTCAGGCAACCACGATGGCCAGTGACAGTTTCAGTCGAAGCTGGCGGATAGCAAGGCCCCGGAGGACAACACAGCGTTTCCCTTCGCGGCACAGTCCCTGGAAGTTCTTGCGAGATCTTGAACAATAGCACAGGTCAGGTAGATTCCTAGCGCTTCCGGCGCACCGACCGAAATCTTGGCCGGAATGTCATCACTGATAGTGCGAATGCTTAGATTGGTATTTGCTCGCATCGTGCCCGGTGTTACGAGACGAGGCGGGATCACACAAACGTGGGAACAGTGGTGCCGGTTTCCATCAGGCCTCCGGTTGTAGCCACCACGACGGTTTCATGACGATCGGCCTCGCCAAGTCCGGCACACCATGGCCTGACGGCGTCGCGTGGCCACGAGGACCTGTCGAGCAGATCATGGTCCTGACAGCCGCATACACGGTGCAGCCTGCGGCGGTCACAGATCGGGACGAGGGGCGGGAAGCGGCTTTTGGGAAGGAATGCCCTCCTTCTTGGCCGAAAGGAACTCACGTTGCCTATGTCGATCGTGGACCCTAAGGAGGGGTCGTGGAGTGAGTGCCGGAGGCGACATGTCTCGATTCTCGCGGTCGGATGACGAACGGACAGGTAGTGGCATCCAGCAGACGCGGCCGACCCACCGCCCGCCGTCCGGTTCGCGACTGCCACCGCATGTTGCGGCGGTGATCGCGTTGCAGCGTGGGGCGGGAAACCAAGCCGTAGTGGGCATGCTTGCGCCTTCCCGTCCGAGCCCCACGGTCACCGCGCAACGCTGTGGATCGGTGCCACCTGACCAGTGCCCGTGTCACGCCGCGGAAGACTCCGGCGAGTCGCCGGCCCAGCGGGCGGTCGAGGACGGCCTGGGCCTCACCTCACCCCGATCCTCGGGCGGCCGGGGGCTGGAGGCGTGCTGTCACAATCAGGAAGGGCTCTCACCGGCGAAAGACGGAACCGGCTCGGTCGCCCAGCAATCCGTGGCCGAGCCGGTCGTGATGCAGTATGAGCCTCAGCGAACGGCCGGCAATGAAGCCGTTGGCGGCCTCGTTCACGATGTCACGATGACCAAGCCAGGATCGGACGACGAGGAGACGTCTGCCAGCCGCTTCGATCAGCTGCTGAGTGCTCAGCGAACCACAATCTTCATGCAGCGTGCATGTGGACCCGCCGCCATCGGAGCACCAACGGACTGTATCGGCTCTTCCGAAGAGCTATCGGCTCCAGAGCTGCCGCCGTATCGGTTCGTTGTCAACTGTGACACTTTGAAGCCCGGTGAGGAACAGCGCCTTCTTGCGTATGGATCTTCTGCCGCGACCGCAGGTCAGGTCCTGAAGGTTCACGGCTTTGCCAGCAGTGACGGAAATCCAGAATACAACGCCAATCTCTCCTGTGCCCGAGCTATGAAAGCCGGATTAGCCCTGGAGGGAGCGGGCGCTGTGGTCGGGGAGCTCTTCTCGCACGGCCCAGTGCCGGGAGATCAAGATCTGATGCGCAGTGTGGTCATACGAAAATCCGCTTCGCCCACACCTCCGCCCGGGCCGACGGAATGCGTGCCGCAACCAGGTATCCCGAACTCGGACTGCGGCAAATACGCCAAGGAAAACTGGTGGCTTCCAGAGGCTTATGTGCATAATGCGACATGCGCCTGCCAGGAGACACCAGATGTCTTGACCGCGAATTGTGTGCGAAAGTTCCTTCAGGATCGCTTGGACCAGGTCGATCAGGGCCTAAAGACCAAGGCGGCCGAGTATAAAGGTGCGCTCATGACACGCCGCATCAGCAAGGAAGAGTACATCAATTTTGTGCAGCTGGAGCTCACTCCAATAATCTACAGGGACCACGTCGACGCTTACAGTCAATGTTGTTGCTCGTCCGGCCCGGCACCATTAGCGGCGTGGCGAGGGGTAACCACATTGGCCTTACCATGCTCGCTGGTGGGGGAAGCTATTCGACAAACTGGATCGTGCCACGGAACTCCAGGGAACTGGTAGTCGCGCCTGGATGCCATGGGGCCGCTGCCGTGCTCTGGCTGCCCCGCTGGCTCCGTTCCACGCGGAGGACTGCATATTCCCCGCCTGCGTCCAGTGTCGTGAGTCGTCAATTCGCTGGCAGTAGGCGGCGAGGGTGTCGAGGATCGTCGGTTTCGAGTTCGGTGATGCTGCGGTGGGCCGAGCGGCGCAGTTTGCGGTGGTCAGCTCGGCGAACCAGCGCTCTGCCAGGTTGAGCAGGAGCTGCTGGTGGGGGTGAAGTGCAGATGGAACCGGGGATGGCGGAGCAGCCACGCCTTCACGACCGGTCACCTCCGCATGACGGGGCGCAGCCGCAGTGGTTGGCGGCCCTCATGCACCAGCCGGTGGTGGTAGCCGCACAGCATGATCATGTTGGTCAGGTCGGTGCGGCCACCGGCCCACCACGGTTGGCGGTGGTGCAGTTCGCAGTGCTGGGCGGGCCGGTCGCAGGTTTCCCACCGGCAGTACCTGTCACGGTGGCGGACGGCCTTGTCCAGAGCGGGATGAGCGACCCGGCGAGCCCGGCCCACATCCAACACTTCGGATTCGGGGCCGAGCACGATGCGGGTGATCTCCCCGTCACACGCCAACCGCTGCGCGGTCTGTGCCGGCATCGGGGTCGAACAGCCCTCCAACTCCGCCGGCCCGCTACCGGGCAGGCCTTGCAGGGTGTCCAGGCCGACGGTGATCGACACCTGCGGGCGGCGCCGGCCCCGGGTCGGCAGAACGTCGGCGGCCATCAACAGGTCCGCCATCTCCACCACGGCATCGGCCCGGCGCTGCTGCCCGCTGCGGGTGTCGTCGCGGGCCGGGATGCCCATGATGGCGTCCAGGGCGGTGCGCAGTTTCGCGCCCGCCTCCGGGTCCAGGGCGCCTTCCAGGTGCCACATGCCGCCCAGGGTTTCGACCAGGTCCACATAGCGGCGCTGGTACTGCTTGTCGAGGTCCTTCACCGACCCGTCGGGGTCCAGGCAGTAACGGACCCGGTTCGCCGCGGTCCGCAACTGCCCCGGATGCGACACCCGAGCCAAGGCCAGCAGGGTGGGTTCGGCCGCGCGGGTGTCTTCCAGGCTGGCGGTGCGGGCCAGTTCACACACCACCGCCACATGGTTGAAGCTGACATCTCCGGCGGTGAACGCGGCCTGCATGTCGGGTAGGGAGGGCAGCGTGCGGGCCACCCGCACGTGGCGGGAAGCGTCCTGGGGCGCCATCCGGCAGTAGTGCCGCAACCACGCTGGCATGGTTTCAGTGGACTGGTCGGGGGCTGCGTACTCCCGGCGACTGTCGAAGACCCGCACCTGCCGGCAGAACTCCGCCTCCGCCTGCTCGATCACTCTCCGCAGGCCGGTGAGACTGTCCGCGCACGGGTCGCCGGCGGCCAGATCGCCGATCAGCGCGGCGATCTGCGCCAGCGTCTCCCCGTGTGAACGCATGTTCGAATCATATCAGCTGACCAGCCGCTGAGCGAGGGATGTGCGGTGATAGAGGACGTGGCGGCCGGCTCTCGTTCGGCTGACCAGGCCGGTGGCGTGCAGGACCTGGAGGTGCTGGGAGACGGCACTGGGGGTGACCGCGAGCCGGCGGGCGAGTTCGACCGTGGGCATCGGCTCCTCGAGGAGGCGGAGCAGTGTCGCCCGAGGGGCGCCGAGCAGGGCGGCCAGGGCGGTGTCGTCGGGTTCCGGCGGTGGGGCCCAGAGGGTGGCGATGCCGCGGCTGGGGTACGTCAGGTACGGCGGCTCGTCCGCGCTGAGTGGCGGTATCGGCTTGTACGTGAACACCGAAGGGATCAGTAGCAGTCCCCGGCCCGCCGCCTCCGTCCGGTACCGTCCCAGCATTTCGCTGATCTCCAGCTCCCCGTCCCGCCAGCGCAGGTTGGGATGCATGTCGGCGAAGAGGAGGCGCGCCCCGCCGGTGGCCAGCTGCCGGGCCCGGTACGTCATGTCGGCCTCCAGCACGAGCCGCATCCGCGGCCACGCCGGTTCCAGGGCCATCCGCCAGTACCGCCGCAGCAGGTCGCAGAGGTCGTCCAGCAACTCGTGCACGGGCCCGTCGCCTGCCGCGTCGACCCTGTCGAGTACCTCCGGCACCGGGCGCGGAGCGTGCGTGGCCCGGATGTCGCGGCGTACCAGGGCGGGCGGCGTGGCCCGGATGGTGGCGAGCTGGTCCTCCAGGTCAGGCGCGAAGGACTCCGGCCGCGGGGTCAGGAAGTCGGGCAGGGTGAGGGTGTCGCCGACCAGCGCGAACAGCAGCCGGCTGTCGAGCCCGCCGGGTCGCTCCAGCTCGCGGAGCACGGACCTGCGCCATGGCAGGTGCAGGGCGTGCCGGCCGGGGTCGCGGAGCGCCCACAGGCTGCCCATCGCCTCCTGCACGGGAGAGATCGCGAAGCGGGTGTCGGCCAGGTCCGCCACGCCCAGCACAAACGTGATCATTAAGCTATACGCTACATCGATTGGCCCCGGCCGGCCAACGCGGTGGGCTGTCCCGCATGACGGACCAGCGCGGCCTCCTGCCGCTCCTCGCCCTCACCTGCGGCGTCGCCGTGGGCAACGTGTACTTCCCGCAGGCCACCAGCCCGCTGGTCGCCGCCGGCCTGCACGTCGCCCCCGGTACGGCCGCCGCCGTGGTGACGGCGACGCAGTTCGGGTACGCGGCCGGGATCTTCTTCCTCGTCCCGCTCGGCGACCGGCTGCCGTACCGCCGCCTCGTCGTCACCCTGCTCGGCCTCACCGGCCTGGGCCCGCTCGCCGCGGCCGCCGCGCCCACGCTGCCGGCGCTGGTCGTCGCCAGCGCGGCTGTCGGCGTCACCACGGTCGTCGCGCCGATCCTCGGGGCGCTGGCCGCCGGCCTGGTCCCGGCCAACCGTCGCGGCGCGGTCGGCGGCACGCTGCTCAGCGGCGCGCTCGGCGGCATGTTGCTGTCCCGCACCGTCGCCGGCGCGCTGGGCGAGCGGCTCGGCTGGCGGGCGCTGTACCTGGTGGCGGCCGGCCTGACGCTGCTCACCGCCGCGCTGCTGTCCCGCGCGCTGCCGCCGACCCGCCCGCCGTCGGCCCGGCGGTACCCCGCCCTGCTGGCCGAGTCGATCGGCCTGCTGCGCACCGAGCCGGAGCTGCGCCGTTCCTGCCTCTACCAGACGGCCGTGTTCACCGGCTTCTCCGCCGTCTGGGGGGCGGTGGCGCTGCTGTTCACCGGCCCCGCGTACCACCTCGGCACGTCGGCGGTCGGCACGCTCGCCCTGGTCAACGCGATCACCATGGTCAGTACCCCGGTGGCCGGCCGGCAGGTGGACCGGCGCGGGTCGGACACGGTCAACGTCGCCTGCCTGGTCGCGGTCATCGGCGCGGCGGCCGTCCTCGCGATCGGCGGTGCCGGCGGCGTGACCGGCCTGGCCGCCGTCGCCGCCGGCACCCTGCTGCTGGATGTCGCGATGCAGGCCGGCACGGCCGCGAACGTGGTACGCCTGTACGCGCTGCGCGCCGAGATCCGCAACCGCCTCAACACGGTCCACATGACCTGCGCCTACCTGGGCGGCAGCGCCGGCTCCTGGCTCGGCGTGCGGACGTACGGCCGGTTCGGGTGGCCCGCGCTCTGCGCCCTCGTCGCCCTGCTCGCCATCCCCGCCCTGGCCCACCTGCTCATGCGAGCACGCGGTGCGCGGGCAGGGCTCACGGTCGCAGGCCTTCCTGCTCCGGGGCGGCGGTGAGGCTGCCGAGGATGTCGAGGAGTTCGGCGTTGCGGCTGCCGGGTTCGGCGTGGAAGACGACCATGATGAGGCCGTCGGCGCCGACGACGGTGAACTTGTCGGCGTACAGCTCGAGGTCGCCGACCTCGGGGTGGGTCAGCCGGCTGAGGCGGCCCTGCTTGGGGCGCACGTCGTGGCGCGCCCACAGCCGCCGGAACCGTTCGCTGCGCACGGACAGCTCGCCCACCAGCTCCACCAGCCGCGGGTCGTCGACGTCCGGGCCGACGTGGGCCCGCAGGCTCGCTACCCCCTCCGCGGTCAGCGCCGTCCAGTCCCGCCGCAGCTCCCGCTCGGCCGGGTCGAGGAAGACGGCGCGGAGCAGGTTCACGCCGGGCGTGTAGTTCGGCGACAGGGCCCTGGCCAGGCTGTTGGCCGCCAGCACGTCGGTGAACCTGTTCTGCACGTACGCCGGGTTGCGCGGCCATCCGTCGATGAGCTGGCGGATGCTGGCCGGTACCCGCTCCCGTCTCGGCGCGGTCGCCTTCCGGCTGGCGGACCGCGGGCCGGCCAGGCTGATCAGGTACGCGGTCGCGTCCTCGTCCAGCCGCAGCACGGTGGCGAGCGCGTCGAGGACCTGGACCGACGGGTGCCGATCGCGCCCCTGCTCGAGGCGCAGGTAGTAGTCGGCGCTCACGCCGGCCAGCATCGCGACCTCCTCGCGCCGCAGGCCGGGCACCCGGCGCAGGCCGCCGCCGGTGGCGAGCCCGACGTCCTCGGGGCGGACCTGTTCCCGCCGCGCGCGCAGGAACTCGCCGAGCGCGTTCGTGCCGTCCACGGGGTCCACGGTAGTTCCGGCGCGCCACCGGTGACTGGTCCTCCCACTCCCAGGAACGATGGGGCACTGCCACCGACCGGCCGGCGGCCGGACAGTGGATACGGAACCGCACCAACTCCTGAAAGGGACGAAATGCCCAACAATCCTCCCGGCGGCGCCGTCACCCCGGCGGACGGCCTCACCCTCAGCCGCATGGGCTACGGCGCGATGCAGCTGGCCGGACCCAACGTCTTCGGACCGCCGAAGGACCGCGACCAGGCCATCGCCGTGCTCCGCGAGGGGGTCGAGCTGGGCATCACCCACCTCGACACCGCCGACTTCTACGGTCCCGCCGTCGTGAACGAGCTGATCAGGGCGGCCCTGTACCCGTACCCGGCCGGCCTGCGCCTGGTCACGAAGGTCGGCGCCCGCCGTGGCGCGGACGGCGCCTGGGTGCGGTCGATGCACCCCGAGGACCTGAAGGCGCAGGTCCACGACAATCTCCGTCACCTCGGCGTGGACACCCTCGACGTGGTCAACCTGCGCGCGGGCGGGCACGAGACCCCGGACGGCGAGCCGATCGGCGAGCAGTTCGCCGCCCTGGCCGAGCTTCAGAAGGACGGCCTGATCCGCCACCTCGGCCTCAGCGGCGTCTCCCCGGCCCAGCTCACCGAGGCGCAGGCCATCGCGCCGGTCGTCACGGTGCAGAACTTCTACAACGTGGCCCGGCGGCAGGACGACGCCCTGGTCGACCGGTGCGCGGCGGAGAACATCGCCTACGTCCCGTTCTTCCCGCTCGGTGGCTTCACCCCGCTCCAGTCCGGCACGCTGACCAGGGTGGCCGCCCGCCTGGACGCCTCCCCGCAGCAGGTCGCGCTGGCCTGGCTGCTGCGCCGGTCGCCGGCGATCGCCCTCATCCCGGGTACCTCCTCGATGGCGCACCTCCGCGAGAACGTCGCCGCCGCCGACCTGGTCCTGCCCGCCGACGCGGTCACCGAACTCGACACGATCGGTCAGCCGGCCGGCTGAGCGGCTCCACCGTTCGGCTGAGCCGCCGGCCCGACCGGCGGCCGGTCCAGGTCTGGCCGGGCGGCCGAGGCGGCGCCGGGGCCGGACCGGCCACGCTTGGTGCATGGACACCTCACCTCAGGTACGAGCGTTCCGTACCGTGAAGTTGCTGGTCGGCGGGTACCTCGCGGTCAGCCTGGTCACGCTGGCGGTCATCGTCGCGCTCCGCGACCACGCGCGGCTGGTGAACTCGGCGGTGTGGGTACGCGGCACGATCGTCGCGGCCAGCGCCGTGCTGACCCTCGCGTTCACCGTCCGGGCGGCGCGCGGCTCGCGCGCGGCGTTCCTGCGGCTGCGGATCGTCTCGGCCGTCATGGTGGTGGCGATCGCCGTGATCATCGCGCTGCCCGGCACGTTTCCGATGTGGATGAAGGTCGAGCAGGCCGGCTGTGGGCTGCTCCTGCTCGGCGTCGTCGCGATCGTCAACGGCGGCCGGGTGCGGTCGCTGTTCGCCCAGCTCCCCTAGATTGGTGCGATGAGCAGCATGATGTCGCCGTCCCGGCTGGTGCGGGAGCCGCGCTGGAGGCCGGTGGTGACCGTGGGGCCGTACGTGCTGCTCGCCGTGCTGGTGGTGTTCACGGCCGTCAGCGAGCGGTCGGCCGGCCGCCCGCTGGCCGTGGACATGGCGCTGTGCGCGCTGGCCGCCGCGTGGATGCTGGGCATGTTCACGGCTCGGCCCGCCCGGCGGGAGCGCGCGGCGCCGATGGCGGTGTTCTTCACCGTCCTGATCGTGATCATGGCGGTACTGGTGGCGCGGCACCCGTGGTTCGGCTGCTTCACGCCGGCCCTCTACCTGTACGCGTTCCGGGTGCTGCGCTGGCCCTGGCAGCTCCCCGGGGTGGCGGCGGTCGCGGTCCTGTCGGGCACCGCGCAGGCGTACGGCGTCGACAGGTCGAGCATGACCGGCGTACTGATCTACCTGGGCGTGGTGGTGATGAACGTGCTGCCGATGACCGGCTTCGCCTGGGGTGTCCGGCGGTGGGTCGAGCAGCAGGAGGAGCGGGAGCGGGCGCTCGCCGAGCTGAGCGAGGCGAACCGCCGGCTGGAGGCGACGCTGGCCGAGAACGCCGCCCTGCACGAGCGGCTGCTGGCCCAGGCCAGGGAGGCCGGCGTCGTCGACGAGCGGCAGCGGATGGCCCGGGAGATCCACGACACCCTCGCGCAGGGCCTCACCGGGATCGTGACCCAGCTCCAGGCCGCCGAGCAGGCCGCCGACGACCCGGCCGAGTGGCGCCGGCACCTGCGATCCGCCACCGACCTGGCCAGGGAGAGCCTGACCGAGGCGCGCCGGTCGGTACACGCGCTGCGCCCGGAGCCGCTGGACACCGCCAGGCTGGGCGAGGCGCTGGCCGACGTGGCCGCGCGCTGGTCGGCGCGGCACCGGATCGCCGTCCAGGTCACCACCACCGGCACGGCGCGGCCGGTGCTGCCGGAGGCCGAGGTGGCGCTGCTGCGCACGGCGCAGGAGGCGCTCGCCAACGTCGCCAGGCACGCCGGCGCGACCAGAGTCGGGGTGACGCTGTCGTACCTGGAGCAGGAGGTCGCCCTGGACGTGCGCGACGACGGCGCCGGCTTCGACCCCGCCCTCCCCGTGCCGGTGGACGGCGGCGGCGGCGGGTTCGGCCTGGTCGCGATGCGGCAACGGATCGAGGGCCTGGCGGGGACGTTGCAGGTCGAGTCGGAGCCGCGGGCCGGGACGGCGATCTCGGCCCGGGTACCGGCCACGACCGTGGAGGTGGGAACGTGACCGAGGTGCCGATCCGGCTGATCGTCGTCGACGACCATCCGGTCGTCAGGGACGGGCTGAGCAGCATGTTCGCCCGCGACCCCGGGTTCGAGGTGGTCGGCGAGGCCGGTGACGGCGCGGCGGCGGTCCAGCTCGCCCAGGCCCTCCGGCCGGACGTGATCCTCATGGACCTGCGGATGCCGGGCATGGACGGCGTGACCGCGATCGCCGAGCTGGCCCGGCGCGGCGTCACCGCCCGGGTACTGGTGCTGACCACGTACGACACCGACAGCTACGTGCTGCCGGCGATCGAGGCCGGCGCGACCGGCTACCTGCTCAAGGACGCCCCCCGCGCCGAGCTGCTGGGGGCGGTGCGGGCGGCGGCGCGCGGCCAGGCGGCGCTGTCCCCGGCGGTGGCGACCCGGCTGATGAACCGGGTACGGCCGGGCGGCACGGAGGTGCTCAGCCGCCGCGAGAGGGAGGTGCTCGAACTGGTCGCGGCCGGCTCGACCAACCGGGAGGTGGCCGCGCGGCTGTTCATCAGCGAGGCCACGGTCAAGAGCCACCTGCTGAACATCTACACCAAGCTCGGCGTGGGCGACCGCGCCGCCGCCGTCGCCGAGGCGTTCAACCGCGGCCTGCTCACCCCCGAACCACCCGGCTGACCCGGCTGGCCCGCCGGCACGTCGATGGCCACGATCCGGCCGCCGCTGACGGTGAAGCCCTCGTCCACCTGTACATTCCTTCCGTCCCCGGGCTCTGAGCGGTAGACCCTGAAGACATCGTTCACGTGACGGGAGAGATCATGACCGCACCGATCCTGCTCACCGGCGGTACCGGCACGCTCGGCCGCCGCATGGTGCCGCTGCTGCGGGAGGCCGGCCTGAAGGTGCGCGTGCTCAGCCGGCACGCCGGCGAGCCCGCGGACGGCGTCGAGTACGTGACCGGCGACCTGATGTCCGGACCCGCCGGCGCGGGCGTGGCGGCCGCCGTGGCGGGTGTCGACACGATCGTGCACTGCGCGGGCAGCGCCAGGGGCGACGACGTGAAGGCCCGCACCCTGGTACGGGCGGCGACCGGACAGGTCGGCCACCTGGTGTACATCTCGGTGGTCGGCGCGGACCGGGTCACGGTGGCCAGCCGGGTGGACCGCGCCATGTTCGGGTACTTCGAGGGCAAGCTGGCCGGCGAGCGGATCATCGCCGAATCCGGCATTTCGTGGACCACGCTGCGCGCCACCCAGTTCCACGACCTGATCTTCGACACGGTCCAGCGGCTGGCCAGGCTGCCGGTGGTCCCGGTCCCGTCCGGCCTGCGCTTCCAGCCGGTCGACACCGGCGAGGTCGCGGCCAGGATGGTCGAACTGGCGCTGGGGGAGCCGGCCGGCCTGGTGCCCGACCTGGCGGGGCCGCGGGTGTACGGGCTGGGCGAGCTGGTTCGCGGTTACCTGAAGGCCGCCCACCGGCGCCGGCCGCTGCTGCCGGTCCGGCTGCCGGGCCGGGGCGCTCGCGCCGTCCGGGCCGGCGCCACCCTTCCCCTCGACGGCGACACCGGCCACCGCTCCTGGGAGGACTTCCTCGCCGAGCGGTTGCCGCGATAGCCGCTACGCGTGCCTGCGGACGGCGGTGTGGTGGTCGGAGCCCGGCCAGTCGGCCGGGATGTCCTCCTGCTGGGCCCGCAGCGCGACGGCGAGCTGGGTCAGTTCGGCCTTGTTGCCGACGCCGAGCTTGGTCCTGATCCGGGACACGAAGGTGTTCACCGTCGCGGTGCTGATCGCCATCCGGGTGGCGGTCTGCTGGTGGGTGTAGCCGGCGCCGATGTAGGCGAGCGTCTCCCGTTCCCGGCGGGACAGCCGCCGCAGCGCCGCCGCCGTCGCCGGGGAGACGAGCGGGACGGGCGCCGCCTCCAAGGGCCGTGCCGGGGCGGCCGCCGGCACGGCGGCGGGCGGGACTGGCCGGAGGTCCGGGCCGGTGACCACGACGGTGGCCAGCGGCTCGTCGATCTCGACGCGTACGTTGCCGCCGCCGACCACCCGGATCACCGTGTCGGCCGCCGCCGACCCGGTCACCGTCACGGTGACGACGGTGGTACCGCCGTGCCGCCCGCCCATCCGCTCGCCACCTCCGTCCGCTGTGGACGCACGTGCTGTCCGGCCTCAAGGTTTACAGGGCCAGCGGGCGCTGGGGGAGAATGAGACAAAGCATTGCGACAAAGCGAGACAATCGGAGGCGGGTGTGGGCCGGCGCGAGCGTCCTCTCGACCCGGCCGCCGGCCCGCTGTACGAGTTCGCCCTCGCCCTCCGCACCCTCCGTCACGAGGCCGGCTCACCCAGTTACGCACACCTGGCCCGCGTCACCCACTACTCGGCGGCCACCCTGGCCAGGGCCGCCGCCGGCCAGGTGCTGCCGACCCTGGACGTCACGCTCGCGTACGTCACCGCCTGCGGCGGCGACCCCGGCAGCTGGCGGAAGCGCTGGCGGGACGCTGCCAGGCAGACCGGCGCCGCCCCAGCCGCCCCGGCGCTCGCCCCGGCACCGAAGGCGCCGGCCGGCAGGGTCACCCCGATGCAGCTCCCGCCGGCCACGCCCGCCTTCGTCGGCCGGACCGAGGAACTGGCCATGCTCGACGGCCTGCTGGCCAGCAGCGACGACCCGTGGTGCCGGCCGGTGGCCGCGATCGTCGGCGGGCCGGGCACCGGCAAGACCCAGCTCGCCGTCCGCTGGGCCCGCCAGGTCCACGGCCGCTTCCCGGACGGCGTCCTCTTCGCCGACCTGCGCGGCTTCGACCCCGGTGGGATGCCGGTACGGTCCGACTCCCAGCTCGAGGACTTCCTGCGCGCGCTCGGCGTGCCGCCGGCCGAGGTGCCGTACGGGGTGGCGGCGCGGGCCGCGCTGTTCCGCAGCGTCCTGGACGGCCGGCGGGTACTGCTCGTCCTCGACAACGCGGCCGACACCGCGCAGGTACGCGACCTGCTGCCGGGCACGCCGCACTGCCTCACGCTGATCACCAGCCGCGATGAGCTGGCCGGCCTGGTGGTGCGGGAGGGGGCGCTGCGGCTGCGGCTGCCCACCCTGCCGGACGCCGACGCGCTCGAGCTGATGCGCCTCAAGCTGCCCGACGACCACCTCGTGCAGGCGCCCGACCAGGTACGGCGGATGGTCGAGCTGTGCGCCGGCCTGCCGCTGGCGCTCCGGGTCGCCGCCGAGCACGCGGCGGACGCGGTGCCGGCCCGGCTGGCGGACCTCGTCGCCCAGCTCGGCGAGGAGCGGCACCGGCTCGACGTGCTGGCGGTGGACGACGACTACGCCACCATGCGGGCGATCTTCTCCTGGTCGTACCGGAGCCTGGACGGGCCGAGCCGGCGGGTGTTCCGGCTGCTCGGCGTCGACATGGGCCTGGGCAGCACCGCGCCGGCGGTGGCCGCGATGGCGGCGGCGTCGGCCGGCGAGGTCGCCGCACCGCTGCGCCGGCTGCTCGGCGCGCACCTGACCGAGGAGGTCGCGCCCGGCCGGTACCGCTCGCACGACCTGCTCCGGCTGTACGCGCGGGAGCAGGCCGGCCACGACGACGACCCGGCCGGCACCGCGGCGGCCGTCCGCCGGCTGCTGATCTGGTACCTGAAGGCGGCCGACGCGGCGAGCCGGCGGCTGGTGCCGAAGCGGCCGCTGGAACTGGACCTGCCGGAGCGCTGGTGCGTGCCGCCCGAGTTCGACGGGCACGCGTCGGCGCTGGCCTGGTTCGAGACCGAGCGGGCCAGCCTGGTGGCGGCGACCCGGTACGCGGTCGCGGCCGGCGAGTACGACGTCGGCTGGCGGCTGCCGGCCGCGCTCGGCGGCTTCTTCACCCTCCAGCGGCACTGGGCCGACTGGATCGAGACCCACACGCTGGGCCTGGAGGCGGCCCGCGCGCTCGGCGACCGCGCGGCCGAGGCGCTGCTGTCCAGCCGGCTCGGGGTCGCGTACGGCTACCTGTCCCGCTTCGAGGAGTGCTCGACCTGCTTCGAGCGGGCGCTGGACCTGCACCGGGAGACCGGCGACCGGGCCGCCGAGGCCAGCACCCGGCTCAACTTCGGCTTCGCGCTCTGGCAGATGAAGCGGCACGAGGACGCGATGGCGCAGTTCGAGGCCTCGCTGCCGATCTTCCGGGCCATCGGCGACCGGCACGGCGAGGGGATGGCGCTGAACAACCTCGGCGAGGCCTGGGCCGAGCTGGGCCGGCCGGACCGGGCCCTGGAGCTGGTCAGCGAGTCGCTCGCGGTGTTCAGGGAGAGCGGCAACCGGTACGGCGAGGGCGCCACCCTGGACAGCCTCGGCCTCACCTACCTGAAGCTGGACCGCCCTGAGGACGCGCTGCGCGCGTTCGGCGAGGCCAGGGACGTGCGGGCGGCGATCGGCGACCGGCACGGCGAGGCCAGGACGCTGCGCCGGATCGGCGACACGCTCGCCCAGCTCGGCCGCACCGCCGAGGCGCGGGAGCGCTGGCTGGCGGCGCTGCGCCTGTTCGAAAGCCTGGACGCCCCGCAGGCCGCCGAGATCCGCGAGCGGGTTCGCGGGGCGTAGGTGACCCTGTGTCCTATGGTGCGGGAATGGGTGAGGTGACCTTCACGCTGCCGGACCCGGATCGCAAGCTGACCGGCGTGCGGCTCCGCCAGGAGGTCGGCCTGCCCGCCGACCGGCTCGACTTCGCCTATGCCGGCGACGGCTGGCGGCTCGCCGTGCCGCGGCCGGCGGTGGCCAGGATGGAGTACCAGTTCGAGCTCAGCCACCCCGGCGGCGACCGGGAGACGGTGACCGACCCCGGCAATCCGCACCGGGCCGGCGGCGCGTTCGGCGACAAGAGCGTGCTGGAGTTCCCCGGGTACGCCCCGCCGGACTGGCTGGCCGCGCCGGCCCCGCCGCCCGGCCGGAACCGGACGGTCACCTCGCTGCTGACGCTGTGGTCACCCGCCGGCGTCCCGGACGACCGGCCGCTGCCGCTGCTGCTCGTCCACGACGGGCCGGAGTACGCGGGGCTCGCCGCCTTCACCACCTACCTCGCGGCCGGCGTGGCGGGCGGCTGGCTGCCGCCGGTGCGGGCGGCGCTGCTCGCGCCCGGTCCGGACCGGGACCGCCGGTACTCCGCCAACCCGGACTACGCCCGCGCCCTGCGGCACGCCATCCTCCCCGCGGTGGCGGCGACGGTGGCCACGACCATCAGGGTGGGCGTCGGCACCAGCCTCGGCGCGCTCGCCATGCTGCACGCCCAGCGCGCCCACCCGGACCTGGTGGACGCGCTGTTCCTCCAGTCCGGCAGCTTCTTCCACCCGCGCCACGACGCGCACGAGGCCCGGTTCCCGTACTACGACCGGATCGTGGCGTTCGTCGCCACCGTGACCGCCGGCGGCGTGCCGGCCGTGCTCACCTGCGGCACGGCCGAGGAGAACCTGCACAACAACCGGCTGATGGCGGCGACGCTGCGGGCGCCGCTGCACGAGACGCCGGACGCGCACAACTACACGAGCTGGCGGGACGCCCTGCACCCGCACCTGACCGACCTGCTGCGCGAGGTGGCCGGATGAGGCGCGAGCAGGTGGAGCTGTGGTCGCCGGCCGTCGGCGCGGCCGGCACGGTGATCGCCTACGGCCACTGGGGCCGGCCGGTGCTGGTGTACCCGTCCGAGCGCGGCCGGGCCGCGGACTTCGAGAACAACGGCATGGTCGACGCGGTGGCCGGGCTGATCGACGCCGGCAGGGTGAAGCTGTACTGCGTGGACAGCTACGACGCCGCGTCCTGGTCGGACACCAGCGTCCCGGTGGAGGAGCGGGCCCGGCGGCACGTCGCCTACGAGGAGTGGATCACCGGCCAGGTGGTGCCGTGGATCCACGCCGACTGCGGCGGCCGCGCGGACGTGGCCACGCTCGGGTGCAGCCTCGGCGCCTTCCACGCCGCCAGCTCGGCGCTGCGGCGGGCCGACCTGTTCCCGCTCGCGCTGTGCTTCTCCGGCAACTACGACCCGTCGGCGTGGCACGGCTGGGGCGAGCAGGGCGACGCGGCGTACTTCACCAACCCGTTCCAGTACGTGCCGAACCTGCACGGCGACCACCTGGACTGGCTGCGCGGCCGGGTCAGCCTGCTGCTGGTCTGCGGGCAGGGGCAGTGGGAGGACACCACCTGCTCGCTGGACAGCACCCGGCGGCTCGCCGCGCTGCTCGCCGCCAAGGGCATCCGGCACGAGCTGGACCTGTGGGGCCACGACGTGCCGCACGACTGGCCGTCGTGGCGCGCGCAGCTCGCCCACCACCTACCGCGCTTCTGCTGACCCCGGACGAAGGAGGCACCCGTGACCGAGGTGCGACACCTGATCGGCCTGCTGCTGGGTACCGAGGAGGACTGGCCGAGGGCGTTCGAGACGCTCACCCGCCGCCTCGGCCCGGTCGCGGGGCACGCCTTCGACGTGGAGCGGATCACCATCGAGCCGTTCGACCTGCGCGACCGGCCGCGCTACGAGCTGGTGATCGACCGGCTGGCGTACTGGTACTACCACCCGCGGGAGTGGCTGAAGAAGGTCGCGCTGATGGACGACGTGTACCTGCTCAACAGCCCGTTCACGTTCCAGTCGATGGAGAAGCACGCGGCGTACTGCGCGATG
>JBJMIH010000231.1:0-19120 GCA_045806985.1 Mycobacteriales bacterium | reverse complement strand
GGCGGCCCGCCCGCCGCCGGCCCGGGCCCGCGTGGCGGCGGCGGGGGAGGCGGCGGTGCCCGGCCCGCCCCGCCGGCCGAACCCGAGCCGACCGGGTTCGCTCCCGGCGACGAACCCCTGGACGAGCCCGACGACCCGGGCGAGCCGGTGGCCAGGGTCAACCCGGAGGAACAGGCCATCTCGCTGCTGACGTCCACCCTCGGCGCCCAGAAGATCAGGGAGACCACCGCCGACGGCTGACCGCCGTCGAGCAGGTCAGCGGGCGGTCAGGTAGGTGGTGATGGCGGTGGCCAGGGCGCTGGCGATGGTTTCCTGGCCGGCGGCGCTGTGCAGGTAGGTCTCGTCGGCGGGGTTGCGCATGTTGCCGCATTCGATCAGGGCGGCGGGGCGGGTGGAGAGGTTGAGGCCACCCAGGTCGCCGCGGTCGGTGACCATGCCCTCGGTGCCGACGTAGTTGGCGTACGGCAGGCCGGTGCGATCGTGGTAGGCGGTGACGACCGCGTGCCCGAGGCGCTGGGAGGCGGCGACCGTGCCCGTGTCCACCGGCGGGTGCGGCTGGGTGATCACGTGGAAGCCGCGGTCGTTGGCGGGTGCGCCGTCGGCGTGGATGGACAGCATCAGGTCGGCGTGGTTGTTGTTGGCGGCCGCGGCACGCTCGGTGATGCAGGGACCGACGCCGGTGTTGTTGTCCCTGGTCAGGATCACCCTCGCGCCGGCGGCCTGGAGCAGGCCGCGCAGCCGCTGGGCCACCTCCCAGTTGAACTCCGCCTCGGTGAACCCGTCGCTGCCGGACGTTCCGGTCGTGTTGCACGGCTTGCGGACCCCGTTGCCGGCGTTCACCAGTTTGTTGATGATCTCCGGGTGCGCCTCGTTGGCGCCGTTGTGGCCGGGATCGACCACCACCGTCCTCCCGGCCAGGCTGCCGGCCGCCGGTGGCCCGGCCGCCGGCGAGTTCGGGCTCGGGCTCGGTACGGCGGAGTCGCTGGTCAGCGCCGTACGCGGGGTGGGGGAGCCGGTCAGGTGGACCTTCGCGCTGGATGAGCCGCCGGAGCATCCCGCGCCGGCCGTCGCGACGAGCGCGGCGGCCACCACCACCCAACGCAGGCGCGAAGGCACGACAGGCAGCCTCCCACGAGCGGGCCTGCCCTGCCGAATCCGACAGGCGGGATAGGCTGGCGGGACCGGCTTGCCGGTCCAGACCCGAGTTCGCTTTCTCCCCTGGAGGAGCCGTGAGGCCAGGCGGCCAACCCAACATGCAACAGCTCCTGAAGCAGGCGCAGAAGATGCAGGAGCAGATGCTCGCCATGCAGGACGAGCTCGCCAACACCGAGGTCAAAGGTACCGCCGGCGGCGGCATGGTGACGGCGACGGTGACCGGCGGTGGCGAGCTGCGCGCGCTCGACATCGACCCGAAGGTCGTCGATCCCGACGACGTCGAGACCCTCGCCGACCTGGTGATCGCCGCGGTCCGCGACGCCAGCCACAACGCCCAGCAGCTCGCCGCCGAGAAGATGGGCCCGCTCACCGGCGGTCTCAACGCACTGGGCGGCGGCCTCGGCCTGCCCGGCATGTAGGTACCGGTGTACGAAGGCGCCATCCAGGACCTCATCGACGAGCTCGGGCGACTGCCCGGGATCGGTCCGAAGAGTGCCCAGCGGATCGCGTTCCACCTGCTCGCCGCCGACCCGGTGGACGTGGCGCGGCTGACCGCGACGCTCCAGCGGGTCAAGGACGAGGTGCGGTTCTGCCGCGTCTGCGGCAACGTCGCCGAGGACGTGGAGTGCCGCATCTGCCGCGACCCGCGCCGCTCCGACGAGGTGATCTGCGTCGTCGAGGAGCCCAAGGACGTGCTGGCCGTGGAGCGGACCCGCGAGTACCGCGGCCGCTACCACGTGCTTGGCGGCGCGATCAGCCCGATCGACGGCGTCGGCCCCGACGACCTGCGGGTCAAGGAGCTGCTGGCGCGGCTCGCCGACGGCGCCGTCACCGAGGTCATCCTCGCCACCGACCCCAACCTGGAGGGTGAGGCCACCGCGACCTACCTGGCCCGGCTGCTCAAGCCGATAGGTGTCACCGTGACCCGGCTCGCCTCCGGCCTGCCGGTCGGCGGCGACCTCGAGTACGCCGACGAGATCACGCTCGGCAGGGCGTTCTCCGGACGCCGGAGTCTCGACATCTGAGGCCTTTATCGAAACTCGACCCGCAACCTGGCAGTCTGTCCCACCAAGTCCCTCGCCACCACAGTCAACCCCGGCGGCGCCCCAGGGCGTTCGATCATGTCAGGAAGTGCTTGTCGTGAAGCCTGCCGACTCCGAGGCGTTTTCGGAGTACGTGGCGGGAAGGGCCCAGGGGTTGATGCGGACGGCGTACCTGTTGACCGGTGATCTGCACCAGGCGGAAGACCTCGTGCAGACGGTGCTGGCCAAGCTGTTCCTGCACTGGCCGCGGGCCTCGCAGACCGAGCACCTGGACGCGTACGTGCGCCGGATGATGGTCAACACCCACATCTCGATGCGCCGGCGTCGCTGGTGGTGGGAGCGGCCGACCGAGGAACTGCCCGAGCAGCCGCAGACCGGCTTCGCCGGCATGATCGAGGACCGGACCCTGCTGCGCCAGGCGCTCGCCACCCTGCCGCCCCGGCAGCGCGCGGTCGTCGTGCTCCGCCACTACGAGGGCCTGTCCGAGCAGGAGACCGCCGACACGCTCGGCTGCGCGGTCGGCACCGTCAAGAGCCTGTCCTCGCGCGGGCTGCGCCGGCTCCGCGACTACCTCACCGAGCAGGGCGTGCGGACGGCGGGTTACCTCCCGTGAGCCACGAGGACCACCTTCCCGACCTGGCCGGCGACCTGCGCAAGCTCGCCGAGGGTGTCGAGGCGCCGGCCGACCTGCGCGCGGGCGTGGAGCGCAAGATCCGCCGGTTGCGCCGGCGCCACCGGGCCCGCCAGCTGGCCGGCGCCGCCGCGGTGGTACTCGCCGTCGCCGGCATCGCGAGCACCGGCACCCTGCTGCGCTACCACCACCGCCCGACCCCGGACGCGACCAGTACCCGGCCCACCGGCACGCTGCTGGACTGGCCGGCCCGCGGCACCGCCGCCTCCGACGGCGCCCTGATCAACGGCGCCACCCGGACCTGGCGCGCTGCCCGCGGCCCGCGTACCGACGTGCGCACCCTGTACGCCGGTGACACCGCGGTCGGCACGATCGTGGTGCTCCAGGGCCGGGACCGGGCCGGCGGCGCGCGGCTGGCCTGGCTGACCACGCCGGCGGACGGCGGCGCGGTGCGCGGCGGCTCGCTGGTGGTCCGGGTGGACAGGGCGCTGCCGGCCCGGTCGCCGCTGGCCACCAGCTTCGTGACCAGCAGGGTCGGGGCCGACACCGGCGGCACCGACCACGTGTTCGGGTACGCGCTGGCCGCGCCCGGGTACCGGGTCCAGCTCGCCAGCCGGCTGGTCGACCAGGAGATCACCGACATGGCGGACGCCGGCAAGGAACTGGCGGTGAGCGTGCTGCCGCGCGGGGCGAGCGCCTTCACCACCGATGTGGTGGTGAGTGGCTCGGGCGGTGGGCCGGTGTCCCGGTTGCCGGCGGACGGGGGCGCCGACGCCGACCCGGCCCCGGTCAGGGTGCGGCTGGCCGCCGCCGGCGCGGGCAGGGCCCGGTTCGCGGTCGGCGGCGCGCGGCGGATCGCCGCCGGGATGGCCGTCGCCACCCCGGACGGCCTGGTCGGCACGGTCAGCGCGGTCGGCGGGGACACCGGCGGCGTCACCGGCACAGTCACGCTGGTCTCCAGCCCGGCGGCGCGGATCCCGGTGCGGACCGTCGGCGCCGAGTCCGCCGCGGTGCTCACCGGCGGCGCGGACCGGCTCGCCGGCACCGTCCCGCTCGCCGAGGCCGGCGCGCGGGTGCTGACCGGCGGGTCGTGCGCCAGCTGGGTGACGGTCGGCACGGTCGCCTCCCCCTCCGGGGTGGTTCCGGTGACCACTGTGCTGCCAGCGACGGCCTGGATACTTCCGGACTGCAAGCTGACGGGAGGGTGAGGGGGGCGCGCTCGACGCACATCGGGATATCTCGTACCGTACGGACACGTCCGCCGCCCCGTCGGAGGTGCCCGTGTTGCGCCGTCTGTTCTCCCGCGCCGCCGCCCCGGCGGTCGCCGCGCTGGGTGTCGTCACCGTCCTCGCCGTACCCGCACGCGCCGCCGTCGACGACCCGTCGCCGGCGCACCTGCCGGTGGTCCAGGGGCCCGTCGTGCAGGGCACGGTCATCGCCGGCCCCCGCCACTTCGACCCGGCCGCCGCCGGCACCGTCCAGGCCTTCTCCGCCGGGCTGCCGTTCAGCTACAGCATCGCCTTCCGCTGGTCGGTGAGTACCCGCGCCTTCTACACCAGCACCGGCACGGTCTGCGACGAGACCTACATCCCCAGCTACGGCGGCGCCGCCAACTACTACTACGTGTCGCTGCACCGCTCCTCGAACGGCGCGCAGATCGGCCCGACCGCCCAGTACTACAACGGCAGCTGGGTGACGTACTGCTGGGGCGGCGCCCCCACCGGCACCGACCTGTACGTCCACTTCACCAAGCCCGACGACGGCTATCAATACTCGGGCTCCGGCGACGTCTACCAAATTAATTAGGCACGGTGATGGCGGTCGGGGCCGGGGCCACCTCGAGCAGCCGCAGCTCGCCGGAGCTGAACGCCGCCCTGGTCAGGGTGCCGTTCGGGGTGTAGCAGTAGGTGCCGGCCGACACCGTCCCGCCCGGGTGCGGGTCGACGCGGTAGCAGGCCGCCGGCCCGGCGGGGCCTCCGTCGCCGCCGGCCGCCGTCACGTCGTAGCGGGCCACGTGGTCGGCCAGCTCGCGCGGGTAGGAGACGAACACCTCCTGCACGAACGGGTCCACCACCGCCGGGATGGGCTGGCCGGGCCGGGCGACCTGCTGGCAGGCGCGGCCGGTCTGGCAGGAGTACGCGCCGGTCGCGGTGCTGGCCAGGGTGGTGGTCCGGCCGGACTGGCTGACGTCGAGCCGCCACCCGGCGGCCGTGGTCGCGATCGTGACCCGCTGCCCGGTGGGGCGGCCGTCGGTGCGGACGACCTGGTACGTGGCTGCCGTGTGGGTGCTGGCGGCGGTACGGGCGCGGGCGGCCAGCTCGGCCGCCGGCGGTGCCGACGGTGTGGGGTTCCCGCCGGCGGCGTGGTGCGACTTGCCGGCACAGCCGGTGACCGGCGCGCAGAGCAGCAGGGCCGTGACGATGGCCACACGGTGCATCCGCCGAGTCTCGCAGCACGGAAAGTGTTTGTCTGTCGCCGGTAGGCTGACGCGCGGAAACCTCACCCAGGAAGGGGGCGCCGTGGGCCTCGTCGTCCAGAAGTACGGTGGCTCCTCGGTCGCCGACGCGGAGAAGGTCAAGCGCGTGGCCGAGCGCATCGTGGCCACCCGCCGTGAAGGCCACCACGTGGTCGTCGCGGTGTCCGCGATGGGCGACACGACCGACGAGCTGCTCGACCTGGCCCGGCAGGTCACCCCGGTACCGCCGCCGCGCGAGCTGGACATGCTGCTGACCGCCGGTGAGCGCATCTCGATGGCGCTGCTGGCGATGGCGATCTCGTCGCTGGGCTTCCGGGCCCGGTCGTTCACCGGCTCGCAGGCCGGCGTGATCACCGACTCGGTGCACGGCAAGGCGCGGATCGTCGAGGTCACGCCCGGCCGGTTGCAGCAGGCGCTGGACGAGGGCGCGATCGCGATCGTGGCCGGCTTCCAGGGCGTGTCCCAGGACACCAAGGACATCACCACGCTCGGCAGGGGCGGCACCGACACCACCGCGGTGGCGCTGGCCGCGGCCCTCAACGCCGACGTGTGCGAGATCTACACCGACGTGGACGGCGTGTTCACCGCCGACCCGCGGATCGTGCGGAACGCGCGGCGGCTGCCGACGATCACGTACGAGGAGATGCTGGAGATGGCCGCGTGCGGCGCGAAGGTGCTGCACCTGCGGTCGGTCGAGTACGCCCGCCGGTACGGCATCCCGGTGCACGTGCGCTCGACGTTCTCGACCCGGCCCGGCACGGTGGTGCGGGGCTCCATTGAGGAGGCGACCGTGGAACAGGCGATCATCACCGGCGTCGCCCACGACCGGAGCGAGGGCAAGATCACCGTGGTCGGCGTCCCGGACAAGCCGGGCGAGGCCGCGCAGATCTTCGGCACGGTCGCCGACGCCGAGATCAACATCGACATGATCGTGCAGAACATCTCGACGCACGGCACCGGGCGTACCGACATCTCGTTCACGCTGCCGACCACCGACGGCGCGGCCGCCATGCAGGCGCTGAACAAGGTCAAGGACTCGATCGGGTTCGAGGAACTGCTGTTCGACGACCACATCGGCAAGGTGTCGCTGATCGGGGCCGGGATGAAGTCGCACCCGGGCGTCTCGGCGCGGTTCTTCCGCTCGCTCGCCGACGCCGGCGTCAACATCGAGATGATCTCCACCTCGGAGATCCGGATCTCGGTGGTGTGCCGGGACACCGACGTGGACACCGCCGTGAAGACGCTGCACGAGGAGTTCGGCCTCGGCGGCGACGAGGAGGCGGTCGTGTACGCGGGGACCGGCCGATGAATCGCCCCACCGTCGCGGTCGTCGGCGCGACCGGCGCGGTCGGGACGGTGATGCTGTCGATCCTGACCGGGTGGGCGGCGGCCGGGCGCGAGCCGTTCGGCGACATCCGGCTGGTGGCCTCGCCGCGGTCGGCCGGCAAGGTGCTGTCCGTGTGCGGGCGGGACGTGCGGGTCGAGGCGCTGGCCCCGGAAGTGTTCGACGGCGTCGACATCGCCATGTTCGACGTGCCGGACGAGGTGTCGGCGGAGTGGGGGCCGGTCGCGGCCGCCCGGGGCGCGGTCGTGGTGGACAACTCCGGCGCGTTCCGGATGGATCCGGACGTGCCGCTGGTGGTGCCCGAGGTGAACGCGGCGGCGGTACGCCACCGCCCGAAGGGCATCATCGCCAACCCGAACTGCACCACCCTGTCGATGATCGTGGTGCTCGGCGCGCTGCACGCGGCGTACGGGCTGACCGAGGTGGTGGCGGCCTCGTACCAGGCCGCGTCCGGGGCCGGCCAGTCCGGCATCGACGCCCTGTACGCGCAGCAGGAGAAGGTGGCCGGCGCGTTCGTCGGCCAGCGGGCCGGCGACGTGCGGGCTGCCGTCGGCGACGACCTGGGGCCGTTCCCGGCACCGCTGGCGTACAACGTGGTGCCGTTCGCCGGCTCGCTCAAGGACGGCGGCTGGACCTCCGAGGAACTCAAGATCCGCAACGAGTCCCGCAAGATTCTCGGCCTGCCGTCGCTGGCCGTGTCCGCCACCTGCGTCCGCGTCCCGGTGGTGACCACCCACTCGGTGGCCGTGCACGCCCGCTTCGCCAACCCGGTCACCGTGGACACCGCCCGCGAGCTGCTGG
Organism: Mycobacteriales bacterium; assembly: GCA_045806985.1. Lineage (GTDB taxonomy): Bacteria > Actinomycetota > Actinomycetes > Mycobacteriales > JBJMIH01 > JBJMIH01. Next base: position 11,669 of record JBJMIH010000231.1, on the reverse strand, counting down.
CCGGCGCGCCCGGTGTCGAGGTCCGCGACGAGCCGGCCGCCGCCGTCTTCCCCACCCCGGCGGACGTGGTCGGCACCGACCCCACCTACGTGGGCCGGCTCCGCCAGGCCCACGACTTCCCCAACACGCTCGACTTCTTCGTCTGCGGCGACAACCTCCGCAAGGGCGCCGCGCTCAACACCGCCCAGATCGCGGAGGTCGTCGCCGCCGAGTTCTGACCGCCGGTCGGTCGCTACTCGATGAACCAGCCCTGGGTCAGGTCGGGCGAGAGGCAGTGGAAGATCTCGATCACCGTGCCGTCCTCTGACGAGCCGCCGAGGACGTCGAGGCATCTGTTCCCGATCACCGAGACCACATAGCTCGGGGAGAACGGCCCGAAGGTCCACCTCTGGTTGCTGATGCCGCTGCACGGCCAGGTGTCGACGGGGGTGTGGTCGGCGTTGGGCCCGTGGGCGTCCATGCAGCCCTGGGTGCTCTGGTTCTGGAACTGGGTGTGCTGCCCGTCGGGGGCGGTGAGGACCGTCCACCGCTGGGCCACGACGGTGTCGGCGTGGCAGGGCTCCTGCACGAGGCGTACTCCGACGTCGGTCGTGTCGCTGGGGTCGGGCTGGAGGCACTCCCCGGTGCCGAGGTTCTTGATGACGAACCAGCCGTTCGCGTGCGCCGGTTGCCCGCCGGCGAGCGAGCACATGGTGGCCAGAGCGCCGGCGGCGACCAGGCCGAAGAGTCGGCGTGAGATTCGCATGACTTTCCGTCCCTTCCCGGGACGCGGGCGCGCCCCGTCAGCGGGACTGTGGCAGCGGGTCCTGGAACGGCTCTGACCCGGCGCTGACGCAGCGGGGTCAGCCGGTGCCTGTGCGGAAGTCGTGCGGCTTCTGTGCGGCTCGGCCGTGATCGTGACCGGCGGCCGGTACGTCCGTGCCGGCATGGTTCCGATCATGTGAGGAGTTCGGCGGATGTATCGAAGGTTGGAGGCGGCGGGTAGCCGCCTGCTCGGCCTGTTCGTGCCGGCGGTGGAGGCCGGCGCCTGCGGTGGGCCGGTCGTCAAGTGGTATCCCGCGTGCTGGCAGTGCGCGAGCCGGTGCGGCTACAACGCGGGCTGTTTCGCCACCTGCCGATCGGGCTGCGGCTGCACCGTGGACACCGACCTCTGTGACTGCTGAGGTCCTGGTCGCCTGAACGGCTCCTTCCGCTCGCTGACCAGCCGCGAGCCGGTCGGTGTGCGGAAGCAGTGCGGCATCTGTGCGGCCTGGCCGTGATCGTGACCGCAGCCGATACGTCCGTGCCGGAACGGTTCCCGATCATGTAGGGAGGCACGTGATGCATCGAAGGTTGGAGGCGGTGGGTAGCCGCCTGCTCGGCCTGTTCGTGCCGGCAGTACAGGCCGGCGCCTGTGGGCCGCAGACCATCAAGCACTACACGTCGTGCTGGCAGTGCGACTCCATGTGCGGCTACTCCGCGCCCTGCTATGCGTACTGCCGCTCGGGCTGCGGCTGCTCTGTGGATCCCAACTACTGCCAATGCTGAGGAGTTTCTCGATGTATCGAAAGTTGGAGGCGGCGGGTAGCCGCCTGCTCGGCCTGTTCGTGCCGGCGGTGGAGGCCGGCGCCTGCGGGCCGTATACGTACAAGACCTACCGGTCCTGCTGGCAGTGCCAGGCGTATTGCGGCTACTGGGCGGACTGCATCGCGCTGTGCCGGTCGGGTTGCGGCTGCACCGTGGACTCCGGCGGGTGCGACTGCTGACCTCGGTGCCCCCTGGGTAACTGCCTGCTCGGCCTGTTCGTGATCGCGGTGCTCCCGGCCGGTCGGCCGGGAGCACCGCGACGGAAGTGTGAGTTCGGGAGGGAACCGTGCACTACCTGCCGCTGGCGATCCGCTGCCTGATCGGGACGGTGTTCGCCGTCGCCGCCGTCAGCAAGGTCGCGGGGCGTGCCGCCTTCGACCAGTTCGCCGGTTCCGTGCGCGGCTGGCCGCTGCCCGCCGCGTTGCCGGCCCGGCCGGTGGCGGCGGTCGTGGTTGCGGGCGAGTTCGCGGTGTGCCTGCTGCTGGGGCTGGGGGCGACGACCGTGGGGTACGCCGCCGCCCTGGTCCTGCTGGCCGGCTTCTCGGTGGCCGTTGCCTGGGCGCTGGTCGGTGGCGTCCGGGCGCCGTGCCGGTGTTTCGGCGCGTCGGCCGCACCGCTGGGCCCTCGGCACCTGGTGCGCAACGCGGTGCTCGCCGCGGTGGCGGCGGTGGGCCTGGTCATCGGCGTCACCGGGACGGTACCCACCGGCCGGCAGCCGGGTGGCGTCGTGGTCGCCGTCGCCGCCGGCCTCGTCCTGGGTGGCCTCGTCGCCGTGCTCGACGACATCGTCGAGCTGTTCCTGCCGGTGTCGCGGCAGCAGCCCGCCGGCAAGTCCTCATGAGTCGAGTCAACGGGAGATTTCGATGCCTTACCTGATCGCGGCACTGGTGCTGGTCGGCCTGCTCTGCGTCTTCCAACTGGTCCTCACGGTCGGCGTCATCAAGCGGCTGCGCGAGCACACCGCGCTGCTGTCCGGCGCGAACACCCCACCCCGGCCGCCGGCCGTCAAGGTGGGCGAGGAGGTGGGGCCGTTCGCCACCACCACGGTCAGCGACGAGCCGGTCAGCCGGGACGGGCTGCTGTCCGGGGACACGCTGGTCGGCTTCTTCACGCTCGGCTGCGAGCCGTGCGCGAAGCGGCTGCCGGAGTTCGTGGAGTACGCCCGGGCGCTGCCCGGCGGGCGTGACCGGGTGCTCGCCACGGTGGTGACCGACGATCCCGCCAAGGCGGCGGCGTACGTGGCCGACCTCAGCCCGGTGGCCCGCGTCATGGTCGAGGACAGCGACGGGCCGCTGACCAGTGCGTTCCGCGTCAGCGCGTTCCCGACGGTGGTGACGGTCGCGCCCGGAACCGACGGCCGGGTACTGGTCACCGCCGACCGCATCCGGCTGGACCAGCCGGCCGGAATCCCGGCATGACCGGGCGGCCCCGTCCGGGGCTGCTCGGCCGCAGGGTCGCCGCCTCGGCGGGGTTGGCCTTCCGCGCCGCGCCCGGCCTGATGGCCTGGTACGTCACGCTGACGCTCGGTGCCGGAGCGTTGCCGGTGGCGACCGCCTGGCTGACCAAGCTCGTCCTGGACGATCTGGTCAAGGGCGCCCCGCTGGGCACGCTGGCCCGCCTCGCCGGCGGCCTGGCCGCCGTGGGGCTGGTCATGGCGGCACAGCCGCAGGTGACCCAGTACCTGCGTGCGGAGCTCGACCGCCGCGCCGGCCTGCTGGCGCAGGAACGACTGTTCACGGTCGTGGACGGCTTCGTCGGCCTCGGCCCGTTCGAGAACCCGACGTTCCTGGACCGGTTGCGGCTGGCGCAGCAGGCCGGCGGCAGCTCGCCCAACCGGGCGCTGGACGGCATGCTCAACGCAGGCAGGGCCGTCGTGACGATCGCCGGTTTCGTCAGTTCGTTGCTGGTCCTGAACCCGCCGATGGCGGTGCTCGCGCTGGCGGCTGGGGTGCCCGCGCTGCTGGCCGAGCTGAGCATGTCCCGCCGCCGGGCCCGGATGAACTGGCGGATCGGCCCGGCGGAGCGGCGCGAGATGTTCTACGTGGACCTGCTGTCCAGCGTCGAGGCCGCCAAGGAGGTGCGCCTGTTCGGGATCGGCGCGTTCCTGCGCGGGCGGATGCTCGGTGAGCGGCGGGCCACGAACGCCGCGAAGCGCGCCATCGACCGGCGGGAGGTGTACGTCCAGACCGGCCTCGGGCTGGTCTCCGCCGTCGTCTCCGGCGCCGGCCTGCTGTGGGCGGTCAACGCGGCCCGCACCGGCCGGCTGTCAGTCGGCGACGTCACCGTCTTCGTCGCCGCCGTCAACGGCCTCCAGTCCTCGCTGGCCAGCCTCGCCGTCCAGATCGCCACCGCGCACCACGCGCTGCTGATGTTCGACCACTACCTGGCCGTCACCGGCGCCGGCCCGGACCTGCCGGTCACCGCCACGCCGGCCGAGCCGCCGCCGCTGCGCCACGGCATCGAGTTCGACGACGTCTGGTTCCGCTACTCCGACCAGCACCCGTGGGTGCTGCGCGGCGTGAGCCTCCGCGTGCCCGCCGGCCGGGCGTGCGCGCTGGTCGGCCTGAACGGCGCCGGCAAGTCCACGCTGGTCAAGCTGCTGTGCCGGTTCTACGACCCCACTCGCGGCGCGATCCGGTGGGACGGCGTCGACCTCCGCGACCTCGACCCGGCGGAGCTGCGCCGGCGCATCGGCGCGGTCTTCCAGGACTACATGGAGTACGACCTGACCGCTGCCGAGAACATCGGCCTCGGCGACCTGGCCGGCCTCCACGACCGGGCGCGCATCGAGGCGGCCGCCCGCCGGTCCGGCATCCACGAGAAGCTGTCCAGCCTGCCGCACGGCTACGACACCCTGCTCAGCCGGGTGTTCTTCATGGAGTCCGAACGGGACAACCCGGTCACCGGAGTGGTGCTCTCCGGCGGCCAGTGGCAGCGCCTCGCGCTGGCCAGGGCGCTGATGCGGGACGGGAGGGAGCTGATGATCCTCGACGAGCCCTCGGCCGGGCTGGACGCGGAGGCCGAGCACGAGATCCACACCTCGCTGCGGCAGCACCGTGGCGACCGGACCAGCCTGCTCATCTCGCACCGGCTCGGCGCCGTACGGGACGCCGACCTGATCGCCGTCCTGTCCGGCGGGCGGGTGGCGGAGCTCGGCGACCACGAGACGCTGGTGCGGTCCGGCGGCGAGTACGCCCGCCTGTTCGGCCTCCAGGCCGCGGGGTACCAGCAGCCGTCGGACCTCGACCTGGCGACACCGCGATGAGCGACGCCCCGGTGCCCGGCACCGTCCTCGGCCCGCCGCCCGCCGCGACCGGCGGGGCGGGGCGCGGCCGTACCGCGACGGCGGTCGGGGCGCTCGCCACCGGCGGCCTCCTGCTCGGCGCCGCCGTCGCCGGGACCGCCGGCTGGCCGGCGGGCTGTGCCGTGACCGTCCTGGCCTGGGCCGTACCGGCGGTGACGTGGCCGGTGCTGGCGCGCCGGCTGGTCGCCGTGACCGTGTCCGGCACCAGCATGCAGCCGACCTACCGCGACGGGGAGCGCGTGATCGCCCGTCGCGGCGGGTCGCCGCGGGTCGGGCAGGTGGTCGTCGTCGAGGAACCCGCGGTGACCGGTGAATGGGTGGACCCGCCGCTACCGTCCACGGCGCCCGGCCGGGAGGTGGCGGCCCGGCGCTGGATGATCAAGCGGGTCGTCGCCGTGGCGGGGGACCGGACCCGGCAGGTCGGCCGGCTGCCCGGCGGCGTGGTACCCCCCGGAGCGCTGGTCCTGCTCGGTGACAACCGGCGCGGCAGCTTCGACTCGCGGGACGTCGGGTACTTCCCGGTCGAACGCGTTCTGGGAATCGTGGCGCGCACACGCCGCGCATACGGCCGTTGAACCCGACGCCGGTGAGGTCTACGGTCGCCCCCAATGCTGTCGGTGGTGCATGGGGGAGACGCCGGTGGAGTTTCGCGTGCTCGGCCCGCTGGAGATCACGCACCACGGTAAGGCGGCGCCGGTCGGTGGGGTGAAGCAGCGGGCGATCCTGGCCGCGCTGCTGCTGCGGGCCAACCAGACGGTGACGCCTGGTCAGCTGGCGGGCAGTGCCTGGGTGGAGCCGCCGCAGGCACTGGCCTCCAATCTGCGTACCTACGTGTCGCGGCTCCGGGCCGCCTTCGTCGCGGTCGGGGAGGACGGTGCCCGCCTGCTCACCGAGTCGAACGGCTACCGGCTGGTGGTCCACCCCGGCGAGCTGGACCTCGCGGTGTTCGAGGCGCTGGTGGCGGAGGCCGACGGCCTGCCGGCCGGCGACGTGGCCGGGATCGCGGACCGGCTGGGCCAGGCGATCCGGCTGTGGCGGGGCGATGTGCTCGCCGACGTCGCGGTCGGGCCGCTGCTGGAGACCGAGGTCGCCCGGCTGGAGGACCTGCGGCTCACCGTCACCGAGCGGTGGGCCGACGCGGCGCTGGCGGCCGGCCGGCACGAGGACGTGGCGGTCGAGCTGGGCGGCGCGATCCGGGCCCATCCGCTGCGCGAGCGGCTGCGGGAGCAGTACATGGTGGCGCTGTACCGGTGCGGCCGGCAGGCGGAGGCGCTGGAGTGCTACCGCCAGGCGTTCCAGCTCTTCGACTCCGAGCTCGGGATCGCGCCGGGCAAGGCGCTGGAACGCCTGCATGGCCAGATCCTGGCGGCCGACCCCGAACTCGACGCCGCGCCGCCGGCCCCGCCGGCCCCGGTGCCGGTGGCAGTGGCGGCGCCGACGGCCGCGCCACCCCGTCGCACGTTCCGGTTCAGGCGGCCGCGGGCGATCCTCATCGCCGCCACGGTGGTCGTCGTCTCGCTGCTGGGCGCCGGCACGGCGTGGACGCTGGCCTCCGCCGACCCGCGCGACCGCCCCTCGACCGGGACAGCCACCACCGGGCGGCCGGGACCGCCCGGCGGGTGGGTACGCGTTCACCCGGTCACGGCCCCGGGCCTGTGCCTGGCCGACGGCCTGGTGCGGGACCACCGGTACGACTCGTTCGTGGCGGTCCAGCGCCCGTGCGACCAGACCGCGCCGATGCGGACCTACCTGGAGCCGATGGGCGGGGACCGGTACCGCGTCCAGTGGCACCACCCCGAGTACGGCACCGGCTGCCTCACCGTCCTGACCGGCGGCCGCCCCGACGGCCTGCTGGAGCCCCGGGACAACTGCGCCCAGGCCACCGTCTTCCACGTCCGGCCCGCCGGGCGGCCGGGGACCTGGGTCTTCCAGGTGGACGGACACGGCTGTGTCGGCATCCGGGACGCCGACTCCGCGGCCGGCGCCGAGGCGTTGATGGGCCGCTGCGGCGCGGCCGGCCAGGCGTTCACCATCGAGCCGGCGCCGTGACGGCCCGTCCCTGAATACGGACAGATGAGTACGAAAGCCACCGGCGGGCTCACCTGAGTGAACCCGCCGGTGGGAGGCTGTCGGGATGGCGGGATTCGAACCCACGACCTCGTCGACCCGAACGACGCGCGCTACCAAGCTGCGCCACATCCCGTAGAGCCGTTCGCAAGTGTAGCGAATGCGGGCCGGTGTCCGCTCACGCAGGGGTCGCGGGCCGGGGCACGAGCGTGAGCAGGGACGCCTCGGGCGGGCAGGCGAACCGGACCGGGGTGTACGGGTTGGTGCCGAGCCCGGCCGACACGTGCAGCCAGGCCGGGCCGTACCGGTGCAGGCCCTTGGCCCGCGCGCGGTCCAGGCCGCAGTTGGTGACCAGCGCCCCGACGTACGGCACGCACACCTGCCCGCCGTGCGTGTGCCCGCACAGCAGCAGCTCGTACCCGTCGGCGACGAACCGGTCCAACACCTGCGGCTCCGGCGCGTGCACCAGGCCCAGCCGGAGGTCCACCGGAAGGTCCGCCACCGGGCCGGCCACCTGGTCGTACCGGTCGAGTTTCAGGTGCGGGTCGTCCACCCCGGCCACCTCGATGGCCAACTCGCCCACCTTGACCGTGTGCCGCGCGTGCGTGGTGTCCAGCCAGCCCGCGCCGACCAGCGCGTCCCGCATCTCGCCCCACGGCAGCGGCACGCCCAGCCGGCGGCGGTGGTGTCGGTTGAAGTACATGAACGGGTTCTTCGGCCGCGGCCCGAAGTAGTCGTTGGAGCCCCACACCAGCAGCCCCGGCCGGTCCAGGAACGGCTCCAGCGTGTGTAGCAGTGCCGGCACGGCGGCGGGGTGGGCGAGGTTGTCGCCGGTGACGACCACCAGGTCGGGCCGGTGCTCCGCCAGCCCGCGCACCCACTCCCGCTTCGACCGCTGGCCCGGCGTGAGATGCAGGTCGGAGATGTGCAGCACGGTCAGCGGACCGGCGCCGGGTGGCAGCACCGGCACCGTGAACCGCCGCAGCGTCCACCGGGTCCGCTCGTACAGCACCGAGTACGCCAGCGTGCCGGCACCCGCCGCGACCACGCCGGCCGCCAATGCCTTCGCCCTCGTCACGGGGTCCAGGGTAGTTTTCGGTTCATGAGCACGCTCAAGGACCGCCTCAGCACCGACCTGACCGCCGCGATCAAGGGCCGCCAGGAGGTCAGGACCGCCACCCTGCGGATGGCGCTCGCCGCCGTCCACACCGAGGAGGTGGCCGGCAAGTCCGCCCGCGAGCTGTCCGACGACGAGGTGCTCACCGTGCTCGCCCGCGAGGCCAAGAAACGCACCGAGGCCGCCGAGGCGTTCGACAAGGGCGGCCGGCCCGAGCTGGCCGCCCGCGAGCGCGCCGAGGGTGACGTGCTGGCCACCTACCTGCCCGCCCAGCTCAGCGACGAGGAGCTGACCGAGATCGTCCGCACGGCGATCGCCGAGACCGGCGCCACCGAGGTCAGGCAGCTCGGCCAGGTGATGAAGGCAGTGCTGCCCGAGGTGGGCAAGCGAGCCGACGGCGGACGGGTCTCCGCGGAGGTCCGCCGCCAGCTGTCCTGATCGGTTACCTGGTCAGTTGTCCATCCGGGGCCAGGGGAACGGCCAGCCGCCGTTGTTGGGGCCGCCGCCGTTGTTGCCGCCCTGGTTGGCGGGCGGCGTCCCGCCGGGCCCGGTACCCCACAGGTTGGTCGGCACCTGCGGGAAGTTCTGCTCCGGCAGCGGCGCCATCGCCTGGCTCATGAAGTCGTGGAAGACGCCCACCGGCTTCCTCCGGAGCTCGGCGGAGCTGATCGGGTCGCTGGGAGTGTCCGGGTTGACGAGGGCGACCGCGGTGGAGAGCTGCGGGGTGTAGCCGATGAACCAGGACGCGCCCGTGTCGCCGCCCCACTCACCGGTGGTGCCGGACTTGCCGGCCACCGGGCGGCCGATGTCGCCGCTGGTGCCGGTCGCGCCGTGCGGCACGGTGCCCTGCGGCTGGATCACCCAGCGCAGCGCGTCGGTCGCGGCGGCCGCCACGCCCGAGTCGATGACCTGCTTGCAGCTCTTGGGTGACACCGGTACCGGCTTGCCGGAGGTGTCGGTGATCGAGTCGATGGCGCGCGGCTCGCAGTAGTTGCCGTTGGCGGCCAGAGTCGCGTACGCGTTGGCCATCTCCAGCGGCATCACCTCGGGCGTACCCAGCGTGAACGACCCGAGGCTGTTCGGGTAGTTGAGGATCGACGGGAACACCGAGCTGGTGACCCCCATGCTCATCACCGTCCGGACCGCGTTGTCCGCGCCGACCTGCTCCTCCAGCGGCACGAAGAACGTGTTGACGGAGGCGGCGATGCCGGTCCAGAAGTTGAAGGTCCCCGCCTCGGTCTCCGAGGCGTTGTGGACCTCCCACGGCTTGCCGTCCTTGAGGTACTTCGACGAGGTGTACGTCGCCCCGACGTTCATCGAGGTGGACAGCGGCATGCCCTTGCCGAGCGCGGTGACCAGTGTGAACATCTTGAACGTCGAACCGGCCTGGTAGCCGAGGAAGTGTTTCGGGTTCGGGTCGTCCGGGGCCCCGGTGATCAGCGGGTTCGTGGTCGCGCCCACGCCGGTACGGCCGAAGGTCCGGTTGATCGCCAGCGAGCGGATCTTGCCGCTGTTGGGTTCCACGGTCGCCGTCATCAGCGCGTACTTGCTGCCGCGGTTCAGCGCCTTGTCGACGGTGCTCTGCGCTTCCTGCTCCAGCCGCGGATCCAGCGTGGTCTTGATGGTGAGCCCGCCGCGCTGGATCCGCGCGAGCCGGGCCTGCGGCGTGGCGCCGAACACCGGGTCGGCCTTGAGCGAGCGGATCACGTAGTCGCAGAAGTACCCGTCGATGCCGGCGGTCTCGCAGCCGTTCGGGGTCGGCGTGTAGTTCGTGGTGAGCGGCGTCTGCTCGTACTCGGTGGCCTGCGCCGGGGTGATGTACTTCAGGTCGCGCATCCGGTCGAGCACGGTGTTGCGCCGCTTCAGCGCGGTCGACGGGTGGTCGAGCGGATCGTAGCTGTTCGGCGCCCGCACGATGCCGGCGATCATCGCGGACTCAGGCATGGTCAGGTCCTTCAGGTCCTTGCCGAAGTAGGTGCGGGCGGCGGCGGCCACGCCGTACGCGCCGTGCCCGTAGTAGGCGATGTTCAGGTACCGGCCGAGGATCTCCTGCTTGGCCCGCTCGGGGCCCATCTGCTGGGTGAGCTTCTTCTCCAGCGCCAGCGCATAGCGCGCCTCGCGCAGCTTGCGGCCGTAGTCCTTCCGGACGGCCTTCTTCTGCTCGGTCTTGTTGTCGCCGGCCGCCTCGAGCAGCACGTTCTTGACGTACTGCTGGGTGATCGTGGAGCCACCCTGGGAATTGGCGCCGGATTGCTGGTTGGTGACGAATGCCCGGATCATTCCCTTGACGTCGACGCCGTGGTGGTCGTAGAACCGGCTGTCCTCGATGGCCACCGTGGCCTTCTGCACCTCGGCCGGAATGTCGGCCGACGGCACCACGATCCGGTTCTCGTCGTAGAACGACGCGATGACGTTGCCGCTGGCGTCGAGGATCGTCGACTTCTGGCTGAGCGGCGCGGCCTTCAGCTCGCTCGGCAGGTTGTTGAAGTCGTCCGCGGTGGCCTTGGCGGCCAGGCCCAGCCCGCCGACCAGCGGCAGGGCGATTCCGGCCACGAGCAGCCCGGCGAGCGCGCAGAAGCCGAGCAGCTGGGCGAGCGTGCGGATCTTGTCCGGGGGCTGATTCGACATCCGGGTCACGGTTGACAGGGTACGTCCGGCTCCAGAAAAGCCTTCTTGCGGCCGAGAAAAAGAGTGAGCAAGACTGCCAGGAGTGACTGAAGTGCTACATGTAGTAGTGCGGGAGGAGGGGACATAGCCCGTTTGGACTAGCTCAAAGATCGTCCCAACGGGTTCTGTCGGCCGGCCTGTCCGGTTCGTACGGTCCGAAACCGTGAGTCGTGTGCTCGGAACACCGACACGCGTGGGGGGTATGGGAATGAGTCTGTCCGCCAGCGAGGAGTCCACGGATTGGGCGCTGGACTGGCCCGCGGAGGCGTCGTGCCGGAAGGGGGATCCGGACGCGCTGTTCGTGCAGGGTGCCGCGCAGAACCGTGCGAAGGTCGTCTGCTTCGGCTGCCCGGTGCGTACCGAATGCCTCGCGGACGCGCTGGACAACAGGGTCGAATTCGGCGTCTGGGGAGGCATGACGGAGCGCGAGCGCCGTGCTCTACTCCGCCGCCGTCCGGACGTCATGTCGTGGAAGGGCCTGCTGATGGCCGCGCGCCGTGATCATCTGGGATCGCCGTTGAAGGCGGGTTGACCGGCGCGCCAGCGCCCTGACCGGGCGCGAAGGGGGCAAGCAGCCACGGGGGCCGAGTCGCAGGGGGGTCGGCTCGGCCCTCGTGGCTTCCCCGCTGTCGATTCCGGCCGCCCCCGTTCGCCGTACCAGGTGACGGGACGGTTCCGGCCGGCACGTACGCGCGGGCCGGGGCGGTCACGTACGGTGCGATGGGACCGGAGACCGGCAACTGGTGAGGGGCCCCCGTGCCGCGGTACGCGATCCTGATCGACGAGAAGGAACTGCCCGAGGTCATGGAGGCCAACCTGTGCGCCGGCGACGAGATCGCCGCGATGGGCGTGCTTCCGAGCATGGACGGGGCTGTCGAGGTACGGCCGCTGCTCGGATGAGCTCGGTACGGCAGGCGGTCGCCGACGCGCACCGCCGGGAGTGGGCCG
>JBJMIH010000230.1:0-5722 GCA_045806985.1 Mycobacteriales bacterium | reverse complement strand
GGCGCTGTACGGGTTCTACTTCGTGCTGGCGCTGGTCAGCCCGGCCACCGGGTTCGGCGACATCAAGCTGGCCGGCGTGCTGGGCATGTTCCTGGGCTTCCTGGGCTGGGGCGCGCTGCTGGCGGGGGCGTTCCTCGGCGCCATGTACGGGGCGCTGGGCGGGATCGCGCTGATGCTGGTCGGCAAGGCCGGCTGGCGGACCCGCATCCCGTACGGCCCGTACCTGATCGCCGGGGCGCTGACCGCGGTGTTCCTCGCCGGTCCGGCCGTCCGCGGCTGGCTGGCCGTGCTCATGACGTCCCAGTAAGTGGACAATGTGTCCCACGTGAGAGACTGGCCCGCATGGTGCGTTGGTTGACCGCCGGCGAGTCCCACGGGCCGGCGCTTGTCGCGGTGATCGAGGGCCTGCCGGCCGGGGTGGCGATCACCTCCGGCGAGATCGCCGAGCAGCTGGCCCGCCGCCGGGGCGGGTACGGCCGCGGCGCGCGGATGAGCTTCGAGCAGGACAGGGTCGAGGTGCTCGGCGGCGTCCGGCACGGCCGCACGCTCGGCGGGCCGGTCGCGGTCACCATCGCCAACACCGAGTGGCCCAAGTGGGAGACGGTGATGGCGGCCGACCCTGTCGACCCCGCCGTGCTGGCCGGGCTGGCCCGCAACGCCCCGCTGACCCGGCCCCGGCCCGGCCACGCCGACCTGGCCGGCATGCAGAAGTACGGCTTCGAGGATGCCCGGCCGGTGCTGGAGCGCGCCTCGGCCAGGGAGACCGCCGCCAGGGTGGCGCTCGGCACGGTGGCCCAGGCGTTCCTGCGCCAGGCACTCGGCGTGGAGTTGCTCTCGCACGTGGTGTCGCTGGGCGGCGCGGCGATCCCGGACGGCCTGGTACCGGGGGTCGAGGACCGCGACACGATCGAGAAGAGCCCGGTGCGCTGCGTGGACGCGGCCGCCGCCGAGGCGATGATCGCCGAGATCGACGCGGCCAGGGCCGACGCCGACACCCTCGGCGGCGTCGTGGAGGTGGTCGTCCACGGCCTGCCTCCGGGCCTGGGCAGCTACGTGCACTGGGACCGCCGCCTCGACGGCCGGCTGGCCGGCGCGCTGATGGGCATCCAGGCGATCAAGGGCGTGGAGTTCGGGATCGGGTTCGAGGCGGCCCGGGTACGCGGCTCGGCGGCCCACGACGAGATGGAACCTGGCCCTGACGGCCACATCCGCCGCCTCACCGGCCGGTCCGGCGGGGTCGAGGGCGGCATGAGCACCGGCGAGGTCCTGCGCGTCCGCGCCGCGATGAAGCCGATCGCCACCCTCTCCCGCGCGCTCTCCACCGTGGACGTCGCATCCGGCGAGCCGGCCAAGGCGATCGCCCAGCGCTCCGACGTGTGCGCGGTACCGGCCGCCGGCGTGGTCGCCGAGGCCATGGTCGCCCTCGTCCTCGCCGACACGGCCATGGAGAAGTTCGGCGGCGACTCGCTCGCCGAGACCCGCCGCAACGCCGAGTCCTACCGCGCCACCCTCACCGGGAGCGCCGAGTGAGCCCCATCGCGGTCCTGGTCGGCCCGCCCGGCGCTGGCAAGACCACCGTGGGCCGCCTGCTCGCCGAGCGCCTCGGCGTCCCCTTCGCCGACACCGACGCCGCCGTCGAGGCCAAGGCCGGCAAACCCGTCGCCGAGATCTTCTACGACGACGGCGAGCCCGCCTTCCGCGCCCTCGAAGCCGCCGCCGTCGCCGACACGCTCACCACCCACCCCGGCATCCTCGCCCTCGGCGGCGGTGCCGTCCTCGACCCCGCGACCCGCGCCCTCCTCCGCCCCCACACGGTCATCTACCTCGCGGTCACCCTCCCTGAAGCGGCCAAGCGAGTAGGCCTCAACCGCGACCGCCCCCTCCTCCTGGGCAACGTCCGCACTCAACTCAAGGCCCTCCTCGACGCCCGCACCCCCCTCTACAGAGAAGTAGCCACCCACACCATCCCCACCGACCACGAAGACCCCGCCACCCTCGCCGCCACCATCGCCGCAAAATTGCAATAGGTAACTCCCCTGGCGTAATCGCGATCACCCCTCTGATCGATGCGACACCCGACAGTCTGCGAGAGGTACTCGACCGGCGTTACCAGCGCGCCGTCTCTCCCACCGGAGCTCAGCGATCGGATGGACGCGCTGCACCGGGCTCTGGCCGCCCGGCTGCTGGCCGAACCCGGCGATCCGACGGAGGAGTTGATCGATCGGTACAGGCAGCGGGACGAGGGATAGTCTGGCCGCGTGAATGCGGGTGTGACGCGGATTTCGGTGGCGGGGGACCAGCCCTACGACGTGGTGGTCGGGGAGGGGCTGGGCGGGGAGCTGGCGGGGTTGTTGGCGGGGGCGTCGCGGGTGGCCGTGGTGTACCAGCCGAGCCTGCGAGGACGGGCCACGGCGGTGGCTGAGGCGCTGAGCGGGAGCGGGTACGAGGTGCTGCTGGTCGAGGTGCCGGACGGGGAGGGCGCCAAGACGTTGGGGGTGGCGGGGGAGTGCTGGGACCGGTTGGGGGCGGCCGGGTTCACCAGGAGCGACGCGGTGGTCGGGTTGGGGGGCGGGGCGGTCACCGACCTGGCGGGGTGGGTGGCGGCGGCCTGGCTGCGGGGGGTGCGGGTGGTGCAGGTGCCGACCACGCTGCTGGGGATGGTGGACGCGGCGGTCGGCGGGAAGACCGGCATCAACACCGCGGCCGGGAAGAATCTGGTGGGGGCGTTCCACCCGCCGGCGGGGGTGCTGTGTGACCTGACCGCGCTGGCGACACTGCCGCGGGCGGACTACGTGGCGGGGCTGGCCGAGGTCGTCAAGTGCGGGTTCATCGCCGACCCGGCGATCCTCGAACTGGTGGAGAAGGACCCGGTGGCGGCCCGCGACCCGGCCGGCGGGCTCACCGCCGAGCTGGTGGAGCGGGCGGTACGGGTGAAGGCCGACGTGGTGGGCCAGGACCTGCGCGAGTCCGGCCTGCGGGAGATCCTCAACTACGGCCACACCCTCGCGCACGCGATCGAGAACGTCGAGGGGTACCGCTGGCGGCACGGCGAGGCGGTCGCGGTCGGCCTGCGGTACGCCGCCGAGCTGGCCCGGCTGGCGGGCCGGTTGGATGGCGCGACCGCGGACCGGCACACCGAGATCCTGCGTACGCTCGGGTTACCGACCGCCTACCGCCCGGACGCCTGGCCCGACCTGGTCGAGGCGATGAAGGTCGACAAGAAGGCCCGCGGCGCCACCCTGCGGTTCGTGGTGCTGGACGGGCTGGCCAGGCCGGGCCGCCTGGTCGCCCCCGCGCCGGAGCTGTTGCGGGCGGCGTACGAGGCCATGAGCAGGGAGAGCTGATGCGCGTCCTCGTCCTCAACGGACCCAACCTGGGCCGGCTCGGCGTCCGCGAGCCCGCCGTGTACGGCCGCGGCACGTACGCCGACCTGGTCGGGTTCTGCGAGGCCGCCGGCAAGGAGCTGGATCTCGACGTGACGGTCAGGCAGACTGACGACGAGGCGACCATGCTGGGTTGGCTGTACGAGGCCGCCGACACCGACACGCCGGTGGTGCTGAACCCGGCCGCCTGGTCGCATTACAACATCGCCGTCCGGGACGCGGTCGCCGCCCATCCCGGCCCGGTGGTGGAGGTGCACCTGTCGAACATCCACGCCCGCGAGGAGTTCCGGCGCCACTCGGTGATCTCCGCGGTCGCCGTCGGCGTGATCTGCGGGCTGGGCTTCGAGTCGTACCGCGCCGCGCTCGGCTACCTGGCCGCGGCGTCACGCGAGCGCGGCGATCGCCGGCCGTAGGAAGGCGGCGTACGCGAACCGGTCCGCGTACAGCGCCGAGGTGATCAGCACCCGGTCGGGGTCGGTGCGCCAGCCGCGCTGCCCGGCCAGCGGCAGCACCACCACGTCGAGCGCGAACGGCCGGGCGCGCCGGCGCCGGTCCCGCTCGGTGTAGCGGACCATCAGCGACTCCACCGGCGCGGCCCTGGACACGGTCCGCGCGTGCTCGCGCTTGCGCTGCTCGGCCCACCGCACCGCCTGCGGCCAGCCGACCCTGGCCAGCGCCCGCAGTACCGGCTCGTCGACCAGCTCGAGGAATTCCGGCGGCTGCACCGGCCGGTCCCCGACGCCGGCCCGCCACAGCCGCCGCCACCAGGCCAGCCATTCGAGTTCCGCGCCGGGCCGGACCAGTTCGGCGAGGGCGGGATCGACCGGCACCGGCGGTTCGGTGAGCGGGAGCCGGGGCAGGAGGGGCGCGGGAGGCGGCCGGAGCCCGGCCGCGTCGCGCAGGTACAGCGCGGTGACCAGCCACAACGGTTGATCTACCCGGATCAACCACCGATCGTGACCAGACCGTGGCATAGAGGTAGTATTCGGCACCTTCCGGGGCATCGTAAGTCGCCGCAGTAGGCTGTTGACGTGCCTGAAGCTGCCCCGAACGCAACCCACGCCACGCTCCATGCCGCCCGCCGCGACGCGCTCCGCGCCCAGCTCGCCGAGCTGGCGGCCGACGCGGCGCTGATCACCCGGCTCGTCAACGTCCGATACCTGACCGGCTTCACCGGCTCCAACGGCGCGCTGCTGCTCGGCGCGGACGGCGACGACCTGCTCGCCACCGACGGCCGGTACCTCATCCAGGCCGCCCGGCAGGCCCCCGACCTGCCCGTGCACGAGGGCCGCGCGGTCGGCGCCGAGCTGGCCGGCAAGGCCGCCGAGCGCGGGACCGGCACCCTCGCCTACGAGAGCCACGACGTCACCGTCGACGGCCTGGTCGCCCTCCAGGCCGCCGCCGAGAAGGTCACCCTGATCAAGCTCGGCCACCGGGTCGAGCAGCTCCGCGAGGTCAAGGACGACGTCGAGCTGGAGCTGCTCCGCGAGGCCTGCGCGATCGGGGACCGGGCGCTCGCCGACCTGATCGCCGCCGGCGGCCTGCGTAGCGGCCGTACCGAGAAGGAGATCGCCCGCGACCTGGAGTGGCGGATGTTCGACCACGGCGCGGACGCGCTGTCCTTCGCCACGATCGTCGCCTCCGGCCCGAACTCGGCGATCCCGCACCACTCGCCGACCGACCGGGTGGTCGGCGGCGGCGAGTTCGTCAAGCTCGACTTCGGCGCCGCCTACCGCGGGTACCACTCCGACATGACCCGCACCGTGATGGTCGGGCAGCCGGCGGACTGGCAGGCCGAGCTGTACGCGTTCGTCGCCGAGGCCCAGCGGGTCGGCCTGGACGCGACCCGACCCGGCGTCGAGTCCAGGCACGTCGACAGGATCGTCCGGGACTGGATCCAGGAGAACGGCCACGGTGAGCTGCAGCACGGGCTCGGCCACGGCGTCGGACTCGAGGTGCATGAGCTGCCCGGGCTGGGCAAGACCGGGACCAGTACACTGGCGCAGCGGATGGCCGTCACCGTCGAGCCCGGGGTCTACCTGGAAGGTCGCGGCGGCGTCCGGATCGAGGACACGCTCGTCGTGCGTGACGGCGAGCCCGACATCCTCACCCTGACCACCAAGGACCTGCTCGTCCTGTAGGAGAAGACCGCATTGGCCACCACCAACGACCTCAAGAACGGCATGACGCTGAACCTCGACGGCCAGCTCTGGAACGTCGTCGAGTTCCAGCACGTCAAGCCCGGCAAGGGCGGCGCGTTCGTGCGCAGCAAGCTGAAGAACGTGCTGACCGGGCAGGTGGTCGAGAAGACCTTCAACGCCGGGGTCAAGGTCGACGTC
>JBJMIH010000229.1:0-18911 GCA_045806985.1 Mycobacteriales bacterium | reverse complement strand
GCGGCGCCCCGCTCCGGCTTGGCAGCCGAAACCTGGATCCGGCTGAGGCGGGTCAGCCGCCCAGGTTCCCGCTGCCGGCGTTGTCGCGGCGCTTGCGTGCCAGGAACGCACGCGGCGCACCGCTCCGCCTTGGCGGCGGAAACCTGCGCTTCCCGCGGCCGGTGTTGTCGGATCGCTTGCGTGCCAGGAACGTACGCGGCGCCCCGCTCCGGCTTGGCAGCCGAAACCTGGATCCGGCTGAGGCGGGTCAGCCGCCCAGGTTCCCGCTGCCGGCGTTGTCGCGGCGCTTGCGTGCCAGGAACGCACGCGGCGCACCGCTCCGCCTTGGCGGCGGAAACGTGCGCTTCCTGCGGCCGGCGTTGTCGGATCGCTTGCGTGCCAAGAACGCACGCGGCGCGCGCCGCTCCGCCTTGGCGGCGGAAAACTGGATCCGGCTGAGGCGGGTCAGCCGGTGGAGGCGCGGTCGGAGTCGGGGAGGGCGACCAGGGCTTCGGAGGCGGAGGCGACCAGTTCGGGGGCCTGGAGCTGGCGGGGAGCCTTTTCCACCTGCATGGGCGTGTCCAGGTGGTCGGAGGTCACCTTGAGGTCGGCGAGCTTGCGGGCGGTGACCAGCACCCGGCTCTCCATCGAGCCGACCGCCTCGTTGTAGGCCTTGACCGCTTTGTCGAGCTGGCCGCCGACCCGGTCGAAGTGGCCGCCCATCACGGCCAGCCGCCCGTACAGGTCCTTCGCCAGCCGGTGGATCTCCTGGGCGTTCTTCGCCACCTGCTCCTGCCGCCACGTGTAGGCCACCGTCCGCAGCAGCGCCACCAGCGTGGACGGCGTCGCCACCACCACGTTCCGGGCGAACGCGTGCTCCAGCAGCGTGCCCTCCTGGTCGAGGGCGGCGTCCAGGAACACGTCGGCCGGCACGAAGCACACCACGAACTCCGGCGTGAACTCGAACTGCTCCCAGTACTTCTTGCTGGCCAGCACGTCGATGTGGGTACGCAGGTGGCGGGCGTGCGCCTTCAGCCGGTCGGCCTTGGTGGCCTCGTCGCGGGCCTCCATCGCCTCCAGGTACCCGCTGAACGCCACCTTGGCGTCCACCACGACCTGCTTGCCGCCGGCCAGCCGCACCACCATGTCCGGCCGCTGCGACACCCCGTCCGCGCTCACGGTGACCTGCTCGGCGAAGTCCACGTGCTCGACCATGCCGGCGGCCTCCACCACCCGGCGCAGCTGCATCTCGCCCCAGCGGCCGCGCACCTGCGGGGCGCGCAGCGCGGTGACGAGCTGGCGGGTCTCCAGCCGCAGCTGCTCCGAGGAGGCGCGGATGCCGTTGACCTCGGCGATCAGCGACTCGTGCGTGCGTATCCGGTCCTTGTCCAGCGCGGCGAGCTGGTTCTCGACCTTGACCAGCGACTCGCGCATCGGGCCGACCATCTGCTCGACGGCCTGCCGGCGCTGCTCGAACTGGCCGGTCAGCTCGGTGCCGGTCTTGGCGAGGTACGCGGTGGCGGTCTCCAGGAACTGCTTGTTGTTCTCCCGCAGGGCCTCCGAGGACAGCGCCGCGAACGTGTCCTTCAGCGCCTCGCTGGCGTCCCGCTCGTGGTCCAGCGCGGCGGCCAGCCGGGCCGCCTGCGTCTCGGCGGTGCGCAGCCGGCTGTCCAGGTCGCCGCGCTCGGCGGCCAGCCGGTCCCGCTCCGCCCGCAGCGCGTCGCGCTCCGCGGCCGTGCCGGCGGACGCGCTGCGCGCCCAGGCGTAGCCGGCGACGGCGCCGGCGACCATGGTCAGCAGCCCGACGAGGAGCGAGATCACGTCCATGGATCCATGCTGGCAGCCCGGTCCGACATTTTCGCGGCGACGCGCCCCGGGCGCGTCGAGAGTCCGCTTTTCTGCACCGGACGGTGTATTCGTACCCGGTTGACCGATGTCCGGTACCGTCGGGACCGTGCCTCCGGCTCCTCGCCGCCCGCTGTCGTGGGGGCTGATCACGGTCCTGAGCGCGGTCGTCGTCGGGGTGGTGTTCGGCGTGGTCGACCTCCTCGCCAGCCTCGGCGCGTTCACTCCGGGGCCGCGGTACCACGCGATCACCCGGCACCCGTGCGGGCTGGTCACCGCCGAGCAGCTCGGCCCGTACCTGCCGGCGGCGTACGCGAAGGACGAGGACTACGACGCCACCATCCGCGGCCACACGATGGCGACCTGCCGCTGGGACTCGACCCGGGACCCGTCCCGCCGGATCACCCTGCGGGTGGAGCTGCTGCGCGGCGCCGGCCGCCAGAGCGCCGCGGCGGCCGCGCACGCCCTGTACAGCCAGGACCACCGCTACAGCTACCAGGTGCGCCCGCTGGCCGGTGTCGGCGACGAGGCGCTGGTCGGTCGCGACACGACCAGTGCCTGGTACAAGGTCGTCGCGGAGTCCCGCACCGCCAACCGGATCGTCACCGTGGAGTACGAGGCGACGCCCGCGCTGCCGGTCGGCACGGCGGAGACGATGGCGGTGGGCCTGCTCAGGACCGTGGCCCACGGCCTGCGGGACAGCGACTTCTGACCCTCCGTAGAGTGGGTGACGTGAGTCTCTCGATCGGGATCGTCGGCCTCCCCAACGTCGGCAAGTCCACTCTCTTCAACGCGCTGACCCGCAACGACGTGCTGGCCGCGAACTACCCGTTCGCCACCATCGAGCCGAACGTGGGTGTCGTCGGCGTGCCGGACGCGCGGCTGGAGGTGCTGGCCGGGCTGTACTCCTCGGCCCGGATCGTGCCGGCGCCGGTGACGTTCGTGGACATCGCCGGCCTGGTCAGGGGTGCGTCCGAGGGCCAGGGCCGGGGCAACGCGTTCCTCGCCAACATCCGCGAGGCGAACGCGATCTGCCAGGTGATCAGGGCCTTCGACGACGAGAACGTGGTGCACGTGGACGGCAAGGTGTCGCCGGCCGACGACATCGAGACGATCAACACCGAGCTGATCCTCGCCGACCTCCAGACCATCGACCGGGTACTGCCGCGGCTGGAGAAGGAGTCCCGGCTGGTCAAGGACAAGAAGGCGGTCGCGGAGGCGGTGGCGGCCGCCCGCGAGGTGCTGGACTCCGGCCGGACCGTGTTCGGCGCCGGCCTGGACCCGGAGCCGCTGCGCGACCTGCACCTGCTGACCGCCAAGCCGTTCCTGTACGTGTTCAACGTGGACGCCGGGCAGCTGTCCGACGAGGGCTTCAAGGACGGGCTGCGGTCGCTGGTCGCCCCAGCCGACGCGGTGTTCCTGGACGCCAAGATCGAGTCGGAGCTGACCGAGCTGGACCCGGCCGAGGCCGCCGAGCTGCTGGAGTCGATGGGCCAGGCCGAGCCAGGCCTCAAGCAGCTGGCCAGGGTCGGCTTCGGCACGCTCGGTCTGCAGACGTTCCTCACCGCCGGCCCGAAGGAGGCCAGGGCCTGGGTGATCCGCAAGGGCGCGACCGCGCCCGAGGCGGCCGGCGCCATCCACACCGACTTCCAGCGCGGCTTCATCAAGGCCGAGGTCGTGTCGTACGAGGACCTGGTCGCCGCCGGCTCGATGGTCGAGGCCCGCGGGCAGGGCAAGGTCCGCATCGAGGGCAAGGACTACGTCATGCGCGACGGCGACGTGGTCGAGTTCCGCTTCAACGTCTGACGCTGGTGTGACGGGGTGCGGCTGGCGCTGTTCGATCTGGACAACACGCTGATCGACCGGGCGGACGGGTTCGATTCGTGGGCGACGGAGTTCGCCGTGGCGTACGGGCTCGGCGTCGAGGTCGTGCCGACCCTCACCGAGCTGGACCAGGACGGCTACCGCCTGCGGCCGGAGTTCTTCGCGCTGGTCAGGGAGCGGTTCGGGCTGCGGGCGGGTGTCGAGGAGCTGTGGGCGTACTACCGCCGCACCTACCCGGAGCACCTGCGCTGCCGGCCCGCCGTCCTCGCCGCGCTGGCGGGGCTGCGGGAACGCGGCTGGCGGCTCGGCATCGTCACCAACGGCCTGCCGGACATCCAGCCGGCCAAGATCGCGAGGACCGGGCTGGACGGCTACGTGGACGGGTACTGCGTGTCCGGTGTGGAGGGCGTGCGCAAGCCCGACCCGGAGATCTTCCGCCGGGCGGCCGCCCGGTGCGGCGGCGCGCTGGACGGCGGCTGGATGGTCGGCGACCACCCGGACCAGGACATCGGCGGCGGTCGGGCCGCCGGGTTGCGGACGGCCTGGGTGCAGCGGCCGGGCCGGTGGCCGGCCTGGCCGGGCGGGCCCAGCCCGGACGCGACAGTGCGCGACGTGGTGGACGCCGCGGCGCTGCTCGCCGCCGGCTGACGGCGAGACCGCCGGTACGGCCGCCCGCGGCCGCCCGGAATCCGACCTACCGGAACGGGGCGGACGGTGGCGTCGGGCCGCGCTTGTCCGCCTGCGCGGCCTGCTCGGTCTCGAGGATGTCCTCGGCCTCGGCCGTGTCTTCCGGCGGTTCCTGGTACGCCGGTTCCGGCGCCCGGTGCCGGCCGCCCTCCGGCGCCGCGGTACCGGTCAGCGGCTCGGTCATGTCGGCGTCCTCGCGGTTCACGATCGTGCCGAGCGCCTCCGCCGGCAGCGGCGGTGGCTCCTCGCCGGTCGCCCGGCGCAGGTGGCTGTTGAGCCGCGACGCGAGCGCGATGTCCAGTTCGGTGACTCCGCCCTCGCTGTGCGTCCAGCAGGTGTACGTGGTTTTGTCCCCGTCGCGCTCCACCTCGGGATCGTGGTTCATCGCCGCGGTGGTGACCGCGAGCAGTTCCCGCACCTGCCGGTCCTGGTCGTCGGTGAGTACGACGGTCCGGCTGATCCTGTCCGATCCGCCTTCCCAGCCGGTGAGCCGGGTCAAGGCGTCGGTAACCAGCTCGGCACTGAGCCGGGTGGGCATGGGCCCCCTCCTCCTGCAAACGATCGCTGCACGGAGTGTGTCCGACGTCACCCCCTGCGCGCTAGACCAAGCCTGTCATGTATTCAGCATGGATGCACATGGGGACCACCGTGGTGGTTGGGGCGGCCATCCACGACGCGGCCGGCCGGCTGCTGGCGGCGCGGCGCGCCCACCCGCCGGAGCTGGCGGGCCGGTGGGAGCTGCCCGGCGGCAAGGTCGAACCGGGCGAAACGGACGTCGAGGCCCTGATCCGGGAGTGCCGCGAGGAACTGGACGTGGACATCGCGGTCGGCGCCAGGATCGGTGGCGGCTGGCCGCTCGGCGGCGGCCGGGTGCTGCACGCGTACCGCGCCACGGTGCTGCGGGGCGGCGTGCCCCGCCCGCTGGTGCACAGCGCGCTGCGCTGGCTGGCCCCGGCCGAACTGTACGAGGTGGACTGGCTGCCGGCCGACCTGCCGCTGGTACGTCACCTGGCCGACGGGCGGTCACCGGCTGGGTAACCTGTGCCGGTGACCGGACTTGCCCTCTTCGACCTGGACAACACCCTTCTGGACAGCGACGGCGCGTTCATGGACTGGGCCGAGGAGGCGGCGCGCGAGCGCGGGCTGCCGGACGGCGCCGCCCGCTGGATGTGCGAGGTCGCCTGGGGACTGCACGGCCCGGTCACCGACCTGGCGACCGCCATCCACGACCACTACGGGATCCCGGTGCCGGTGGCGGAGTTCGAGGAGGAGATGGTCGCCGGGTATCTGTCCCGGCTGGCCTGCCCGCCCGACGTGCTGAACGGCCTGGACGCGCTGCGCTCGGACGGCTGGAAGGTGGCGATCGTCACCAACGGCGACACCCGCCGGCAGAAGCTGAAGATCACCAGCACCGGCCTGGACGCGCACGTGGACAGCTGGGCGGTGTCGGAGGAGGTCGGCTCGTGGAAGCCGGACCCGCTGATCTTCCGCACCGCCGCCGAGCGGTGCGGCCTCCCGCTGACCGCCGACACCTGGATGGTGGGTGACAGCGTCGACCACGACATGGCCGGCGGCATCGCGCTCGGCCTCCGCACGGCCTGGATCCGGCACGGCCGCGAGTGGACGCTGCCGGACCGGCCGACGCTGATGGTGGACCATGTCAGGGAGGCGATCGCCGCCATCCGCACCGGCGCCGGCGTGCACTGAACCGAACGCGACGGCCGATTGCCGCCAGCGAGCCGCCCGCCTGCTGGGCCAGGCTTGCCGGTATGGACGACAACACACTTGACGGCAGGGTGGCGCTGGTCACCGGCGGCTCCCGGGGTATCGGGGCCGCCGTCGCCCTGCGCCTGGCCGAGCAGGGCGCCGACGTGGCGCTGACGTTCCGGGAGAGCGAGCGGCACGCCGGGGACGTGGTGGAACGGATCAAGGCGGCGGGACGCCGGGCGGTCGCGGTACGGGCGGACAGCGCCGACCCGGCGGCGCTGACCGCCGCGGTGGACCGGGTGGCCGGGGAGCTGGGCCGGCTGGACATCCTCGTCAACAACGCCGGGGCCTTCCTGCTCGGACCGCTGGAAGACCTGGGCCTGGCGGAGTTCGAGCAGACCGTCGCGGTCAACGTCCGGGCGCCGTTCGTCGCCTCGCGGGCCGCGGTCCGGCACATGACCGCGGGCGGGCGGATCGTCAACATCGGCAGCAACATCGCCGAGCGGACGGTGTTCCCCGGCTTCGCGCTGTACGCGATGAGCAAGACCGCGCTGATCGGTCTCACCAAGGCGCTCGGCCGCGAACTCGGCCCCAGGGCGATCACCGTGAACCTGGTGAACCCGGGACCGACGGACACCGAGCTGAACCCGGCCGACGGCCCGAACGCCGCCACGGTCAACGGATTCACCGCGCTCGGCCACTACGCGGAGCCGGCCGACGTGGCCGCGGCGGTGGCGTTCCTGGCCGGCCCCGGCGGGAGGTACGTCACCGGCGCCACGCTCAACGTCGACGGCGGCTTCACGATCTGACCGGCGGGCCGCCTAGAACCGGTTGACGTCGCAGAACGCCGGCCAGTCCAGATCGGACTCGTAGCGGTACTCGCGCCAGTTGGCGATCAGGCCGTTGACCACCTTCACCATCACCACGCCGTGGTAGCGGCGCTCGCTGTCGAAGGTGTACTCGCCGGCGCCGATCCCGGCCGTCTCGTCGAACACCACGTGGTGCCAGCACAGCGACATCGGCGGCGGGTCCTCGCCGCCGAACGAGTAGAACAGGTCGTCGCGGCCCCGGAAGTACCGCCGCCGTGGCGGTTCCGTGTAGATGGCGTCCGGCGTGAAGCAGCCGGTCGCGAGCGTCACGTCGCCACTGCTCCAGCCGGTGGCGACGGCCTCCAGCAGCTGGCGGAACTCGTTCTGCGTCATCCGGGGTCCTCCGCAAAATGCCGCTGGGCACGGCCGAAGAAGCTCCGGCAGTGCCCAGCGGTTCGCCTGTGCGATTCAGTCCTGGCGTCGACGGATCTTGCTCCCGAGCCAGACGAGAGGATCATACTTGCGGTCCACCACGCGCTCCTTCATGGGGATCAGCGCGTTGTCGGTGATCTTGATGTGCTCGGGGCAGACCTCGGTGCAGCACTTGGTGATGTTGCAGTACCCGAGGCCGAGCTCCTCCTGCGCCAGGTTCTTCCGGTCCACCGTGTCGGCCGGGTGCATGTCCAGCTCGGCGACCCGCATGAGGAAACGCGGGCCGGCGAAGTTGGTCTTGTTCTCCTCGTGGTCCCGGATGACGTGGCAGGTGTTCTGGCACAGATAGCACTCGATGCACTTGCGGAACTCCTGCGAGCGGTCCACGTCCACCTGCTGCATCCGCAGGTCGCCCGGCTTGGAGTCCGCCGGCGGCGTGAACGACGGGATCTTGCGCGCCACCTCGTAGTTGTACGAGACGTCGGTGACCAGGTCCTTGATGACGGGGAACGCCCGCAGCGGGGTCACCGTCACGACCTCGTCCTCGGTGTACGTGCTCATCCGCGTCATGCACATCAGCCCGGGCCTGCCGTTGACCTCCGCCGAGCAGGAGCCGCACTTGCCGGCCTTGCAGTTCCAGCGGACCGCCAGGTCGGGCGCCTGGGTGGCCTGGAGCCGGTGGATGACGTCGAGGACGACCTCACCCTCGTTCACCTCGACGGTGAAGTCCTCGAGGCCGCCGTCGTCGTCGGTGCCGCGCCACACCCGGAAATTCGCCTTGTAGCCCATTACTTGTCGCCTCCGGGGAGCTCCTCGGCCGTCAGGTACTTCTTCAGCTCGTCGACGTCGAACAGGTTGATCAGGTCGTCCCGCATCGGCGTCTGGTCGCGCCGGGTGAGCGTGACCTCCTCGCCGTCGTAGGTGGCGGCGAGCAGCACCTTGCGCCACTCGGCCGACATCCGCGGGTAGTCGTCACGGGTGTGCCCGCCCCTGCTCTCCTGCCGCTCCAGCGCCGCCCTGGCCACGCACTCCGACACCAGCAGCATGTTGCGCAGGTCGATGGACAGGTGCCAGCCGGGGTTGAAGATCCGGCCGCCGGGGGAGACCACGCCGGCCACGCGTTCGCGCAGCTTGCCCAGGGCCTCCAGCGCCTCCGCCATCTCGTCCTGGGTGCGGATGAGGCCGACCAGGTCGTTCATGGTCTGCTGGAGCTCGGCATGCACGGTGTACGGGTTCTCGCCGTCGGTGCGGTCCAGCGGCGCCAGCGCCTCGGCCTGCGCCGCCGCCAGGTCGTCGTCGGCGATCGCCGGCCGCCCGTCAGCCAGGCTGTCCAGGTACTGGGCGGCGCCCAGCCCGGCCCGCCGCCCGAAGACCAGCAGGTCGGACAGGGAGTTGCCGCCGAGCCGGTTGGAGCCGTGCATACCGCCGGACACCTCGCCGGCCGCGAACAGGCCGGGCACGCCGACCGCCGCGCCGGTGTCCGGGTCGACCTCGACGCCGCCCATCACGTAGTGGCAGGTCGGGCCGATCTCCATCGGCTCGGCGGTGATGTCCACATCGGCCAGTTCCTTGAACTGGTGGTACATGGACGGCAGCCGCTTGAGGATGTAGTCGGCGCTGCGCCGGGACGCGATGTCCAGGAACACCCCGCCGTGCGGGCTGCCCCGGCCGGCCTTGATCTCGCTGTTGATGGCCCGCGCCACCTCGTCACGGGGCAGCAGCTCCGGCGGGCGGCGGTTGTTGTCCGGGTCGGTGTACCAGCGGTCGGCCTCTTCCTCGGTCTCCGCGTACTGCTTGCGGAAGACGTCCGGAACGTAGTCGAACATGAAGCGCTTGCCGTCGGAGTTCTTCAGCACGCCGCCGTCGCCGCGCACCGACTCGGTGACCAGGGCGCCGCGCACCGACGGCGGCCACACCATGCCGGTCGGGTGGAACTGGATGAACTCCATGTTGATCAGCGGCGCGCCGGCCAGCAGCGCGAGCGCGTGCCCGTCGGCGGTGTACTCCCAGGAGTTCGAGGTCACCTTGAACGACTTGCCGACGCCGCCGGTGGCCAGCACCACGGCCGGGGCGTCGAACACCACGAAGTTGCCGGTCTCCCGCCAGTACCCGAACGCGCCGGCGATCCGGTCGCCGTCCTTGAACAGCCGGGTGATCGTGCACTCGGAGAACACCTTGATGCGCGCCTCGGGGTCGCCGAGCTCCTTGGCGTCCTCCTGCTGGAGCGCGACCACCCGCTGCTGGAGCGTGCGGATCATCTCCAGGCCGGTGCGGTCGCCGACGTGGGCGAGCCGGGGGTACTCGTGGCCGCCGAAGTTGCGCTGCGAGATCTTGCCGTCCGGGGTGCGGTCGAACAGCGCGCCCCAGTACTCCAGCTCCCAGACCCGCTCCGGGGCCTCCTTGGCGTGCAGCTCGGCCATCCGCCAGTTGTTGAGGAACTTCCCGCCGCGCATGGTGTCGCGGAAGTGGACCTGCCAGTTGTCGTTGGGGTTGACGTTGCCCATGGCCGCGGCGGCGCCACCCTCCGCCATCACCGTGTGCGCCTTGCCAAACAGCGACTTGCAGATCACCGCGGTCTTCCTGCCCTGCTGGCGCGCCTCGATCGCGGCGCGGAGGCCGGCGCCGCCGGCGCCGATCACCAGGAGGTCGTAGCTGTGCCGCTCGATTTCCGTCATCGTCTCTGCCCTCGGCCTAGAAGAACTTCACGTCGGTGATCGCGCCGCTGGCCACCAGCCGGATGTACAGGTCCGTCAGCGCCACCCCGAACAGCGACACCCACGCGATCTGCATGTGCAGCCGGTTCAGCTTGGACACCTGGGTCCAGCCCCAGTACCGGATCGGGTGCTTCGAGAAGTGCTTCAGCCGGCCGCCGGTGATGTGCCGGCAGGAGTGGCAGGACAGCGAGTACGCCAGCAGCAGCAGGGCGTTCACCGTGACGATCACCGTGCCCAGGCCCATGTGGCCCCAGTTGCCGTGCTTGTCCCGGAACGCGATCACGGCGTCGTACAGCAGCACCACGTTGACCAGCAGCGCCAGGTACAGGAAGTACCGGTGGATGTTCTGCAGGATCAGCGGGAACCGGGTCTCGCCGGTGTACTTGGCGTGCGGCTCGGCGACCGCGCAGGCCGGCGGCGAGGACCAGAAGCCGCGGTAGTAGGCCTTGCGGTAGTAGTAGCAGGTCAGCCGGAAGCCGAGCGGGACGATCAGGATCGCGATGGCCGGCGAGAACGGGAACCAGTCACCGAAGATCGACAGGTGCGGGGCTCCGACCTTCGCGCACTTGGTGGACAGGCACGGCGAGTAGAACGGGGACAGGTAGGGCTCGCGGTAGTAGTCCTTGTTCACGAACGCCGCCCACGTCGAGTAGACGATGAACGCGAGCAGGATCGTGACGGTCGTCACCGGCTGCATCCACCAGCGGTCGGTCCGCAGGGTGCGCTCGGCGATCTTCGCCCGTCCGGGAGAGAAGACTCCGGTGGACATAGGTCTCCAGGTTCAACGATGAACAGGATTCAACTGTCAGCAAGGGTGCCGGTCGGATGGCCGGTCACACGGCGCTTGTATCTGCCCACCATGATGAGCTTCCGGGCCGGCGGCCGGTCGGCCGGGGTAAATGGATGTCGCACATGGCGAGCGTCCGGCATCCTGTCGCGAAGTCGCGACCAGCGGAAGTCTGGGAAGGCATGAGGTCAACACTGTGAGCAACGACACTACTCCCGGCGGCGACCTGCGCGAGCGCCGGACTGCCGCCCTCCGCGCCGCCCACAAGATCCTCTCCGGCCGGCCGTGGCCCACGGTCCGCGAGTCGCTGGCCGAGCTCGCCGCCGCAGCACCCGACCTGGAACGCGACGTGTACGGCACCGGCGAGCTTGCTGGAACGGCTGGAGGGCCGGGTCGCCGAGCTGCTCGGCGCCGAGGCCGCCGTCTTCCTGCCGTCCGGCACGCTCGCCCAGGCGGTCACGCTGCGTTGCTGGGCGGACCGCACCGGCAGCCGGGCGGTGGCCATGCACCCGCTCGGCCACCTGGAGCTGCACGAATCCGAGGCGTACCGGCGGCTGCACGGGCTGGAGCCGGTCTGGCTGACCACCGAGCCGCGCCAGCCCACCGCCGAGGACGTGCGCGGCGCGGCCGAGCGGTTCGGGACGATCGCGGTCGAGCTGCCGCTGCGCGACGCCGGCTTCCTGCTGCCCAGCTGGGACGAGCTGGTCGAGCTGGTGGCGGCGGCCAGGGAACGGGACGCGGTGGCGCACCTGGACGGGGCGCGGCTGTGGGAGTCCACGCCCTACCTGGGCCGGTCGCTGGCCGAGGTGGCCGGGCTGTTCGACTCCGTGTACGTCTCCTTCTACAAGGGCCTCGCCGGCCTCGCCGGCGCCGCCGTGGCCGGGCCGGCGTCGCTGGTCGAGGAGGTCAAGGTGTGGCAGCACCGGCAGGGCGGGCGGCTGTTCACGGTCGCGCCGTACGCGGTGTCCGCGCTGCGCGGCCTGGAGGTGGAGCTGCCGAAGCTGCCCGGCCGGGTGGAGGTGGCGCGGCGGCTCGCCCCGGCGATCGCCGCGGTGCCGGGGCTGACCGTGTTCCCCGAACCGCCGCACACCTTCCAGTTCCGGGTGTACGCGGCCGCGCCGGCGGAGGACGTCGACCGGACTGTGCTGGAGTACGCCGAGCGGGAGGGCGTCTGGCTGCTCGGCGGCTCCCAGCCGGCCGGCGTGCCGGGCTGGTCGTACAGCGAGTTCACCGCCTGGGACGGCGCCGAGGGCTGGGAGCCCGCCGAGGTCACCGACACCCTCGCCAAGGCCCTGCGGGGCGTGCTCAGGTGACCCGCAGGCGCGGCTCGACCTGCTGGTAGCGCGCGGACACCTGGTGCCAGCGCAGGCTGCCGGAGATCCACAGCGTCAGCATGTCGAGCGTGTACTCCACCTCATGCGCGGTCACCGGGTAGTAGCCGGCCATCTCGCGGAGGTCGTCGCAGGCGGCGAGGAAGTCGCGGGTCGCGGCGGCGATGGCCCGCGCGGTCCCGTCCAGCGCCTCCTGCCAGCTGGCCCCGCCGCCGACCAGCACCGCCGGCAGCGACCGGTGGTCGCCGACGGCGAGTTCGTCCGCCACCGAGTAGAGGTCGTTGTGCCAGGAGATGATGTCGTTGGCCAGCCTCCGCAGCTCCAGGTACGGCTGCGCGTGCGCCAGCACCCTGGGCAGCTCGTGGTCGGCCGCGGCCTCGGTGAGGTCGAGGCTCATCTCCACACCCGAGTGCATCCGGCGGCGGCGGGTGTACGTGGCCGGCTCGTCCAGGTGGGCGAGGTGTCGCAGGTCGCGCTGGAGCACGCTGTGCGCGAGCCAGTCCCGGTAGTGGGCGACGAAGCGCTCCCGCCAGGACGCGGACCGGTGCGGCGCGGTCCACTCCCACAGCTCGTCCAGCGCCGCCAGCAGCGGTGACGCCGGCCTGGGCCGCACGAACAGCGGGCCGGTGGGCAGGCGGTCCAGTGCCGCGCGGGCGAACCGGGCCGGGTCGGTCCCGGATCCGTCCAGCTCGTCGTCGATGAGCCAGTTCACCGCGGTCCACGCCGCCGCCAGCCGCAGGTCCTCCGCCCCGGAGCAGGTGTACGCGGCGAACAGCGCGAAGCGGGCGGCGGTGAACCGGCGCGTGGCGGCCTCGCCGTGCAGCAGGTTTCGCCGGTACGCCCAGTCGGTCAGCCACTCCGCCGTCTCCTCGCGGGCGGGATGCAGGCGGACCGGCAGCGGGCACCACGGTTCGGGGACGGTCAGGTCCGGGGGCGGTGGCGGGAGCGGAAGCGGCGACACGGCGGCACCTCCGGGTCATCGGGAGGGAGAGTCGGTATTACCCGATGTACCACAAGCGACACGCTCTGTCACGTATGCCGGAGGCCGCCCCGAACCGGCTGGTCAGGGGCGGCCTCGGTGCGAAAGGGTCGATCAGTCGTGCATACCGCCGAGCAGGCTGGACAGGTTGCCGGCGTCGGTGACCTGGTCCGCCGGCGGCGGCGACACCGAGACCTTGGTGCCCAGGTCGTACAGGGTCACGGTGGCGGCGAACGTGCCGGTGTCGTTGTTGTTCTTCTCCGCCACCTGCCGGACCGCGCCCTTGTCGTCCAGCCAGACGTCCAGGGTGGCGTTCTTCACGTCGGTCAGCCACGAGGGCGCGTCGCCGCCGTTCCGCGTGGCGGCCTTGGCCGGGTCGAGGTGGGCCCGGTAGTGCGTGGTCTGCGTGCCGCGGATCTTCTCCGTGCCGACCTTCCGCACGTCGTCGCTGACCGCGTTGAGCTCCTTCAGCACGTCGGTCGGGTTCTCGGTGGCCGAGCCGCTGCCGTTCTTGCCGAACACGGTGGAGACGTTGACTTTCACCCACGGCTTGCCGTTGCCGATGATGCTGCGGGCCATCTCCGGCACCTTCGCGTACGCCGTCCCGCCGGCCAGCTTGACCTCGACGCCGTCCAGCAGCCCGCCCCGGAGTGTCAGGTCGGCCGCCTGGTTGACGAAGTCGATCTCGCCGCTACCAGTGGTGGACGTGGCGTTCCGGCCGGTCGTCTTCACCGACAGGTCGACCTTCGCCGACTTCATCGCGGCCGTCTTGTCGTAGGCGGCGCGGATCGCGCCGGCGGCGCCGGCCGGCGCGGGAGCGGGCTTGTGGTCCGCCTTGTCCGCCTTGTGGCCGCAGGCGGCGGCCGTGAGCAGCGCCGCCAGTCCCAGCCCGACGGCCATCGCGCGCGTACCCCGTTGCCTCATCTCCACCACTCCGATCCTTGCGGTGAGTGTCACCGTCCAGCTTCTCATCAGACGAGCGGCCTGTCGGCCGCGTTCCCATCGCTCCGGAATGTCCGCCTTACGGAGGAGACGCTCCCCCTCGGGAGGGAGGTGACGCTCCGCTACGACATCGCCGGTCACGCGCGTACGATGGGCAGGCCGCACCGTGTCAGCGGCCCATCCCGATCACCCTCTGGAGCCGCCGCGTGCCTGCCCGCGCCGACCTGCGCAACGTCGCGATCATCGCCCATGTCGACCACGGCAAGACCACCCTGGTGGACGCCATGCTCTGGCAGTCCGGAGCGTTCCGGGAGAACCAGGACGTGGCCGACCGGGTCATGGACTCCATGGACCTGGAGCGTGAGAAGGGCATCACGATTCTCGCCAAGAACACCGCCATCCACTGGGAGGGCGTGACCATCAACGTGGTCGACACGCCCGGTCACGCCGACTTCGGCGGCGAGGTGGAGCGGGCGCTGTCCATGGTCGACGGTGTGCTGCTGCTGGTGGACGCCAGCGAGGGGCCGCTGCCGCAGACCCGCTTCGTGCTGCGCAAGGCCCTCGCGCAGAAGCTGCCGGTGGTACTGGTGGTGAACAAGGTGGACCGGCCGGACGCGCGGATCGCCGAGGTCGTGGACGAGACCTACGAGCTGTTCTTCGACCTGGACGCGACCGACGACCAGATCGACTTCCCGATTGTGTACTGCCACGCCAGGGCCGGCCGGGCCATCCTCGAGCGGCCCGCCGACGGCACTTCGCCGGACAGCCCGGACCTGCGCCCGCTGTTCGAGACGATCCTCACCACGGTGCCGGCGCCGACGTACGAGGAAGGCGCCCCGCTCCAGGCCCACGTCACCAACCTGGATGCCTCGCCGTACCTGGGCCGGCTGGCGCTCTGCCGGGTACGCGCCGGCACGATCCGGAAGAACCAGCAGCTCGCCTGGTGCCGGTCGGACGGCAGCCTGGAGCGGGTCAAGGTCAGCGAGCTGCTGATGACCGAGGCGCTGGACCGGGTACCGGTCGATCAGGCCGGCCCCGGCGACCTGATCGCGGTCGCCGGCATCCCGGAGATCACCATCGGCGAGACGCTCGCCGACCCCGACGACCCGCGCCCGCTGCCGGTCATCACCGTGGACGAGCCGTCCATCTCGATGACCGTCGGCATCAACACCTCGCCGCTGGCCGGCCAGTCCGGCAGGAAGGTCACCGCCCGGCTGGTGAAGAACCGGCTGGACGCCGAGACCGTCGGCAACGTCTCGATCCGGGTGCTGCCCACCGAGCGGCCCGACACCTGGGAGGTGCAGGGCCGCGGCGAGCTCCAGCTCGCGGTGCTGGTCGAGCTGATGCGCCGGGAGGGCTTCGAGCTGACCGTCGGCAAGCCGCAGGTGGTGACCAGGCAGATCGACGGGGTACTGCACGAGCCGATGGAGCGGCTCACCATCGACGTGCCCGAGGACTACATGGGCGTGGTCACCCAGCTGCTCGGGATGCGCAGGGGCCGGCTCGAACAGATGGTGAACCACGGCACCGGATGGGTGCGGCTGGAGTACCTGGTGCCGGCGCGCGGGCTGATCGGTTTCCGGACCGAGTTCCTCACCGAGACGCGCGGCACCGGCCTGCTGCACCACGTGTTCGAGCGGTACGAGCCGTGGCACGGCGAGCTGCGCACCCGGCCGACCGGCTCGCTGGTGGCCGACCGGCGCGGCTCGGTGACCTCCTACGCCCTGTTCAACCTCCAGGAGCGCGGCACCATGTTCGTCGGCCCCGGGGTGGAGGTGTACGAGGGCATGATCGTCGGCGAGAACGCCCGCTCCGACGACATGGACGTCAACCCCACCAAGGAGAAGAAGCTCACCAACATGCGCTCCTCCACCGGTGACGAGCTGGAGCGGCTGATCCCGCCGCGTGCCGTGAACCTCGAGCAGGCCCTGGAGTTCTGCCGCGAGGACGAGTGCGTGGAGGTCACCCCGGCCGCGATCCGGATGCGCAAGGTGGTCCTCCCCGCCCACGACCGGGACAAGATCCGCGCCCGCAACCGCAACCGGGGCTGACACCCGCCCACGGGCTTCCCGGCCGGTCCGGGCGCCGCTGGCGCACTCATGCGAGGTCGGTGGGGGTGAGGTGGGCCGCTTCCGTCGTTCCGGGGGCGGGAGGCGATCACTCGCGGTACGTTCGGGGCGGGGTGAGTGGGCATGCGCCAGCTGGCCTTGTGGGTCTGGGCGTACCTGACCTGGGTGCTGCTGACCTGGACGGCGACCGTGGAACAGCTCGCGGTCGGGGCCGTGGTGGCCGCGCTGGTCGCGGTGGCACTCGCGCCGCTGGGCCCGGTCGTCCGCCTCTGGCTGCTGCTCGACCCGCGCCGGCTCGGCCGGCTGCTGGCGCTCGCCGGCCGCGCCGTGGCCCGCAGCGCCGTCGCCAACGTCAAGCTCGCCCGCAAGGTCGCCTCGCCGCACCCGCACGTGCCGTCCGGGATGCTCGTCGTACCGACCGCGGCGGAGACCGCCGCCCAGTTCGCCGCCGTCGGCGTGGTGACGTCGCTGATCGTGGACAACCAGCTGGTCGACGTCGACGTGCACGCGCGCCGGTTGCAGTACCACACGGTCGAGGTGGACTCCGCGGATCCGGAGCGCAACCGCGCCGCGGTCAACGGCCCCGTGGAGGAGCTGCTGTGACCACGCTGTTCTGGACGGTGGCGGTGGCCGAGACCGCGATCGCCGCGCTGCTGCTGGTCCGGCTCGGCCTCGGACCCACCATCTGCGACCGGATCGTCGCGCTCAACACGATCGCCACCCAGGCCACCCTCGCGGTGCTGTTCGTCGCCGCCGCCACCCGGCGCACGGTGTACCTCGACGTGGCGCTCTGGATGGGCTCGTTCAGCTACCTCGGCACCATCGTCTGGTCCCGCTACCTGGAACGGGGGCTGCTGTGACCACCGCCGTCGTCGCCGCCCTGGCCGTGCTCGGGCTGCTGTTCTCGCTGTCCGGCGCGGTCGGCGTGCTGCGGATGCCGGACGTGTACACCCGCATCCAGTGCTCGTCCAAGAACGTCACGATGGGCACCCTGCCGGCGCTGCTGGCGCTGGTCGTCGGGGCCGGCGCGTACTCGCCGTACGGCACCCGCGCGCTGCTGGTGGCCGTGCTGCTGCTGGTGATGAACCCGCTGTCCGGGCACGCGCTGGCCCGCGCCGCGTACAAGGCCGGCGTCCCGATGTGGCGCGGCGCAGTGCTCGACCAGGTGAAAGAGAGCAGGGAGCGGGACTGATGTTCTGGGTGCTCGACTA
Organism: Mycobacteriales bacterium; assembly: GCA_045806985.1. GTDB lineage: Bacteria > Actinomycetota > Actinomycetes > Mycobacteriales > JBJMIH01 > JBJMIH01. Next base: position 1,595 of record JBJMIH010000229.1, on the reverse strand, counting down.
CACCTGCCTGGCGCTGATCCTGGGCGCCGCCGTGCTGGTGGTGCGGCTGCGCAACCTCAACGGCGCGACGATGGCGCTGTCCGCCCTCGGCACCGTGCTGGCGCTGCTGTTCGTCACGCTGGGCGCGCCGGACGTGGCGCACGCCGAGGTCGCGGTCGGCGCGATCGCGCTGCCGGTGCTGTACCTGGTGGCCATCGGCAAGACCCGCGCGGTGGTGGACCCGGACGAGCTGGGCGGGGACGAGTTCGGCGAGAACGTGGGCGATCAGGGGGAGCGTTGACCCGCCACCACCGGCCCGCGCTCGCCGCCCTGCTGGCCGCCGGCACCGGCGCCGTGCTCGCCGCCGCGCTGGTGCGACTGCCGCGGGAGAGCGCGCCGCTGCCGGCCGTGGCGAGGTACGCGCTGAGGGTCGCCCTGCCGAGCTGGCACCTCACCGAGCCGGTGAACGAGGTGGTGTACGGCACCCGCGGATTCGACACCTTCGGCGAGACGTTCCTGCTGCTCGCGGCCGTGGTCGGGGTGGCGCTGCTGGCCCGCACCCGGGAGCCGCGGCGCGGCTTCCTCGGCGAGGCCACCGCCGGCCGGAAGGAGCAGGAGCAGTACGACCCGCACGAGCGGACCGACGACGACGAGCGGGCGGCCCGGCTGGCCGAGGAGATCGAGCGCGGCGGTGGGGACGCCCCGGAGACCCCGGACGCGGAGGAGCTGGGCGCGCCGGGCCCGGAGACCGCCCAGGGCATGACGATCGTGGTGCGGTCCGGTGTCCGGGTGGTCCTGCCGGTGCTGCTGGTCGCCGGGCTCTATCTGGTGGCATGGGGATACTCGCCGGGCGGCGGCTTCCCCGGCGGTGCGGTGCTGCTGGGCGCGGTGCTGCTGGTGTACGCGGCGTTCGGGTACCGCCGGGTGCGCGGGGTCGTCCGGCCGGGCCTGGTGGAGCCGCTGGAACTGGGCGGCGCGCTGGCGATCTGCGCGATCGGCGTGCTCGGGCTGGTGCTGAAGGGCTCGTTCTGGGCGAACTGGCTGCCGCTGGCGCCGCCGCAGACGATCCGGTCCGGCGGCATCGTGCAGGCGTTCTCGGTGGCCGAGCTGGTCGAGGTCGGCACCGGGCTGACGCTGACGGTGTTCGCGCTGCTCGGGATGCGCCACGACTGGGCGCCCGACTCCGACTCCGACCGGGAGGGCGAGCGATGATCGTCGTGAACTACCTGGTGGCGGCCGCGCTGTTCTGCACCGGCCTGTACACGGTGCTGAGCCGGCGCAACCTGGTCAAGATCGTGATGGGCCTGTCGCTGATGGAGTCCTCGACGTACCTGCTGCTGGTGTCGATGGCGTACCGGAAGGACTCGACCGCGCCGGTGCTGGTCCAGGCCCCGAAGGGCAGCCGGTTCGCCGACCCGGTGCTGCAGAACTTCTGCCTCACCGCGATCGTCATCGGTGTCGCGGTGACCGCCGTGTTCCTCACCGTGGTGGTCAGGGTGGCCCAGCACTACCGGACGCTGGACGCCGACGAGATGCGTGCGCTGCGCGGATGACGCGGGCGGGGGAGGCGGCGCTGCTGCCGGTGCCGGTGGTGGTGCTGATCGTCGGGGCGGTGC
>JBJMIH010000228.1:0-12441 GCA_045806985.1 Mycobacteriales bacterium | reverse complement strand
GTCGGCGGTCATGGAGTTCCGACGGCTGGGCCGCAGCGGCCTGAAGGTCAGCGAGATCGCGTACGGCAACTGGCTCACCCACGGTTCGCAGGTCGAGGAGGAGACGGCGATCGAGTGCGTGCGGGCCGCGCTGGACGCCGGCATCACCACGTTCGACACCGCCGACCGGTACCAGGGCGGCCGCGCCGAGACCGTGCTGGGCACGGCGCTGCGCGGCGTCCGGCGCGAGTCGGTCGAGCTGTGCACCAAGGTGTACCTGCCCGCCGGCGACGGCCCGAACGACCGCGGCCTCAGCCGCAAGCACATCCTCGAGTCCTGCCACGCCTCGCTGCGCCGCCTCGGCACCGACTACGTCGACCTCTACCAGGCGCACCGGTACGACACCGAGACGCCGCTGGAGGAGACCCTGCGGGCGTTCGAGGACCTGGTCCGGCAGGGCAAGGTCCTCTACGTCGGGGTGTCGGAGTGGCGGGCCGACCAGATCGCCGCCGCGCTGGAGATCGCCGAGGCCCGCGGCTTCGACCGGATCGTCTCCAACACGCCGCAGTACAACATGCTGTGGCGGGTCATCGAGGCCGAGGTGCTGCCGCTGTGCGAGCGCGAGGGCCTCGGCCAGCTCGTCTGGTCGCCGGTCGCGCAGGGCGTGCTGACCGGCAAGTACCGGCCGGGCGCCGCGCCGCCACCCGGCTCGCGCGCCACCGACGGGCTCGGCCAGGGCTTCATCCAGCGGCTGCTCTCCGACGACCTGCTCGCCGCCGTCCAGCGGCTGGTCCCGCTGGCCGCCGAGGCCGGACTCAGCACGGCGCAGCTCGCCATCGCGTGGACCCTCCAGAACCCGAACGTGTCGGCCGCGATCATCGGCGGCTCCCGGCCCGAACAGGTGAAGGACAACGCGGCCGCGGCCGGCGTGCGGCTCGACCCGGCGCTGCTCGCGGAGATCGACAGGATGCTGGGCGGCTGGGTCGAGACCGACCCGGCCAAGACCGCCCGGCCGAACGACGTGCCGGCGGGCTGGCGCCGGCAGGCATCGTAGGCTCGGGAACCATGGACTTCCGTCACCTGGGCCGCACCGGCCTGAAGGTCAGCGAGATCGCGTACGGCAACTGGCTCACGCACGGTTCGCAGGTCGAGGAGGACACCGCGATCGAGTGCGTGCGGGCCGCGCTGGACGAGGGGATCACCACGTACGACACGGCCGACGTCTACGCCGGCACCAAGGCCGAGTCGGTGCTGGGCAAGGCGCTGAAGGGGGTGCGCCGCGAGTCGATCGAGCTGTTCACCAAGGTGTACTGGCCGACCGGCTCCGGCCAGAACGACCGCGGCCTCAGCCGCAAGCACATCATCGAGTCCTGCCACGCCTCGCTGCGCCGCCTCGGCACCGACTACCTGGACCTGTACCAGGCGCACCGGTACGACTACGAGACGCCGCTGGAGGAGACCCTGCGGGCGTTCGAGGACCTGGTACGGCAGGGCAAGGTGCTGTACGTCGGCGTGTCGGAGTGGCGGGCCGAGGAGATCCAGCGGGCGCTGGAGATCGCGGACGCGCACGGCTTCGACCGGATCGTGTCCAACCAGCCGCAGTACAACATGCTGTGGCGGGTCATCGAGACCGAGGTGGTCCCGCTGTGCGAGCGCGAGGGCCTCGGCCAGATCGTCTGGTCGCCGATCGCGCAGGGCGTGCTCACCGGCAAGTACCGGCCGGGCGCGGAGCCGCCCGCCGGCTCCCGGGCCACCGATCCGTCCGGGTCGCAGATGATCGCCCGGTTCATGGACGACGACGTGCTGGCGAGCGTGCAGCGGCTGCGGCCGCTGGCCGAGCGGGCCGGGCTGAGCATGGCCCAGCTCGCCATCGCCTGGACGCTGCAGAACCCGAACGTGTCGGCCGCGATCATCGGCGCGTCCCGGCCCGAGCAGGTACGGGAGAACGTCAAGGCCGCCGGCGTGACGCTGGAGGCCGACCTGCTGGCCGAGATCGACTCGGTGCTCGGCGACGCGATCGTCCGTGACGCCGAGCTCACGCAGAGCCCACGTCCCCGGCCCTAGCTCCTAGCGGATGCCGCCGCCCCTCACTCCTCGTCTTCCGGGGTGAGGGGCATCGTGTACGCGACGGTCCCGTTCTCCAGCAGCGACACCTGCAGGACGCCCTGGCCAAGCAGGTCCTGCCAGCTCTCGCCCAGCCACGTCTCGGCGTCCGAACGGGTGCTGAAGGTCTCCACCGCCGGCCCGCTCACCGGGGTGCCTTCGGCGTTCTCGTACCGCCACGTCCAGGTCATCCGCCCCTCCTCAAAGCTCCACTCACGGTGTGCCATCATCGCAGGCGACGAGCGAAGGGAACTCGTGGCACGCATCCGCCTCCTCACCGCAGGCCTGGCCGCGGGCTTGGCCGCCGGGCTGCTCGCGCTGGCAGCGGCCGTCCCGGCACGCGCGGCGGGCCCCCTGCCGGCCGGCCTGTTCGGCGCGCAGGACCCGAGCCGCGGCGGCGTGGCCCGGCAGGCGCTCGCGATCACCGCGCTGCGTACCGCCGGCGTGCTCGCCGGTACCCGCTCCTACGACTGGCTGCGCGACCAGCAGTGCGCCGACGGCGGCTTCCCGACGTACCGCGAACCGGGGCGGCCCTGCGACCCCGCCGGCGAGGACATCGTCGCGACCGCGCTGGCCGTCCAGGCGATCACCGCGGCCCCGGCCGTCCGTACCGCCTCTGACCAGCCCGAACGGGTCGGCAGGGCGGTCGCCTGGCTGCGCGCGCGGCAGCGTCCGGACGGCGGCTGGCCGGCCGCCCCCGGCGGCACGGCGAGCGACCCGCGGGCGACGGCGTACGCGGTGACCGGGATGCTCGCCGCCAAGGCCGACCCGGGCCGGGCGTACGCGTACCTGCGCGGCGTCCAGGTCGGCTGCGACGGCCCGGCCGCCGAGCGCGGCAGCGTCCACGGCGACGGCGACACCACCGCCGTCGCCGTGCTCGCGCTCGGCAGGCAGTTGCTGCCCGCCGACCCGGCCAAGCACGTGGCCGCACACCCGGTCCGCTGCGCCAGGGAGCCGGCCCAGGCCGCCCAGGCCGGGGCCGCGTACCTCGCCGCCACGCTGCGCGCGCACGGCAACCTGCTGGCCGGCGACGATCTGGAGCAGACCTGCTGGGCGATCATGGCGCTCGCCGCCGCCAAGGTGGACAGGGCCGAGGCCGACGAGGCGTCGGTGACCATGATCGACCGGATGAGGAGGTGGGTACGCGACAGCGCCGGCCGCGACCTCCCCGAGGCGCTGGCCGACCTGATCCTGGTCAACCACGCGGTCGGCCGGGACCCGAAGGCGTACGGCGGCGTCGACCTGGTCAGGCGGCTGCGCGACACCGAGCAGGGCGGCGTGACCAGCCGCGACCTCGTCTCCGACCGGCAGCCGAAGCCGCACACCGACCCGGGCCTGGTGGGCCTGGCCGCCGCCGGCCTCGCCGCGGTCGGCGCGGCCGCCGTCGTCCCGTACACCCGGCGGCGACGGCGCTCCCCGTGAGCGGGAGCGACACGGCATGAATCCGCGCGGCGAAGCGAACCGGGAAGGGCAATGAGACGCGCGGCGGGGTGGGTCCTGCCGCGGCCGCTGCATCCCGGAGCGTGGTGGCTGTGGGCGCTGGGTATGGCCGCCGCCGCCAGCCGCACCACCAACCCGCTGCTGCTGGCCGTGCTGGTGGCGGTGGCCGGGTTCGTGGTGGCCTCGCGCCGGTCGGACGCGCCGTGGGCCAGGGCGTACCTGGTCTTCCTGCGGTTCGGGCTGATCACGGTGGCGCTGCGGGTGGTGTTCTTCGCGGTGTTCGGCGCGCCCACCGGCGATCACCAGCTGGTCGCGTTGCCGCAGGTGACGCTGCCGCACTGGATGGTGGGCGTACGGCTGGGCGGGCCGGTCACCGTGGAGGGCGTGCTGGCCGCCGGCTACGACGGGTTGCGGCTGGCCACCATGCTGGTGTGCGTGGGCGCCGCGAACTCGCTGGCCAGCCCGGTACGCCTGGTGCGGGCGCTGCCCGGCGCGCTGTACGAGGCCGGCGTCGCCGTGGTGGTGGCGTTCTCGCTGGTACCGCAGTCGCTGGTGGTGGTGCGCCGGATCAGGGCCGCCCGCCGGCTGCGCGGCCTTCCGGACCGGGGCCTGCGGGCCCTGCGCGGGATGGCGCTGCCGGTGCTGGAGGAGGCCCTGGAGCGGTCGGTGTCGCTGGCCGCGTCGATGGACTCGCGCGGGTACGGCCGGCGGGCCGCGGCGCCGCGCGCGCTGCGGACCGCCACCGGCGCGCTCACCCTCGGTGGCCTGCTCGGGCTGTGCGTGGGCGTGTACGGGCTGCTCGACGGCACCACGCCGGCGGTGCTGGGCGGGCCGGCGCTGGCCGCCGGCGTGGCGCTGGCCGTGGCCGGGCTGGTGCTCGGCGGGCGGCGGGTGGCGCGCACCCGGTACCGGCCCGACCGCTGGCAGCCGCCCGAACTGGTGGCGGTGGCGGCCGGGGTGCTGGTGGCGGCGTGTTTCGCGGTGGCACCGGCGACCGGGATGCACCCGCCGACCGCGCCGCTGGCCTGGCCACCGCTGCCGGTCCTGCCGGTGCTCGGCGCGCTGGTCGCCGCCGCGCCGGGCGTGCTCACCCCGCCCGCGCCCCGGACGGTGCTGGCGTGATCAGGTTCGACCGGGTGACGGTCACCTACCCGGACGCGTCCGCGCCGGTGCTGGCCGACGTCAGCCTGGAGGTGCCCGAGGGCGAGATGTGCCTGGTCGTGGGGCAGACCGGGGCCGGCAAGTCGACCCTGCTGCGGGCGGTGAACGGGCTGGTGCCGCACTTCACCGGCGGGACCCTCGCCGGCACCGTCACCGTGGCCGGCCGGGACACCCGCACCCACCCGCCGCGCGAACTCGCCGACGTGGTCGGGCTGGTCGGCCAGGACCCGGCCGCCGGCTTCGTCACCGACACGGTCGAGGAGGAGCTGGCGTACGGGATGGAGTGCCTCGGCCTGCCGCCGGCCACCATGCGCCGGCGCGTCGAGGACACCCTGGACGTGCTCGGCCTGGCCGACCTGCGCGGGCGTCCACTCCAGACACTGTCGGGCGGGCAGCGGCAGCGGGTGGCGATCGGCGCGGTGCTCACCGCGCACCCCCGGGTGCTGGTGCTGGACGAGCCGACGTCCGCCCTCGACCCGCCAGCCGCCGAGGACGTGCTGGCCGTGCTGCAACGGCTGGTGCACGACCTGGGCCTGACCGTGCTGCTGGCCGAGCACCGGCTGGAGCGGGTCGTGCAGTACGCCGACCGCCTCGTCCTGCTGCCGGGCGGCGGCGCGGCCCCGCGGGTCGGCCCGCCCGCCGAGGTGCTCGCCGACGCGCCGGTGTACCCGCCGGTGGTCGGGCTGGCCCGACTGGCCGGCTGGACGCCGCCGCCGGTGTCGGTGCGGGACGCCCGCCGCCGCGCCGGCCCGCTGCGGGAGCGGTTGGCCGGCCACGTCCCGCCCGCCCCGGCGCCGGCCGGCGGCGGGACCGTCGCGGCCACCGCCCGCGGCCTCACCGCCCGGTACGGCGACCTGGTCGCGCTCCGCGACGTCGGCCTGGACCTGGTCGCCGGCGAGGTGGTCGCGCTGATGGGCCGCAACGGGGCCGGCAAGTCCACCCTGCTGGGCAGCCTGGTCGGGCTGGTCACGCCGGCGGCCGGCACGGTACGGGTGGCCGGGCGCGACCCGGCCCGGCTGCGCGGCGCCGACCTGCTCGGCGCCGTCGGCCTGGTGCCGCAGGACGCCGCCGACCTGCTGTACGCCGACAGCGTGGCCGCCGAGTGCGCGGGAACCCGCGCGCCCGACCGGACCGCGGCGCTGTTCGCCCGGCTGGCCGGCCCGGTCGACCCCGGCCTGCACCCGCGCGACCTGTCCGAGGGGCAGCGGCTGGCGCTCGCCCTCGCGGTGGTGATGGGTGCTGCCCCGCCCCTGCTGCTGCTGGACGAGCCGACCCGCGGGCTGGACTACACGGCCAAGGCGCGGCTGGTGGAGGTGGTCCGGGAGCTGGCCGCCGCAGGCCACGCGGTGGTGCTGTCCACTCACGACGTCGAGCTGGCGGCCGAGGTCGCGGACCGTACCGTCGTGCTCGCCGACGGTGAGGTGGTGGCGGACGGCCCCACCCGCGAGGTGATCACCCACTCCCCCGCGTTCGCGCCCCAGGTGGCGAAGGTGCTCGCGCCCGCACCCTGGCTCACCGTCGCCGACGTGGCCGCCGCGCTGGAGGCCTCGCCGTGACCCCCCGCCGCGACAGCCTGGTCACGATCAAGCAGTTGTGCCCGCGTTTTCATGCGACAACACGGGCACAACGCCTTGATCGTGGCGGGAGCCGGGCGTGACGGCGGCAGCGCGGGCGCGGGTGCGGGTGCGGGCCGTACGGCTGCGGGCGCGGGCGGCGGCGACGCTCGCGCTGGCCTCGGCGGTCGGGGTGGCCGGCTTCACCTGGCCGCTGTTCGTGGGGCGGCGCAGCGGCCTGGGGCACACCGCCGACGCGCCGTGGTTGTTCGTGGGCCTGCTCGGGCTGGTGGTGGCGGTGGTGCTGGCCGAGATCGCCGACGGCGGCATGGACGCCAAGGCGGTCGCCCTGCTCGGCGTGCTGTCGGCCGCCGGCGCGGCGCTGCGGCCGCTCGGCGCCGGTACCGCCGGCGTGGAGACGGTGTGGTTCCTGATGGTGCTGGCCGGGCGGGCGCTCGGGGCCGGCTTCGGGTTCGTGCTGGGCGCGCTGACGCTGTTCACCTCGGCGCTGCTCACCGCCGGGGTCGGGCCGTGGCTGCCGTACCAGATGCTGGGCGCGGCCTGGGTCGGGTTCGGCGCCGGGCTGCTCCCGCGCCGGGTGCGGGGCTGGCCGGAGGTGGCCATGGTGGCCGGGTACGCCGCGTTCGCCGGGCTGCTCTACGGCCTCATCATCGACATGGCGTTCTGGCCGTACCTCACCACCGGCCAGCTGCGCGCCAGCCTGGCGTTCGTGCCGGGCGACCCGGTGTGGGACAACCTGCGCCGGTACCTCGCCTACCACCTCACCACCTCGCTGGGCTGGGACGTTCCCCGCGCCACCGTGAACTTCGCGCTCACCGCCCTGGCCGCCCGGCCGGTGCTGGGCGCCCTGCGCAGGGCCGCCCGGCGGGCCGCGTTCGACGCGCCCGTCACGTTCACCGAGCCGTAGGCGAAGATGTGCGGGTGACCGCAGAGGACGCCGCGGCTCTCGCCGCTTTGGTCGGGGCACCGCAGAAGACCGACGGGCCGGTGGACGTCGCGCGGCGTGGCCGGCTGGCCACGCTCGTCGACTGGGTGGCGGCGGTACGCGAGTCCGGCGCCGCGCCGTTCACCCGCCCGGTCCTGGTGTCGGCGGGGCCGGAACCGGTGGCCGGGCTGGACGCGCGCCGGCTGGAGCCGGGCGACGACGAGGCGGCGGCGTTCGACACCGGCCGGGCGCTGGCCGACACCGAGGTCGACTCCGGCGCGGACCTGCTGATGGTGGCCGGGATCGGGGACCCGGCCCGGGCCACCGCGCTGGTCGCCGCGTTCACCTGGACCGAGCCGGCCAAGGCCGCCGACCGGGGCTTCGACGACGCGGCCTGGGTCCGTACCACCGGCATCGTCCGGGACACCCTGCGCGCGCTGCGCGGGCGGCGCGACGACCCGATGGCGGTGCTGACCGTGGCCGGCGACGCGACGGTCGCCGGGCTGGCCGGGGTGTGCTTCCAGGCGGCGGTACGGCGGACACCGGTGCTGCTGGACGGCCTGGGCGCGGTCGCGGCGGCGCTGGGCGCGGCCCGGCTGGCGCCCGGCGCGGTGGACTGGTGGCTGGCCGCCGACCGGGGCGCCGCGGGCCCGCAGCGCAAGGCGCTCGAGGAGCTCAGCCTGGACCCGGTGCTCGCCCTCGACCTGCGACTGGACGACGGCACCGGCGCCGCGCTGGCGCTGGCCGTGCTCCAGACCGTGCTGAACGCGCGCTGAACGTTCGCTGGACGGCGACTGGGCGCCCCGGCCCGACGATGGCCGCACCAGTCCAGCGAAAGGACCCTCATATGGGCATCACCGGAAACCTGCGCCGGCTCGCGATCCTCCTCGGTGCCGCCACCGCGATCATCGTGGCCAGCGTCTCCACCGCGGCGGCCGCGCCCGCGGCGGCGGCGCCGAACGACATCACCGTCCAGTCCCAGACCACCGACTACTTCGCCTCGGACGGCTCGCACGCGATCAGCGGCGAGCTCACCCTCATCATGGTCAGCGGTCCCAACTTCTTCTGCTTCTCGGGCGAGTCCACGGCGCGGTTCTTCTCGCCGGACGGCTCGACGTCCCCGGACAGGGCCGACATGGACGTCGCGGTCAGCCAGTTCTTCGTCTCCGAGAACACCAGGCACGCGCACGGCGCCGGCGCCAACGGCACCGTGCACACCGCCACCGACTGCGTCTCGACCTCCGCGAAGACTCCGGTGGGCGCCGGGGCGACGGTGACCGCGACCTTCCTGGACGGCGCCGCGATCACCGCCAACGCCACTCCGATCGAGGGCTTCCCGCCGCTGTAGGGACGCCCCCGCCCGCCGCCCGGCATCCCCGCGCCGGGTGGCGGGCGCTACTCCCACCCCGGCGTCGTCGGCGGCGTCATTCCGGCACGGTACCGCCGGTGGGCGCCTGGGTCGGCGCCTCGCTCGGGGCGCCGCCGGACGGCGACGGGGTCGGCTCGCCGGTCGGCGAGTGGGTCGGCGTCGGGGACGGGCTGCCGCCGGACGGTGTGGGGCTCGGGCTGCCGGACTGGCCGGCCGGCCCGCCCGACTCGCCGGTCCGGGTCGGGGTCGTCGGGGTGGACGGCGAGCGGTGGTCGTGGCGGTCGGAGCCGGAGCCGGACCCGCCGACCACGTGCGACAGCGTGGAGCCGCGCTGGTGCGAGCCGCCGAACAGGGCGGAGAACGGCTTGCCGGTGGCCAGCTCGATGGCCGTGACGCTGGCCAGCGCCAGCCCGAACACCAGCGCCGCGACCGCGGTGAACCGCCGCCAGCCGGGTCGCGCCGGCCCGGCCGGCCGGTCCGCATCCGCAGGCGGTTGGTCCGTGTCCGCGGGCGGCGCGTCGGCGGTCGGCCGGTCCTGTCCGATCGGCGGCCGCTCCGCCGCCGCGGTCGGCGCGTCCCTGCCGGCCAGTGTGGGTACCGACTGGGTGACCGGCAGCACGGCCCTGATCCGCTCCCGGCCCCGGCGCAGCGAGTGCCCGTACACGGCCTGGCCGAGGCTGGCGACTGTGCTCATCACGGCCGCGCCGACGATCGTGCCGGCGACCCCGAGGAACGAGGCCGCCGCCGCGGCCGACACGGCCGCCAGGGTGGCGGCCGCCACCTGGGTCACACTCAGTTCGATCTTGGGGCCGTTCCCAGCCATACCGTCCTTTCGATTCGCACCGTCTCCATAAGGGGCGACGCGTACCGGCAGGCGGATGTTCCTGGCGTGGGCCCGGTGTGGTTCAGGACACGGTCTCGTCCGGCACCCCGGACACGCCGGCCAGCACCTCGCGGGCGATCGCGCCCGGCGCCTTGCCGTCCACGTCCACGATCAGGTCGGCGACCTGCTGGTAGTACGGCTCGCGCGCGGCCGCCAGCCGCTCGATGGCGGTGGCCGGGTCGGGCCTGAGCCACGCCCTGCCCTCGCCCGTGCCCACCCGCCTGGTCAGCGTCTGGTGGCTGGCCCGCAGCCAGACCACCTCGCGGGCGGCCATCAGCTTCTCCCGGTTGGCCGGGTCCAGCACCACGCCGCCGGCGATGCCGGCGACCACCGGCGGCGGCAGCTCGATCGCCGCCCGCATGGCACCGGCCTCGACCTCGCGGAGCACCTGCTCGCCCTCGGCGGCCAGCTCGGGCGCGGTCCGGCCGGTGAGCCGCTGCACCAGCTCGTCGTTGTCCAGGTACTGCCAGCCGGTGCGGGTCGCGATGGCCCTTCCGATGGTCGTCTTCCCGGCGCCCATCATCCCGACGAGCAGGATCCGCGTTCCAGTCACCCTTCCTACCGTACCGAGGGGGTGACGAACGGCGGCTTCACCACCGCCATCCGCGCCGGCCGGCCGCGCACGTCGACGACGACCTCGGCGTTCTCGGCGACGGCCGCGTCCAGCAGTGCCAGCGCGATGCCCTTCTTCAGCGTCGGCGAGAACGTGCCGGAGGTGACGGTGCCCAGCTCGGCGCCGGACCCGTCGCGTACCGCCATGCCGGCGCGCGGGATCGCCCTGTCCACCGCGTCCAGCCCCCACAGCCGCCGCGCCGGGCCGGCCGCCCGCTCGGCGCGCAGCACGTCGGCGCCCCAGAACGCCGGCTTGTCCCAGCCGACCGCCCAGCCGCAGCGGGCCTGCACCGGCGTGACGTCCAGGGACAGCTCGTGCCCGTGCAGCGGGTACCCCATCTCGGTGCGCAGCGTGTCGCGGGCGCCGAGCCCGGCCGGCTGCGCGCCGGCCGCCACCACCGCGTCCCACACCGGCCCCGCCTCGGCGGCCGGCACCACCAGCTCGTACCCGTGCTCGCCGGTGTACCCGGTGCGGCACACGGTCAGCGACGTGTCCCGCCACGTCGACGCGGTGAAGCTCATGTAGTCGTGCCCGGTGGGCAGGCCGAGCTCCGCCAGCAGCGCGGCCGAGCCGGGTCCCTGCACGGCCAGCACCGCGTAGTCCCGGTGCTGGTTGGCCACGGTCACCCCGGCCGGCGCGGCGGCGGCCAGCCGGCGGACCACCTCGGCGGTGTTGGCGGCGTTCGGGATGAGGAACACCTCGGCGTCGCCGCGCAGGTAGGCGATCAGGTCGTCGACCACACCACCGGTCGCATCGTCGCAACACAGCGTGTACTGAGCCTTACCCGGAGCGATCCGGTTCAGGTCGTTGGTGAGGCAGGCGTTGACGTACTCCGCCGCCCCCGGCCCGGTCACCAGCGCCTTGCCGAGGTGGGAGACGTCGAAGACGCCGACAGCCTGACGGACCGCGGTGTGCTCGGCGATCACCCCGCCGCCGGCGTACTCCAGCGGCATCTCCCAGCCGCCGAACTCGGCGAACCTCGCGCCGAGCTCCGCGTGCCGGGCATGCAGCGGCGACCGCAACAGATCCGTCATGGGCTCGGACGTTATCGCACCCAGGTGCTTGCGTAGCATCGGCCCGGACATCGATCAAAAGCGGATCTCATCAATAGGGATGGACACAACGTGGTCGCTCACCTGGCCCTCACCGGCACTCCCGCCGCGGAACTGGATGCCGACGCGCTCGTCATCGGACTCGCCCAGGGCGACGACGGGCCGGAGCCGCTGCCCGGCGGGGAGGCGGTGGTGGCCGCGTTCGACGGCGGGCTGCCCGCGGCGCTGGCCGCGCTCGGGGCGACCGGCGCGGTCGGCGAGGTGACCAGGATGGCCACGTTCGGCAGGCTGGCCGCGCCCACCCTGGTGGCGGTGGGCTTCGGCAAGGACCCCGGCGACGCCGAGGAGGAGACGGTACGCCGGGCCGCCGGGTCGGCCGTCCGCGCGCTCGCCGGCCGGGAGACGGTCGCGTTCGTGGCCGGCGGGCTGGACGTGCGTGCCCTCGCCGAGGGCGCGCTGCTCGGCGCGTACGACTTCGACCGGTACCGCACCGTCTCCGCGAACGGGAAGAAGGCGCCGGTCGGCCGGGTGCTGATCGCGCTCCCGGACGAGGCCGCCGTCGAGGCCGCCGAGCCGGCCGCGCACCGCGCCAAGGTGTCCGCCGGCGCCGTCCACCTGGCCCGCGACCTGGTCAACGCCGCCCCCAACGAGCTGTCCCCGCCGGTACTCGCCGAGCAGGCCGCCGAGCTGGCCCGGGAGGCCGGCCTGGAGGTCGAGGTGCTCGACGAGGTGGAGCTGGCCGAGGGCGGGTACGGCGGCATCCTCGGCGTCGGCTCCGGCTCGGACCGGCCGCCCCGGCTGGTCACCCTCACCTACCAGGGCGAGAACCCGGTCGCCACGGTCGCGCTGGTCGGCAAGGGCATCACCTTCGACTCCGGCGGCATCTCGATCAAGCCGCCGTCCGGCATGGGCGAGATGAAGAGCGACATGTCCGGCGCGGCCGCCGTGCTCAGCGCCACCCTGGCGCTGGCCACCCTCAAGCTGCCGCTGACCGTGCGGGCCTACCTGCCGCTGGCCGAGAACCTGCTGTCCGGCAGCGCGTACCGGCCCGGCGACGTGCTGGTCATCCGCGGCGGCAAGACCGTCGAGGTGCACAACACCGACGCCGAGGGCCGGCTGGTGCTCGCCGACGCGATCGTCAGGGCGTGCGAGGACGGCGTGGACTACCTGATCGAGGTGTCCACGCTCACCGGCGGCCAAGTGGTGGCGCTCGGCCAGCGGGTGTCCGGGCTGATGGGCTCCGACGCGCTCTGCGACCTGGTCTCGGCCGCCGCCGACAAGGCCGGCGAGCCGGCGTGGCGGATGCCGCTGCCGCCGGACATCCGCAAGCTGCTCGACTCCT
>JBJMIH010000227.1:0-15210 GCA_045806985.1 Mycobacteriales bacterium | reverse complement strand
AGTCGGTAGCTTTCCGCAATGCTGCTGGCTTAGGGTACCGCGCCGCGCACACTTTGCCATCCCATGCGAAACTCAGCGCATGGCGCGGGACATCCAGAAGGTCGGCGTGGTCGGACTGGGCACGATGGGCGCGGGCATCGCCGAGGTGTTCGCCCGCAGCGGCATCCCGGTGGTCGGCGTCGAGGTGGACGACGTGGCACTGGCCCGAGGGCGCGGCCACCTCGAGCACTCCACCGACCGCGCGGTGCGGCGCGGCAAGCTCACCGGGGAGGGCCAGCGCGAGCTGCTCGGCCGCATCGCGTTCACCACCTCGCTGAACCGGCTCTCCGACGTGGACCTGGTGATCGAGGCCGTACCCGAGCGGATGGACCTGAAGACGCAGGTCTTCGCGGCGCTGGACCGGATCTGCAAGCCGGACGCGATCCTCGCCACCAACACCTCGTCGCTGTCGGTGACCGAGATCGCGGTCGCCACCCACCGACCGTCCCGCGTGCTCGGCGTCCACTTCTTCAACCCGGCGCCGGTGATGAAGCTGGTCGAGGTGGTGACCACGGTCGTCACGGCCGACGACGTGGTCGCCGACGTGGAGGCCCTGGCCCAGCGGCTCGGCAAGGTCGACGTCACCGTCGGCGACCGGGCCGGGTTCATCGCCAACGCGCTGCTGTTCGGGTACCTCAACCACGCCGTGCAGCTGTTCGACAGCAGGTACGCCACCCGCGAGGACATCGATGCGGCGATGACGCTCGGCTGCGGGCTGCCGATGGGTCCGCTGGCGCTGCTCGACCTGATAGGCCTGGACACCGCCTACGAGATCCTCGACACGATGTACAAGCAGGGGCGCGACCGCCTGCACGCGCCGCACCCGCTGCTCAAGCAGATGATGACCGCCGGCCTGAACGGCAGGAAGACCGGCCGCGGCTTCTACACCTACGAGGCCCCGGACTCGCCGGTCGTGGTGGCCGACGACCTGACCCTCGCCAACGGCGACACCGCACCGGCGCGGGCCGTCGAACGGGTCGGCGTGGTCGGCTCCGGCACCATGGCCACCGGCATCGTGGAGGTGTTCGCCAAGGCCGGGTACGAGGTCACCGTGCTGGCCAGGACGCCGGAGAAGGTGGAGGGCCTGCTCGCCACCGTGGAGAAGTCCACCGCCAGGGCGGTCGCCCGCGAGAAGATGACCGCCGCCGACCGGGACGCCACGCTGGCCAGGATCGCCGGCACGACCAGCGTCGACGACCTGGGCGCCGCCGACCTGGTCGTGGAGGCGGTGGTGGAGGACCTGGCCACCAAGACCGCGCTGTTCGCCCAGCTGGACAAGGTCGCCAAGCCCGGCGCGGTCCTCGCCACCACCACCTCCAGCCTGCCGGTGGTCGAGATGGCCGCCGTCACCGGCCGCCCCGCCGACGTCGTCGGCCTGCACTTCTTCAACCCGGCGCCGGTGATGAAGCTGGTCGAGATCGTCCGCACGGTGTCCACCAGCGACGATGTGGTGGCTACCGCCAGGGCGGTCTGCGCCGGGCTCGGCAAGCACGGCGTGGTGTGCGGCGACCGGGCCGGCTTCCTGGTCAACCGGCTGCTGTTCCCGTACCTCAACGACGCGGTGAAGATGCTGGAGGTCAACTACGCCACCGCCGACGACATCGACGCGGCGATGAAGGTGGGCTGCGGCTACCCGATGGGCCCGTTCGAGCTGCTGGACGTGGTCGGCCTGGACGTGTCGCTGGCCATCGAGCGCACGCTGTACCTGGAGTACCGCGAGCCCGGCTTCGCCCCGGCGCCGCTGCTGGAGCACCTGGTGACCGCCGGCTACCTGGGCCGCAAGACCGGTCGGGGATTCCGCACGTACTGACGTCAACGGAAACGGCCCGCGCGGGGCTCTGAGAGGTGTGGAGTTCCCCGAGTTCGCCGCCGCGCGGCTGCCGTCACTGCTGCGGTACGCGCACCTGCTCACCGGCGACCCGCACCTGGCCGAGGACCTGGTCCAGGAGGCGCTCACCCGCGCCTACCTGAACTGGTCGAAGGTGCAGCGGGCCGAGCGGCCGGAGCGGTACGTCGTGCGCATCCTCACCAACCACTACCTGGGCTGGCGGCGCCGCTCCTGGTGGCGGCGCGACCTGCCGGCCGGCGACGAGCTGGCCTCGCCCAGCGTGCCGGACTCCGCCGCCGACCTGGTCGAGCGGGACGCCGTCTGGGCCCTGCTGGCGACACTGCCCCGCCGGCAGCGGGCCGTGCTGGTGCTCCGCTACTACGAGGGGTTGACCGACGCCGAGATCGGCGAGCTGCTCGGCTGCGCGCCGGTCACCGTGCGCACACACGCCTTCCGCGCCTTCGCCGCACTGCGCGAGCGGCTGGCGCCCGCCACCTCGGAAGGAGGGACGGCATGACCGACCCGAAGCTGGAAGCTGCCCTGAAGTCCGCGCTCGACCTGCACCAGGCCGAGGCGCCGGAGGGTGCCGGCCTGGTGGACCGGGCCGTCGCCGCCGGCATCGGCCGTCGCCGCCGGCGCCGCGTCGTGGTGGTCGCCGCGGCGGCCGTCGCCCTCCTCGCCGCCGTCGGCATCCCGGTGACCCTGCGCGACCGCGGCGGCGACGGCGGCCCGCCGGTGCTGGGCGGAAGCGGCACCGGCCTGGAGACCACCGTCCGGGTCGTCCCGCCGCCCGGCGGGCGGAAGCTCACCGCCCGGATCGCCGATCCGGGTCGCGAGCAGCTCACCTACGGGACCGGCGGTTTCCAGATCACGGTCATCGTGCTCGGCAAGGACGGCGGCGAGCCGCCTGGCGGTACGGGCGATCCGGTCACCCTCCCGTCCGGCCGGAAGGCGTACGTGATGGGGGGCACCGACAGCGACACGAGGGCGGTCAAGGCGCACCTGCGCGAGGGCTTCCACGACCCGGTGACCGTGCCGTTCCGGCTGAGCTACCTGCCGGCCGGGTACGACATCGCCGAGGCGGGCACCGGCATCCCGGCGACCGGCGTTCCGGTCTCCCTGTCGGCGGACGGTCCCGGTGGCGGCTCAATCCAGGTGAGCTGGGACGTCACGTCCGGCGCGGGCTGCGGCGGGTCCCGCGCTCCGGTCACCGTCGACGGGCACGCCGGCTCGGAGTGCGCCGGCATCGTCAGCGTGCCGCACTACCACGGGCGGACGCTCATGGTGAGCTTCGTCGGCGACGTCCCGAACGCCTCGCTGGTACTGGCCGGCCTGCGCTGGGCCGGCTGAGGGGGGCGGCTCGATACCCTCGAGGGGTGAGCCCCCGCCGCCATCGCCGCCGCCGCGACGAGCCCCGGACCAGCGGGGCCGGTCCGGCGGGGGAGCGGGTGGAGCCCTGGCGTGACGGCGACTGGGTGGTGCGGGAGGTCACCGGCGCGTCCTCCACCAAGGTGTACCGCTGCCCGGGCTGCGACCACGAGATCCGCCCGGCCACCCCGCACGTGGTGGCGTGGCCGGTGGACGGCGAGGCGCTGGAGGACCGCCGGCACTGGCACCGCCCGTGCTGGAACGCCCGGAACCGCCGCGCCCCGCGCCTCCAGCGCGGCCGGAACAGCCCGCGGTACGGCTGACCGGATCGCCCCGGTACGGTCGGCCCATGCCGGACGTCGCCGACCGCCTGCGCGCGCTGTTCGCCCCGCACGGCTGCACCCTCTGGCTGCACGCCCGCGAGGTGGGCGGTGACCGGGAGATCGCCGTGGACCCGGACGAGGCGGTGGTGACCTCCTCGGTGTTCAAGATCTGGGTGGCGCTGGAGTTCCACCGGCAGGTCGCCGCCGGGCGGGTCGAGCCGGAGCGGCGGGTACGCGTGCCGGCCGCCGACCGCACGCCGGGGCCGACCGGGCTGTCCGCGCTGGCCGACGACGTCGAGATGTCCCTGCGCGACCTGGCCACCCAGATGATGGTGGTGTCCGACCACGCCGCCACCGACACGGTGCTGGCCGCGATCGGCGGGCCGGACGCGGTGACGGGCACGCTGGCCGCGCTCGGGCTGTCCGGGACCCGGCTCACCGGGGACACCCGGGCGATGCTCGACTCGCTGGCCGCGTCCGCCGGCTACCCGGGCTGGCGGGCGATCCAGAAGGTCGACCCGGCGGACGTGGATCCGGCCGAGATGACGGCCATGCAGCGCGGGATCGTCGACGCCGACGAGTTCGACCCGGACAGGGCGACGGCCGTCTCCACCCCGCGGGAGACCACGACGCTGCTCGACCTGATCTGGCGGGACGCGGCCGGCCCCGACCCGGCCTGCGCCGCCGTCCGTGACGTGATGGGCCGGCAGCTCGGCCGCGCCAGGATCGCCAGCGGGTTCGACCCGGACGGCGCCGGGGTGCTGGTGGCCGGCAAGACCGGCAGCCTGATGGGCGTGGTGCGCAACGAGGCGGCGGTGGTGCGGATGCCGGACGGGCGGGCGTACGCGGTGGCCGTCTACACCCGCGCCGCCGAGTCCCGGCCGGGGCCCGGCCCGGTGGACGGCCTGATCGGGCGGGCCGCGCGGCTCGCCGTCGACCATCTCGGGGCGACACCGGTACGCGCGGTACCTTTCCGGCCATGACCGTCGAGCCGCACCACCACGACACGGGCGACGGCCCGCCGCTGGTGCTGCTGCACGCGTTCCCGCTGCCCGCCGCCATGTGGCTGGACGTCGCCGACGGGCTGGCCGGCCGGTGCCGGGTGATCGCCCCCGACCAGCGCGGCTGGGGCGGCTCGCCGCTCGGCGACGACCCGCCGTCGCTGGACGCGGTGGCCGGCGACGTGGCCGCGCTGCTCGACCGGCTCGGCCTGGACCGGGTGGTGCTCGGCGGCCTGTCGATGGGCGGGTACGTGGCGATGGCGTTCGCCCGGCGGTACCCGGAACGCCTGCGCGGGCTGGTACTGGCCGACACGAAGGCGTCCGCGGACACCCCGGCCGCGGCGGAGAACCGGGAGCGGATCGCGCGTGCCGCCGAGGAGACCGGCAGCAGCGACGTGCTGCTGGAGTCGGTGCTGCCGGCGCTGGTCGGCCCGACCACGAAGGCGGAGCGGCCGCTGGTGTCCGGGCGGGTGCGCGGGCTGGTGCGGGCCGCGCCGCCGGCCGCGGTGGCCTGGGCGCAGCGGGCGATGGCGGCCCGGCCCGACTCGTTCGACACGCTCCGCGCCGTCGACGTGCCGGCCCTCGTCCTGGTCGGCGAGGAGGACACGCTGACCACCCCGGACGACGCGGCGGCCATGGCGGCGGCGCTGCCGGACGCCACCCTGGTCACCGTGCCGGGCTCCGGCCACCTCACCGCGCTGGAACGCCCGGACACCGTCGTCGCGGCCCTCACCGACTGGCTGGCTAGGTTTGGTCCTGGCGGGGCAGGACAACCTCGTTGAGGATGAGCTGGATGGCGGCGCAGATCGGGATCGCGATCAGCGCGCCGACCACGCCCAGCAGCGCGCCGCCGATCAGGACGCCGACGATCGCGGCGGCCGGCGAGATGTCGACCGAGCGCTTCATCACCCTCGGGTAGATGAGGTAGTTCTCGATCTGCTGGTACAGCAGGAAGAACAGGCCCGTGGCGATGCCGATCGGTATCGAGTGGAAGAACGCCACCGCGGTCGCCACCGTCGCCCCGACCGTCGCGCCGACCAGCGGGATCAGGTCCAGGATCGCGACGATCATGGCCAGCGCCCACGCGTACTTGACGCCCAGGGCGAGCAGCCACACCAGCGAGGTGGCGCCGGCGATGAACGCGATCGTGAACGCGCCGCTGACGAACCCGCCGACCCGGTTGAGGATGTCCTCGCCCAGCACGGTCACCCGCGGCCGCCGGCTGGCCGGCACCAGCCGGTACACCAGCCCCTTGATCCGCTCGAACGAGCTGACGAAGTACAGCGTCAGGATCAGCACGGTGATGGTGTTGAGAACGGCCGAGAACACCGCCTTGCCCACGCCCCACACCCCGCCCAGTATCTGCGGGTCCTTGGCCTCCCGGACGGCGACCTCCTGGAGCTTGTCGAGCACGTGGTAGCGGTCGTCGAGCCGGTGGAAGGTGCGGTTGCGGCGCAGGTCCTGGAGGTACCCGGGGGCGGCGTCGATGAACGCCTTCACCTCGTTGACGATCGGTGGCACCACCGCGAAGCCGAACGCGGTGAAGAACGCCGCCACGCCGAGGAACACCAGCGCCAGTGCGGGACCGCGGCGCATGCCCAGCCGTTCCAGCCGGATCACCAGCGGGTGGATGCCGATCGCCAGGATCGCCGACACCAGGATGAGGATCAGCACGTTCTGGGCCAGGAAGAACGCGGTGTACAGGAGGTACGCCACGCCCACGCCGAGCGCGGCCGTGAACGCGAACCGGAACGGCGAGCGGCGCAGCGACCGCAGCAGCTCTATCGACGCCGCCGTCTCCGCCAGGTCGTCCGGCGTGGCCACCTGGGCGGTGGTGGCCGGCCGGTCGCCCGGCTCCCGGCCGCCGTCGGTGGCGGCCCGGTCCCTGGCCCGCTGCGCGGCGTCCCGCAGCCGGCGCACGCTGTTCCACGCCGGCCGGGCACCCGGAAGGCTCACGCCGTCACCCTCGCTCCGCTCGCTGCCGCCCGCCCGGGGACACCGGTCGCGTGGCGCGCGGGGCCGGCCGGTTGCCCTCCCGGCTGGCTCGTCGCGCTGCCCACGGCACGTCCTCTTCGGTACCCGACCGTCGCCGACCTACCTGGCGCCGGGCTGGTTCCCGCGCTGGCCGCCAGGCTTGCCGGCCTGCTCGCCGGGCTTGGCGGTGCCGGCCGCGTCCGCCGCCGGCTTCGCGTCCGGCTTGATCGTGGTGATCTCGGCCGTCTTGTCACCCGTCACCGCCGGGGTCCTGTCCGGACTCTTGTCGGCGGGCTTGTCGTCGGGCTTGTCGGGCTCCCTCTGCTCCTTCTCCTCGATGCTCTCCAGCGCGTCGGCCACCGGCAGGTTGCCGAGCACCTCGCGGAGCTGGCGGAGCTGGGCGGCGATGCTGTCGCGCTGCCGGCGCAGGTCGTCGACCTCGCGGCGGGCGTCCGCGCGCTGCAGGTCGGCGTCGGCCTTGGCCTGCTGGGTGGTGCGCTGCGCCTCGGTGCGGGCCGCCGTGATGATCGCCTTGGCCTGCTCCTCGGTCTCCCGGCGCAGCTTCTCGGCGTTGGCGGTGGCCTCCCGGTTCCTGGTCTCGACCTGCCGCTCCAGCTCGGCGAGCTTGCGCCGGGCCGCGGCCTCGCGTTCCTGCTCCGCCTTGGCGGCCTGCTCGCGCTGCGCCTTGAGCGCGTTCTCGGCCTCGGCCTCCAGCTTCGCCGCCCGCTGGCGGGCCTCGCCGACGACGGACTCGGCGCTCTTGCGGATCTCGGCGGCCTCCTGGTGCGCCCTGGCCCGGATCTCGGCCGACTCCTCCTCGGCCAGCTTGAGCAGCTGGAGCACGCGTTCACCGAGGCCGGTGTAGCTCGGGGCGCTCGTCTCGGCGGCCCGGCGTTGGGCCTTCTCCAGTTCGACCTGGAAGTTCTGCGCCTGGTGCTCGAGGGCACTCACACGGGACACGGCCGCGTCGCGGTCGGCGATCGCCACCGCGAGATCGGCCTCCACACGGTCCAGGTACTGCTGGACCTGGCGCTTGTCGTACCCGCGGAGCACCACGTCGAAGCCGTGACCGGCGACCTGGTCTGGACGTAGCGGAATCAGCTCGGTGGGGGGCTCCTTCTCCATGGTTCCGTATCGTTCCAGACTCTGGCGATAACGGCACGTAGACGCCGACAGGAGCCGACGCCTACGTGCCGCTTCCGCCTGAAATATCAGGCTCTCGTCGTTCAGCGCTGCTTGGCCGGCTCCTCCAGGTCCACGACCTTCTTCTCGCCCGGCCGCTGCGGGTTGCCGCCACCCTGGGGGCGTCCGCCCTGCTGAGTGGCCTGCTGCCCGGCCGGCGGCGCCGGCTTGGCGGCCTGCTGCCCGCCGCCCTGCTGGCCGGCCGGCCGCACCGCGGCGTTGCCCGGACCCGAGGACAGGTTGCCCAGCAGCTCACGCAGCGCACCGAGCTGGCCGGTGATCTGGTCACGCTGGGTGGTCAGCTCCTCGAGCTGCTCGAAGGCGGCCTGGGTGACCCGCTTGGCCTCCTCCTGAGCCTGGGCGAGCAGCGCGTCGCACTGCGACTTGGTCTCGGCCATCTTGCGCTCGTGGCCGACGCGCGCCTCCTCCTCGAGCTTCTTGCAGAGCTCGTCGGTCTCCTTGCGCTTGCGCTCGGCCAGCTCGTCGATCTGCTTGGCCCGCTTCTCGGCGGCCTCCGCGCGGCTCTCGGCCTCCTTGACGAGCTTCTGCATGGCCTCGGCGGCGGCCTTGTGCCGGGCGTCGTCCTCCTGCTCGGACTGCTCGCGCTTGGACGCGATCTCGACCTGGACCTCGCCGATCATCTTGTTCTTCTTGGCCTCGGCCTCGGCGAGGATGCGGTCGGCTTCCTTGCGCATCTCGTCGGTCTGAACCTTGGTGGACGCCTTGAGCTCGTCGGTCTCCTTGCTGGCGGCGGCGCGCAGCTCGGTGACCTCGCGGTCGGCGGAGGCCCGCATGGCGGCGAGTTCCCGCTCGGCGGAGCTGCGCAGCTCGGCGACCTCGTGGGCGGCCGTGGTACGCAGGCGGGTGGCGGTACGCTCCGCCTCCTCCTTCATCTCCTTGGACTCGCGGGCCGCCTCGGCGCGGAGCTGCCGCACCTCGGCCTCGGCCTGCTCGCGCAGCGCCGTCACTTCGGCGTCCACCTGCGCGCGCAGGTCGGCGATCTCCCGCTCGGCGTCCTCGCGGAGGCCGCCGACCTCGCCGTCGATGCGGCCGCGGATCTCGGCGGCGTCGCGCTCAGCGGCGGCGATGATCTCCGACGCCTCCTCCTCGGCGAGCCTCAGCAGCTGCTCCATCCGGCCGCCGAGACCGGCGAAGGTGGGCTGGCCGGTTTCGGTGAGCTGCTTTTCCGCGTTGCGGAGATCGGCCTGCAGGCTCTCGACGCGTTCGATGAGTTCTTTGATCTTGGCTTCGTATTCCTTGGCACGCTTGTCCGCGGCCTGCGCGCGCTGTTCGAGCTGTACCGCGCGCTGTTCGAGTTGGGCTGTCCGCCGCTCCGCCGATTCACGGTTGGCGATGGCGGTGGACAGGTCGGATCCCAGGCGTCGGACGTGGTCATCCACCTGGTTGCGGTCGTAGCCTCGCATGACGACAGCGAACCCAGGGTCGCTGCCCGCGTGGTCGAAGAAGGAAAGGGAGTCGTCGTTGTCGTGCGCCATGACACGCAATCGTGCCAGACGGCGCAAGCCCCGCGGGAGCGTCCCCGAAAGAAACTAGACGTCCCGGAATCGGTTGATCTTGTGTAGGTGCCGGGTGCGGGTTTGTTCGTCGCGGACGCCGAGTCCTTCGCGGGGGGCCAGGCACAGCACGCCAATTTTGCCTTGATGCCGGTTGTGGTGCACGTCAAAGGCTGCTTGGCCGGTCTCGTGGAGCGGGTAGGTGCGGGACAGGGTGGGGTGGATCATGCCGCGGGCGATGAGGTGGTTGGCGGCGGCGGCTTCCCGGTAGTTGGCGAAATGGGAGCCGATGATCCGTTTCACGTTCATCCACAGGTACCGGTTGTCGTAGTAGTGCTGGTACCCGGTGGTCGACGCGCAGGTCACGATCGTGCCGCCGCGGCGGGCGGCGTAGACGCTGGCGGCGAAGGTGTCCCGGCCGGGGTGCTCGAACACGATGTCGACGTCCTGCCCGCCGGTCAGCTCCCTGATGGCGGCCCCGAACCGCTTCCACTCGCCCGGGTCCGGGGTCTGCGCGTCCTTCCAGAACCGGAAGCCCTCGGCGGTCCGGTCGATGATCAGCTCCGCGCCCATGGCCCGGCACACCTCGGCCTTGCGCGGCGAGGACACCACGCAGACGGGGATGGCGCCGCCGTTGAGCGCCAGCTGGGTGGCGTAGGAGCCCAGCCCGCCGGAGGCACCCCAGATCAGCACCACGTCGCCCTGCTTCATCTGGGCACCGTGGTGGGAGACCAGCTGCCGGTACGCGGTGGAGTTGACCAGGCCGGGGCAGGCCGCCTCCTCCCAGGTCAGGTGCCCGGGCTTCGGCATCAGCTGGTTGGCCTTCACCAGCGCCAGCTCGGCCAGCCCGCCGAAGTTGGTCTCGAACCCCCAGATGCGCTGCTCGGGGTCCAGCAGGGTGTCGTCGTGGCCGGCCGGGTCCTCCAGCTCCACGGACAGGCAGTGCGCGACCACCTCGTCGCCGGGCTTCCAGGCGTGCACGCCGGGGCCGGTCCGCAGCACGACGCCGGCCAGGTCGGAACCGACCACGTGGTACGGCAGGTCGTGCCGGGCCGCGAGCGGGGACAGCCGGCCGTAGCGGCGCAGGAACCCGAAGGTGGACACGGGTTCGAAGATGGAGGTCCACACCGTGTTGTAGTTGATCGCCGAGGCCATCACCGCCACCAGCGCCTCGCCGGGCCCCAGCTCCGGGGTCGGCACCTCCTGCACGTGCAGCGACTTGCGCGGGTCCTTGTCCCGGGAGGCCATCCCGGCGAACATCTCCTGCTCGTCGGCCAGCACCACCACTCCGCGGTACGAGTCCGGTACCGGCAAGGTGCCCACCGCGTCCGGCTCGTCGTTGAGGATCGCGTCGAGAATCTGTCGCATGGCAGCCTCCGCGGTCGGCGTGAGCGGGATGTTACTCACCAGTGTTACTCACTAGTAAGAACAAGGGGAGTCCTTGTCGTAAGTGACCCAGCTCACTTCACGCTAAGCCACGAACCACCAGAACGACGGCCGACGCGGCGGCGAGGGTGAGCACGGCCGTCCTGATACGGCCTTTGTCCAGGTAGTGGCGCAGCGGCCCGGACAGCGCGAAGCCGGCCACCATGAACGGGATCAGCTCCAGCCCGCCCACCACCGCGTGCCGGTGCAGCTGCCCTGCGAGAACGAGCGAGGTCAGCGACAGCACGGTGCCGGCGAAGAAGAACGCGGCGAGGGTGGCGCGGATGCGCGGGCCGGCGGCCTCCTGGTACGCCAGGGCCACCGGCGGGCCGCCGATGGCGGTGGCCGTACCGGTCACCCCGGACACCACGCCGGCGGCGACCAGCGTGACCGGCGAGGTGCGCGCCCGCACCTTGCGGACGCTCACCAGCACCACCGCCAGCACCATCAGGCCGACGCCGACCTGGAGCCCGCGCAGCGGCAGGTGGGCGAGCACCCAGATGCCGCCGACCGTGCCGATCGCGCGGCCGGCGATGGCCCAGCCGAAGCCGTGCCAGTCGATGTACCGGCGCTCGTTCAGCATCGACAGGACCGGCAGCGTGGCGGTGACGATCAGCAGGCCGCCCGGCATCACCGCCGGGTCGAGCAGGCTGAGCAGCGGCGCGGCGAGCAGGCCGAGGCCGAAGCCGGTCGCGCTCTGGACCAGCGCGCCGAGGAACACGGCCAGCGCGGCGGCGGCCAGTACCCCGGCGGTCACGGGTTCATCGGGTCAGCGGGCGAGGTCGATCGGCGGGTCGCTGAAGACGCCGCGGATCCACATCAGCGTGGCCTCGACCGCGTCGGCCGAGTAGCCGCGGGACTGCTCGGGCGGCCCGTAGGCGGCACGCCCGGCGGCCTCCTCCTCGGCGGCCATGTCCGCCGCTGACGGCGGCCGGACGAACCGCTCGCCGGTGATGGGCGAGACCCGCAGCTCGCCGAGTACCCAGGCGATCGTGGCCAGCACGGACCGCGTGTACGGGTCGGGGCGGTCGCCGAACCGGCTCGTCGCCCGGTCCAGGAACCACTTCAGCTGCGGACGGGTGGGTGGGCCGAGCCTCACGGGCGACACCCTTCTGCGAGGTTGCCTACGGTGTGTTCCGAGCACCTTACTGCCTGGCCCCGCACCCTCTGGCGGTGCCCCTGACAAAAGGGACTTATGCGGCCTCTGGTACCGGCCGCCGGTGCGACCGCACGGACCACGGCGTCCGCTCGCCCATCCCGGCGGCCAGGCGGCGCGCGGTGGCGGCGAACAGCACCAGCCCGGCGAGGAGGACGCCGGCGGCCAGCCGGAACGGCGTGGCCGCGCCCGCGTGCTCGCCCAGGTACCCGGAGACCACCGGCGCGGCGGCAGCGCCACCCCAGCGGACCAGGTTGAACGCGCCGGTGGTGACCGCCCGGTCGGCGCCGGCACCGGCCGTGAGGCCCAGCGCGAGGTCGGTCAGGGTGGCGTTGACGAGACCGATGAACACGCCGGACACCACCAGCACGGCGATCGTCGCGGCCCGGCCGGACACCGTGCCCATCAGCGCCAGGCAGGCCAGGATGCCGGCGAGCGACAGCCCGACCGTGCGGACGTACCCGATGCGGTGCGCGAGCGGGTGGCCGAGGCCCAGGATGCCGGCCGCGACCCCGGCGCCCCACCCGGTGAAGGCGAGACCGAGGGGGATCGCGGGCAGGTGCAGCACCAGTGGCGTGTAGCCGAGGATGACGAAGAAGCAGAAGTTGTACGCGGCGGCCACGGCCGCGATCGCGGCGAACGCGGGCCTGCCGAACAGCCGGAACGGCTCGCCGGCCCGGATCGGGCGCTTCTCGCCGACCGGCTCGGTGACCGCGCGGGCCGCGATCAGCAGCGCGAACAGCATGAAGACGCCGCAGGCCAGGAACGGCAGCCGCCAGGTGACGGTGCCGAGGACGCCGCCGATGAGCGGTCCGGTGGCGAGGCCGAGCCCGATCGCGGCCTCCCAGCGGCCGACGGCCCACTCGGCGTCCCGGGCCAGGTTCACGACGATCGTCATCGCGGTGGCGAAGAACATCGCGTTGCCCAGCCCCCAGGCGCCGCGGAACACCGCCAGCTGGGTGATGGTGCCGCTGGAGGCGGCCAGCGTCGCCGAGAGCATCACCAGCAGCAGGCCGGCCAGCAGGATCGCCTTGTTGGAGCGCCGGGAGGCCAGCAGCACCGCCGGGATCATGCCGAGCGCCATCACCGCGACGTACGCGGTGAACAGCAGCTCGACCTGCCAGGAGTTGATACCGATCCTGGCGGCGATGACGGGCAGGATCGGGTCGACGATGCCGATCCCGGCGAACGCGAGGTAGGCGGCGGCGACGGCGGCGTAGATCCCGCGGCGGTGCGGTTCGGTGGCTGCTGACTTCATACTTGTATGATACAACTCCTTGTACGACCCTAACGAGTGACGCGTGCCACCGTGCCGGTTAGGGTCTGGGAACCGAGTCAGAAAGGCTGTGATGGCGCGCGATCCGCTCGATGTCATGGACCGTGAGGTCGTTCACTTCGTGCGGCTGGCCGAGACCGTTCGGCTCGGCGCGGCCGAGGCGGTCGGGTCGACCCTGGACAGATCGGCGTACCTGCTGCTGCTGACCGTCGCCGACGAGCGCGGGATGACCGCGACCCGGCTCGCCGAGGCCCTCCACCTGGACATCTCCACGATCACCCGGCAGGTCGCGCCGCTGCTGTCGGCCGGCCTGCTGGACCGGGTCGCCGGGCCGGGCAAGGGCGCGATGCTGCGGGTGACGCCGGCGGGCGCGCGGGAGGTCCGCCGGGTCAGGAAGGCCCGCCAGGCGCTGATGGCCGAGCTCACCGCGGACTGGACCGGGGCGGAGCGGGAGGCGTTCGCCGGCCTGCTCCAGCGCTTCAACACCGCGATCCGGGCCCGCCGCGCCCGTTAGCGCGCGGCCGCCTGCACCAGCTCGGTGAGGACGCCGCCGAGCGACTTCGGGTGCAGGAACGCGATCGACGCGCCCAGCGAGCCGTGCCGGGGTTGCCGGTCGACCAGCTTGATGCCCTGCTCCTCCAGATCCGCCAGCGCGGCGGCCACGTCGACGACGCCGTACCCGATGTGGTGCACGCCCTCGCCGCGGCTGGCCAGGAACCTGCCCACCGGCGAGTCGTCCCGCAGCGGCTCCAGCAGCTGGACGTACGAGCCGCCGCCGAGGGCCGGATCGGCGCCCTCCGGCGCGTCGACCACCAGCATGGCCTCGCGGACCCCCTGCTCCTCGTTAGCCTCCACGGAAGCCACGGTCAGCCCGAACGTGGTCTCGTAGAAGCTCACCGAGGCGTCGAGGTCGCGGCAGGCGATACCGACATGATCGATCCTGGTCAGCAACGGAGCCGTGATGGAGTGAGTCACGTATGCCTCCCGGGTCTCCTGTGCTCCCCAGTATCGTGACACCTAAGTGACCGTTAAGTACGTGGGAGGGTCCGCCATGCCCGGTTCTGTCCTCGTTGCCGGCGCCCGAACCCCGATCGGCCGGCTGCTCGGGAGCCTCAAAGACCTCTCCGGAGCCGACCTCGGCGGCCTCGCGATCTCCGCGGCGCTCGACCGGGCCGGCATCACCGGTGACCAGGTCCAGTACGTGATCATGGGCCAGGTGCTCCAGGCCGGCGCGGGCCAGATCCCGTCCCGGCAGGCCGCCGTCAAGGCCGGCATCCCGATGACCGTCCCGTCGCTGACCGTCAACAAGGTGTGCCTGTCCGGTCTGGACGCGATCGCGCTCGCCGACCAGCTCATCGCGGCCGGCGAGTTCGACATCGTGGTCGCCGGCGGCATGGAGTCGATGACCAATGCCCCGCACCTGCTGATGAACGCCCGCAAGGGGTACAAGTACGGCAGCGTCGAGGTGCTGGACGCGATGGCGCACGACGGGCTCACCGACCCGTTCGACAGCATCGCGATGGGGGAGAGCACCGAGCGGTACAACGCCAAGCTCGGGCTGACCCGTGCGGAGCAGGACGAGTTCGCCGCCCGCTCGCACCAGCGCGCCGCCGAGGCGCAGAAGAACGGGTACTTCGACGGCGAGATCGTGCCGGTCGAGATCCCGCAGCGGCGCGGCGACCCGGTGGTGTTCGCCGCCGACGAGGGCGTGCGCGCCGACACCACCGTCGAGACGCTCAGCAAGCTGCGGCCGTCGTTCAGCAAGGACGGCACGATCACCGCCGGCTCGGCCTCGCAGATCTCCGACGGCGGGTGCGCGGTAGTGGTGATGAGCAGGGCGAAGGCCGAGGAGCTCGGCGTCACGCCGCTGGCCGAGATCGGCGCGCACGGCAACGTGGCCGGCCCGGACAACTCGCTGCACTCGCAGCCGTCCCGGGCGATCCAGCACGCGCTCGGCAAGGCCGGCCTGAGCGTGTCCGATCTGGACCTGATCGAGATCAACGAGGCCTTCGCCTCGGTCGGCGTGCAGTCCATGCGCGACCTCGGCGTCGGGCCGGACATCGTCAACGTCAACGGCGGGGCCATCGCCCTCGGCCACCCGATCGGCATGTCCGGCGCGCGGCT
>JBJMIH010000226.1:0-24068 GCA_045806985.1 Mycobacteriales bacterium | reverse complement strand
TACGGCGGACGACAGTGCGGCGATGGCGATCGTGGCGAAGACCATGCCCTTGTAACCGAAGAGCGGTTTGCGGGCGAACACCGGCATGATCTCGGTGACGATGCCGAAGAACGGCAGCGCCACGATGTACACCTCGGGATGGCCGAAGAACCAGAACAGGTGCTGCCACAGGATCGGACCGCCGTGCACCGGATCGTAGATGTGCGCCCCCAGGTGCCGGTCCGCCTCCAGCCCGCACAGCGCGGCGGCCAGGATCGGGAACGCCATCAGGATCATCAGGCTGGTGACCAGGATGTTCCAGGTGAAGATCGGCATCCGGAACATGGTCATGCCGGGCGCGCGTAGGCACAGCACGGTGGTGATCATGTTCACCGCGCCGAGGATCGTGCCCAGGCCGGAGATGATCAGCCCGACCGCCCAGAAGTCGCCGCCCACCCCCGGCGAGTTGATCGCGTTGTTCAGCGGCGCGTAGGCGAACCAGCCGAAGTCGGCCGCGCCCCCCGGGGTCAGGAACCCGCACATCACCAGCGTGCCGCCGAACAGGAACAACCAGTACGAGAAGGCGTTCAGGCGCGGAAACGCGACATCGGGCGAGCCGATCTGCAACGGCAGCACCAGGTTGGCGAACGCGAACACCAGCGGCGTCGCGAACAGCAGCAGCATGATCGTGCCGTGCATGGTGAACAGCTGGTTGTACTGCTCCTGGGACAGGAACTGCATCCCGGGACGGGCCAGTTCGGCGCGCATCAGCAGCGCCATGATCCCGCCCGCGAAGAAGAACAGGAACGACGTGACCAGGTAGAGCTTGCCGATGGTCTTGTGGTCGGTGGTCCGCAGCCAGCTGAGCAGGACGGTCTGGCGCCGCTCCGGCCGGGGCGCCGGCTGCGGGATCGGCTCGGGACGGACCGGGCGCGAGGCGGTAGTCGTCACGGTGAGCTCCGACGGGTCGTGGACGAGCACGTGGAACCGGGGCCGCACACCGACCGTACCCGCAGTTGGCCGCCTCCGCTGGTGACGCGCACACCGTAGTCCGGGCCACAGTCCGGGCCACCGGCGGCTTTCCCGGACCGGCAGTACGGTGGCGGCCGTGGCACCGGACGGGGACGGCGGAGCGGCCAGGGCGGGCGGGCCGCGGCACCGACCCGCCGGTCCGGCGCTGTCGCCCGGCGCCGGCGGCGACGGCGGCAACACGGAGAGCACGGTCACCGTCCTCATCGCCGCCGGCGCGAACCTCGGCGTGGCCGCCGCCAAGGCCGCCGGCGGCCTGTTGAGCTCCTCGGCGGTGATGCTGTCCGAGGCCGCGCACTCGTTCGCCGACACCGTCACCGAGGTGCTGCTGCTGACGGCGGTGCGCCGCGGCGACCGCCCGGCCGACGACAGGCACCCGTTCGGCTACGGCAAGGAGACCTACTTCTGGGCGTTCCTGGCCGCCGTCGCCACCTTCCTGGTCGGCGCCGGCTTCTCGATCACCGAGGGCGTGCAGCGGATCGTGACCGGCGGCGAGGCCGGCGACCCGCTGGTGTCGTACCTGGTGCTGGTGGTCGCCGCCGGGCTGGAAGGCGCCTCGCTGGTGCGGGCCGTCCGCCAGGTCCGCGGCGCGGCCGCCCAGCGGCGGGTGGCGCCGGGCCGGTACCTGCGGGTCGGCAGCGACACCCCGGTCAAGGCGGTGACCCTGGAGGACTCCGCGGCGCTGGTGGGCCTGGCGCTGGCCGCCACCGGCCTGCTGCTGGAGCAGTTCACCGGCTGGAGCGGCTGGGACGGCCTGGCCTCGATCGCGGTCGGCGGGCTGCTCATCGTGGTCGCCGTGGTGCTGGGCCGGGACAACATGACGCTGCTGGTCGGCAGGGCGGCGCCGGCCGAGATCGAGCGGGCCGTGTGCGAGGAGCTGGCCGGGCTGCCGGCCGTCGAGCGGATCGGCACCGTCTACACGATGATGCTGGGTCCGGGCCGGGTGCTGGTCGCCGCCAAGGTGGACTTCCGCGCCGACGCCTCCGCCGCCGACATCGAGCGGGCCGGCGAGGAGGCGGAGGAACGCCTGGACACGGCCCTGTCCGGCCGGTACGAGGTCTTCCTCGACCCCACCACCGTCCGGCGCTGACGGCGGCGAAGTGGCTCGCCCGGCCACCCCGCGTCACGGTGGAGGTGTAGGAAAACCGAGCCAGAGGAGGCACAGATCATGCGCGCGCTCGTCTACCGCGGACCGCGGGACGTCGCCGTCGAGCAGGTGCCCGATCCGCGCGTCGAGAAGCCGACCGACGTGCTGGTGAAGATCCTGGCCACCAACATCTGCGGGTCCGACCTGCACATGTACGAGGGCCGTACCGACGTCGAGCCGGGCAAGGTGCTGGGGCACGAGAACCTCGGCGAGGTCGTCGAGGTGGGTTCGGCGGTCGACCGGGTCAAGGTGGGTGACCTGGTGTGCCTGCCGTTCAACATCGCCTGCGGCTTCTGCAAGAACTGCGAGCGCGGGTTCACCGGCTTCTGCCTGAGCGTCAACCCGGGCTTCGCCGGCGGCGCCTACGGGTACGCCGACATGGGTCCGTACCAGGGCGGCCAGGCCGAGTACCTGCGGGTGCCGTACGGCGACTTCAACTGCCTGCGGCTGCCGCCGGACGCCCGCGAGAAGATGAACGACTACGTGATGCTCGCCGACATCTGGCCGACCGGCCACCACGCCACCGAGCTGGCCCAGGTCGAGCCCGGCGACTCGGTCGTCGTCTACGGCGCCGGCCCGGTCGGGCTGATGGCCGCCTACAGCGCGCTCACCGTCCGCGGCGCCAGCAAGGTGATGGTCGTGGACCGGCAGAAGGACCGGCTGCGGCTGGCCGAGAAGATCGGCGCGATCGGTGTCGACGACTCCGCCGGCGACCCCGTCGAGCAGGTGCTGGACCTGACCGGCGGCGAGGGCGCCGACAAGGGTTGCGAGTGCGTCGGTTGGCAGGCCCACGACCCCGGCGGCGACGAGCACCCGAATGCCACCCTGAACAACCTGGTCAAGTCGGTGCGGGCCACCGGCGCGCTCGGGATCGTCGGCGTGTTCGTGCCGCAGGACCCGAACAGCCCGGACGAGCTGGGCAGGCAGGGCCAGGTCGCCTTCGACATGGGTGCCTTCTTCCAGAAGGGGCTGCGCGCCGGTTCCGGCCAGGCCAACGTCAAGCGGTACAACCGCCAGCTGCGCGACCTGATCGCGGCCGGCAGGGCGGAGCCGTCGTTCCTGGTCTCCCACGAGGTGGGGCTGGCCGACGCGCCGGACGCGTACCGGCACTTCGACAACCGCGAGGACGGCTGGACGAAGGTCGTGCTACACCCCTGACGGCGGCCCTGACGATCCGGTGAACGGGTCGAGCAACAGCTCCGGCGCGGCGCCGTCCGGGTGCCCGCCCGCCGCGGCGAAGTCGGCCATGGCGGCGGCGACCTCCCGGCGGCGCCCTGCCGGCAGGGCGGCCAGCACCCGCGCGATCGCGGCCCTGCGCTCGGCCATCACCCCGTCCACCAGCGCCCGGCCGGCGGCGGTGAGGCCGAGGCTGAGCCGGCGCCGGTCGGCCGGCGAGTCCTTCCGGTCCACCAGCCCGGCCTCGACCAGCCGGTCGCAGGTCCGGGTGGCGTTGGAGGGATGTACCCGCAGCAGGGTGGCGACCGCGCCCGGCGTGGCCGTCCCCCGCTCGGCGAGGAAGGCCAGCACCCGCAGCTGCGGCAGGGTTACCGGCGCGCCGGCCACCGAGCGCGCGGTGAGCGCCACGATCACCCTGGAGGCGGCCATGATCGCCTCCACCTCGGCGTCCGTCCCGGCGCCGAGCCGGGCGTCCGGGTCCGGGTCCGGCGAGGTCACCGCTCCAGTGTTCGCCGTCATTTGCGCGACCGCAACAGTTGCGGGTCACTGGGAGTAGAGGGGCAGACGCCGAGGAGGACCGATGGCACGCGGCAGGCAGGCACAGGTCGTGGTGGTGACCGGCGCCAGCGGTGGGGTCGGCCGCGCGGTCGCCAGGGCGTACGGCGCCAGGGGCGCGAAGGTCGCGCTGCTCGCCCGCGGCGAGCGCGGGCTGGCGGCCGCCGCCGGCGACGTGCGGGCCGGCGGCGGCACGCCGCTGCCGATCCCGACCGACATGGCCGACGCGGACGCGGTCGAGGCGGCCGCCGGCAAGGCCGAGTCCGAGCTCGGGCCGCTGGACGTCTGGGTCAACGTCGCCTTCACCTCGGTGTTCGCGCCGGCCGACCAGATCAGGCCGGAGGAGTTCAAGCGGGTCACCGAGGTGACCTACCTCGGGTACGTGTACGGCACGCTCGCCGCGCTGCGCCGGATGAAGCCGCGCGACCGGGGCGCGATCGTGCAGGTCGGCTCGGCGCTGGCGTACCGGGGCATCCCGCTGCAGAGCGCGTACTGCGCCGCCAAGCACGCCATCCAGGGCTTCCACGAGTCGCTGCGCTGCGAGCTGCTGCACGAGGGCAGCCACGTGCGCGCCACCATGGTGCAGCTGCCGGCGGTGAACACCCCGCAGTTCACCTGGGTGCTGTCCCGGCTGTCCCGGCACGCCCAGCCGGTGCCGCCGATCTTCCAGCCCGAGGTCGCCGCCAGGGCGGTGCTGCACGCCGCCGACCACCCGCGCCGCCGCGAGTACTGGGTCGGCGGCAGCACGGTCGGCACGCTGCTGGCCAACGCGGTCGCCCCCGGCCTGCTGGACCGCTACCTGGCCCGCACCGGCTTCTCCTCGCAGCAGACCGACCAGCCCAAGCCGGCCGACCAGCCGGCCAACCTGTGGGAACCGGCGGACAGCCCGGCCGGCCACGACTACGGCGCGCACGGGGAGTTCGACGACAAGGCCACCGCCAGCAGCAAGCAGTTGTGGGCCTCCCAGCACCACGGCGTGCTGGCCACCGCCGCCGGCACGGCCGCGGCCGGCGTCGCCGGGCTGGTCGCCAGGGCCCGCCGGAAGGGCAGGGGGCGGGCCGCATGACGAAACCGCTGGTGGAGTCGCTCGAGGCGGCCGCGTACACGATCCCCACCGACGGCCCGGAGGGCGACGGCACGCTGACCTGGGACTCCACCACGCTGGTGGTGGTGCGGGCGCACGCTGGCGGGCGGACCGG
Source organism: Mycobacteriales bacterium (assembly GCA_045806985.1). GTDB lineage: Bacteria > Actinomycetota > Actinomycetes > Mycobacteriales > JBJMIH01 > JBJMIH01. Next base: position 18,983 of record JBJMIH010000226.1, on the reverse strand, counting down.
AACGGGCTGGACCTACGGCCCGGCCGCCTGCGCCACCGTGGTCGGCGACCAGCTCGCCGGGGTCGTCACCGGCCGCCAGGCGCACGCCGTGGTCGGCAACTGGCAGGCGATGGTGGCCGCGGTGCGCAACGCCACCAGGGCCGGCGCCGTCGGGTACGCGCTGTCCGCCACCGACGTCGCGCTGTGGGACCTGAAGGCCCGGCTGCTGGACGTGCCGCTCGCCGAGCTGTTCGGCCGGGTGCGGGAGGCGGTGCCGGTGTACGGCAGCGGCGGGTTCACCACCTACCCCGACGACCGGATGGCGGACCAGCTCGCCGGTTGGGTGCGCGGGCAGGGCATCCCGCGGGTGAAGATCAAGATCGGCGAGAGCCACGGCCGGGAGACCCGCCGGGACGTGGCCAGGATGCGGCGTGCCCGCGAGGTCGTCGGGCCCGACGCCGAACTGTACGTCGACGCCAACGGCGGGTACGGCCGCAAGCAGGCCGTCCGGGTGCTGCGCGAGGCCGCCGACGCCCGTGTCATCTGGTACGAGGAGCCGGTCAGCTCCGACGACCTGGAGGGCCTGGCCATGGTCAGGGCCGGCGTGGACGCCGACGTCGCGGCCGGCGAGTACGGCACCGACGTCACCTACTTCCGGCGGATGTGCGAGGCCGGCGCCGTCGACTGCCTCCAGGTCGACGCCACCCGCTGCGGCGGGTACACCGAGTGGCTGCGGTCCGCCGCCGTCGCCGCCAGCTTCGGCCTGGAGGTCTCCGGCCACTGCGCGCCGAACCTGCACGCGCCGGTCGCCGCCGCCACCCCCAACCTGCGCCACCTGGAGTGGTTCCACGACCACGTCCGGATCGAGTCGGAGCTGTTCGTCGGCGCGCTCGACCCGGCCGGCGGCCTGGTCACGCCGCACCCGGACCGGCCGGGGCACGGCATGGAGCTGGACGAGACGGCGGCGCGGCAGTACTGCCAGGTTGAGTCGTGACCGCGCCGCCGCTCGAGTACCCGCCGCACGTGCTGCGGGACTACGCGCTGCTCGCGGACGGGGAGCGGGGCGCGCTGTGCGGCCCGCGCGGCGACGTGGCGTGGCTGTGCGCGACCGGCTGGGACGATGAGGCGGTGTTCTCCACGCTGGTCGGCGGCGCCGGCGTGTACGCCGTCACCCCCGCCGAGGACGCCTACGTCTGGGGCGGATGGTACGAGCCGGGCACGCTGATCTGGCGGCACCACTGGGTCACCACCGGGACCGTGCTGGAGTGCCGCGATGCCCTCGCCTACCCCGGCGACCCCGACCGGATCGTGCTGCTGCGCCGGATCGAGGCCGGCGCCGACCCGGCCCGGGTCACCGTGCTGCTCGACGCGCGCGCCGGCTTCGGCACCCGCCCGATGCGGGACCCGCACCGCGATCGGGACGGCCGGTGGACGGCCCGCACCGGCGACCTGCGCCTGCGCTGGACCGGCGGGGGCGACGCGAAGGTGCGGGACGGCCGGCTGGTGCTGGACCTGACCGTGCCCGCCGGCCGCCGCCACGACCTGGTGCTGGAGATCAGCCAGCGGGAGCTGCCCGGCCCGCCCGACCCGGACCGGGCCTGGGCCGCCACCGAACACGCCTGGACCCGCGCGGTGCCGGAGTTCGCCGGCACGGTGGCCCCGCGCGACGCGCGGCACTCCTACGCCGTGCTGCAGGGCCTCACCAGCAGCGGCGGCGGCATGGTCGCGGCGGCCACGCTCGGCCTGCCGGAACGGGCCGACGCCGGCCGCAACTACGACTACCGCTACGTCTGGCTGCGCGACCAGTGCTACGCCGGCATCGCCGCCGCCGTGGACGAGCCGCACCCGCTGCTCGACGCCGCCACCGGCTTCACCGCCGCGCAGGTCCTCACCCACGGCGACAAGCTCGCCCCGGCGTACCGGGTGGACGGCGCCCCGCTGCCCGAGGAGTCCCGGGTGGACATCCCCGGTTACCCGGGCGGCGCCGACATCGTCGGCAACCGGGTGACCGGCCAGTTCCAGGTGGACGTGCTCGGCGAGCTGCTCCAGCTGTACGCCGCCGCGGCCGGGCACGACCGGCTGGACGGCGACGGGCTGGCGGCGGCGAGGGTCGTCGCCGGCCTGGTCGAGGACCGCTGGGAACGGCCGGACGCGGGTGTGTGGGAGCTCGACGACGGCTGGTGGACGCACTCGCGGCTGGCCTGCGTGGCCGGCCTGCGGGCGATGGCGGCCCGGCTGCCGCGCGGCGACGGGGCCCGGCTCGACGGGCTGGCCGACACGATCCTCGCCGAGACGTCCCGGCGCTGCCTGCGCGACGACGGGGCATGGCGGCGCAGCCCCGACCACCACGGCACGGACGCCGCCCTGCTGCTGCCGCCGGTACGCGGGGCGCTGCCCGCCGCCGACCCGCGCACGGTCGCCACCCGGCAGGAGGTACGGGCCGAACTGGGCCGGGACGGGTACCTCTACCGGTTCGTCGCGGACGACCGTCCGCTCGGCCAGGCGGAGGGCGCGTTCCTGCTGTGCGGGTTCACGATGGCGCTCGCCGCCCACCACCAGGGCGAGACAACCGAGGCGTTCCGGTGGTTCGAACGCACTCGGGCCGCTTGCGGACCACCCGGGCTGTTCGCCGAGGAATGGGACGTCGACCAGCGGCAACTCCGCGGGAACCTGCCGCAGGGGTTCGTCCACGCGGCCATGCTGGAGGCGGCCCAGCGGCTGGCCGGCCCCACCCGCGGTGGCGGGCTGGGCGAGACGGAGGTCCGCTGAGAAGGAGAGCTGGAGCACGCGGGAAGGAGCAGGTCACCGTGCAGGAAATCGTGGCGGAACGGCTGGCGAAGCGGCTCATCGACTGGGGCGTGGACACCGTCTTCGGGCTGCCCGGCGACGGTATCAACGGGATCATGGAAGGGCTGCGCCGGCACCAGGACCAGATCCGGTTCGTCCTCGTGCACCACGAGGAGGCGGCGGCGTTCATGGCCAGCGGGTACGCCAAGGCCACCGGCAAGCTCGGCGTGTGCCTGGCGACCTCCGGGCCCGGCGGCATCCACCTGCTCAACGGCCTGTACGACGCCAAGCTCGACCACGCGCCGGTGCTGGCGATCACCGGTATGCAGGAGACGTCCCTGCTCGGCACCGGGTACCAGCAGGAGGTCCACCTGGACCGGCTGTACTCCGACGTCGCCAGCTACGACCTGATGGTGACCAACCCGCAGCAGGTGCCGACCGTGGTGGACATCGCCATCCGGCACGCCCTCGCCGACCGCACCGTCGCCCACCTGACCTTCCCCAACGACATCCAGATCGCGCCGATGAGCGACGACCCGTACGAGCACCCGGCGCCGGCCACCCCGCCGCACACCTCGCCGGTGTACCTCGCCCCGTCGTTCTGCCCGCCCGAGGACCAGCTCCGCCAGGCCGCCGAGCTGCTCAACAACGGCCGGCGGGTGGGAATGCTGGTCGGTGTCGGCGGCCGGGGCGCCCGCGACGAGATCCTCGCCGTGGCCGACAAGCTCGGCGCGCCGATCGTCAAGACGCTGTCCGGAAAGGACGTCGTGCCCGACGACCACCCGCTCACCACCGGCGGCATCGGGCTGCTCGGCACCCGGCCCAGCGAGGACCTGATCGAGGACGTCGACACGCTGTTCCTGGTCGGCACGAACTTCCCGTACACCAAGCACCTGCCGGCCCCCGGCAAGGTCAACGTCGTCCAGGTGGACATCTCGCCGTACCGGTCCGGCACCCGCATCCCCACCGACGTGCCGCTGGTCGGCGACGCCAGGGCCACCCTGCTCGCCCTGCTGCCGCTGCTGGAGCAGCAGACCGACCGGGGGTTCGTGGACAAGTACCGCAAGGAGTACGAGGACTGGCAGTCCAAGATGGACGCTCTCGAGGACGGGGAGCGGCAGCCGATCGCGCCGCAGTACGTGGTGTCGGTGCTGGACGACCTGGCCGCCGAGGACGCGATCCTGACCTGTGACTCCGGCACCATCGCCACCTGGGCGGCCCGGCACTTCACCATCCGCGGCGACCGGCGGTTCTACCTGTCCGGCAACCTCGCCACGATGGCGCCCGGACTGCCGTACTCCATCGCCATGCAGCACGCCTTCCCCGGCCGGCAGGTCATCGCGTACGTCGGCGACGGCGGCTTCGCGATGCTGATGGCCGAGTTCCTCACCGCCGTGCGGCACGAGCTGCCCATCACCGTGGTGGTCAACAACAACAACTCCTACGGCCAGATCCTGTGGGAGCAGATCGTCCTGGGGTACCCGGAGTACAAGGTGCGCCACAACAAGCCCGAGGCCGACTTCGCCGCCTGGGCCCAGGCCTGCGGCGGCTACGGCGCCAAGGTGACCGAGCCCGCCGGCGTACGCCCCGCCATCGAGGAGGCCCTGCGCCACCCCGGCCCGTCCCTGGTGGACGTCGACGTCGACCCCAACGAACCCCCGATGCCCCCCAAGGTCACCTACGAGCAGGCCAAGAAGTTCACCCTCGCCTTCCTGCGCGGCCAGCCCCACCGGGCCAGCACAGCCGCCACCATCGCCAAGGACAAGATCCAACAACTTCGCGCCGACTGACCCGCGGCCCGGCTGGGCTCAGCCGGTGGGCCAGTGCCAGACGAAGGAGAGGGCGACCAGGTCGAAGAGCGCGGTGAGCGGTTCGACGGCCGCGCCGCCGTTCGGGCTGGCGAAGGTGAGCACCACCGCGTCGCTGGTGCCGGGCTCCGGGATCCAGTACTGCGCCTGGAACGACTCGGCGGTGTGGCCGGTGCGCGGGTCCCGGCCCACCCGCACGCCGACGCTGCGCACCAGCACCTGCTGGGTGCCCGCGACCAGGTCGATCTCCAGGTCGGAGGCTGGCAGCGCCCGCTCGGATCCCTCGTCGGCGAGCTGGCGGGCGGCGGCGAGCAGCGCGTCGGGATGGTTCGAGATCTCGCCGCCGCCCGGGTCCTCGGCTCCGGCGGCGCGGGCCACCGTGAGCGATGCCGCGAGGGCGCGGCCCCGCACGGACTCCATCAGCATGGCCAGCCGCTCGACGTCGTGCGCGAGCGCGTCGTTCGCGGCCGCGCGGAACAGGCCGAGCAGCTGCTTGCGGTACTCCGCCAGCTCGGGGTTGCGCCGTATCCGCTCCTCCACCAGCAGGCGGATGCTCTTGGCGCTGCGCCCCGGCCGGATGTCCACGTACCGCCAGTTGGACGGCAGCAGGAGGCGGTACCCAGCCGCCGGCGGCACCTGCCGCACGTCATACAGCACCTCGCGGTCGGCGGCGAGGAGTTCGGGGACGTCGGCGGTCATGCCGGGTCCTCCCACCGGAACGTGCCGACCACCAGGTCGGCCAGCTCGATCAGCGCGTCCCCCATGTCCAGCGCCGGGGTGAGGAACACGAACTGCGCCAGCGGACCGCCGTCCGGCCCGCTCGGGACGAGGTACTCCACCGCCTCGTACACCGACTGCGACTCCCCCTGGTCGTCGCCGATGTCCAGCAGCCGGCTCCGCACCGCCACCCCGCCCCGCTCCAGCGGCACGGTGTCGCCCTGCCAGGAGCCGGGGAACACGGTGGCGTCCCGTTCCGCGCTCTCCCGGAGCGCGTCCAGCATGTCGCCCGGCCCGGCCGGCAGGTCCAGCTCGCCGAGCGAGAGCCGGAGCAGCCCGTACCGGAGGTCGTCCTCCCCGACCGGCACCACCAGCAGCGCCACGCAGGCGACGTCCTCGCCGGAGCTGACCTCGACCGCCTGGCCGGCCAGCCCCCGCACCACCTCCGCGTGCGGGGCCAGGTCCGGCCGGTCGGCGAGCCAGCCCGCCACGTCCACCGGCTGCCCTGGCTGGCACACCAGCCATCCGTCGCCGAAGTCGACGCCGCACTCCCGGCGCCGCGTCACCGCCGGCATTCCGCTCATCGCCTGCCCCTCAACCCGTCCACGGCAGCGTCCACGGCCCCGCGGTGGGCTTGCCGTGGTTGTCGATGAACGCCTTGCCCCACTGGCCGCCGGTGGCCGCGCTGTAGCCGACGATGTCCGGGATGGCGCCGCTGGCGCCCTTGGCGACCAGCCCGCCGTACGTCTTCAGGCCGGGCGCGTTCTTGAGCGCGTCCAGGCTGGACCGGGTGATTCCCCTCGCCTCGCGGAAGTCATTCGCGAACTCCTTCGGCGTGTAGGCGAACCGGAACGACTTCCCGTGCTCGAGGAGGTCCTTCCCGACGTACTTGGGCGCGTCCTTGGACAGGCCCTTCATCGCGTTGGCCACCTCGGGGAACTTGCCGGCGACCCGGTCGGCGGACTGCGCCAGGCTCTTGGCGCCGCGCAGCTCGCCCAGACCCGCCTTGGCCGCCTTGCCGAACTTGGCGAACCGGCCGAACGGCAGGACGCCGACCACGTCCAGGCCGATGTCCCAACCGTCCTTCTCGCCATAGCAGGCCAGGTCGATGTCTGCCAGCAGCGAGGCGATGCCGGCGATCAGGGCGACCGCGGCGAAGATCGGCGCGAGCACCTCCAGCGGCGGGATGATCGCGCAGATCAGCGCCAGCGCACCGGCGATCGTGCCGATCCAGCTGGACCACTTCGACACCACCTTGCAGACCGCGTGCAGCCCGTCGGCGAACTTGTGCCAGAAGCTCTGGTGCGGGTTCTTCAGGTTGTCGTCGGCGGCGAGATGGATGCTCCTGGCCGCCTCCCTGGCCCGCTTGTCGTGGTCGTCCTTGGCGCTCTGGGCGTCGCGCAGCGCCTTCTGGAACGCGTCCTTCTGGTGGTCGTGGTCGGTCCTGGCCGCCTTCACGTCGTCGGGCTTGGCGCCCTTCGCGTCGGCCTTCTTCTGGGCGGCGTCCATGGCCTGGCCGGCGGTCTTGGCGGCCTGGAAGGCGTTCTCGGCGCGCTGCTGGAAGTCGGGCAGGTCCCGTGCCCAGGTGGTCAGCGCGCCCCACACCACGGTGAACCGGGCCTGCAGCGCCAGCATCAGCTCGGGCAGGTCGTTGAGGTGCGCGCGGTACGCCTCGGCCGCCTTGCCCTGGAACTCCGCGTTCGGCTGCTGGGCCTGCACGACCTTGGTGCGGTAGTTGCCGCACATGTCGGCGAGGTCCTTGAACTTGTTCGCGTACGTGGTGATCTGCTCGGGGTCGCCGGGTGTGGGGTCGGAGCTCAGGTGGTGGCGGAACGTCTCGGCCCACTCGGCGTCGCTGTGCTTGGGGACGGCCATCTCACTTCCCGCCCATGGCCTTGGCGTACGCGTCGTCCAGGTGGTTGAAGTCGACCCCGACGGCGGTGAGCGCCTTCTCGACGGCCTCCAGCTTCTTGGTCATCTGGTCGCGCTTCTTGCTCCAGTTGGTGGTGACCTCGTGCACCTTGTCGACCAGTTCCTTCGCGCCGAGGACGCTCTGGTAGTGGTCGAGGTCGTTCTTCAACGCGCTCGACTGGATGCCGTCGTGCACGTGTTTCATCAGCGCGGCCTGCTCACGGACGAACTCCAGGTCCACCACGATCTTGGTCACAAGCGCCTCCTTCCGGCCGGGGACAGCTTCGCATCGCATACCCCGGCCGGAAGGCGGACAAGCCTGCCGGACGGCTCCGGACAGAACCGGATGCCGGCGGCCGACCCGGTCAGTACCGGTAGTGGTCAGGCTTGTACGGACCGGCGACATCCACGCCGATGTACTCGGCCTGTTCCTTGCTGAGCGTGGTGAGCGTCACGTCGAGGGCGTCCAGGTGCAGGCGGGCGACCTTCTCGTCCAGGTGCTTGGGCAGCCGGTACACCTGCCGCCCGTACTCCCCCGGCTTCGTGAACAGCTCTATCTGGGCGATCGTCTGGTTGGTGAACGAGTTCGACATCACGAAGCTGGGGTGGCCGGTGGCGTTGCCCAGGTTCAGCAGCCGGCCCTCGGACAGCACGATCACCGCGTGGCCGTCCGGGAACCGCCACTCGTGAACCTGCGGCTTGACCTCGACCTTCTCGATGCCGGGAATCCTGGCCAGGCCGGCCATGTCGATCTCGTTGTCGAAGTGCCCGACGTTCCCGACGATCGCGTTGTGCTTCATCCTGGCCAGGTCGGCGGCCATGATGATGTTGGTGTTGCCGGTGGCGGTGACGAAGATGTCGCCGGACTCCACCACCTGGTCCAGCGACACCACCGGCAGCCCGTCCATGGCCGCCTGGAGCGCGCAGATCGGGTCGATCTCGGTGACGGCCACCCTGGCGCCCTGGCCGCGCAGCGCCTCGGCGGCGCCCTTGCCGACGTCGCCGTACCCGCACACCACCGCCAGCTTGCCCGCCAGCATCACGTCGGTGGCCCGGTTGATGCCGTCGACCAGCGAGTGGCGGATGCCGTACCTGTTGTCGAACTTCGACTTGGTGACCGAATCGTTGACGTTGATGGCCGGGAACAGCAGGGTGCCGTCGGCGGCCAGCTTGTAGAGCCGCTTCACCCCGTTGGTGGTCTCCTCGCTGACGCCCCTGACCTCGGCGGCGATCCGGGTGAACCGGTCCGGGTCGGCGGCCAGGCTGGCGGCCAGGGTGGCCAGCAGGATGCGGTACTCCTCCGGGTCGTCGGCGGACGGCGCCGGCACCGCGCCGGCGGCCTCGAACTCCACGCCCTTGTGCACCAGCAGCGTGGCGTCGCCGCCGTCGTCGACGATCATGTTCGGCCCGCGCCCGCCGCCGAACCGGAACAGCTGGTCGGTGCACCACCAGTAGTCCTCGAGCGTCTCGCCCTTCCAGGCGAACACGGGCACGCCGGCGGGCGCGTCCGCCGTGCCGGCCGGGCCGACGACGACCGCGGCGGCGGCCTCGTCCTGGGTGGAGAAGATGTTGCAGGAGACCCAGCGGACCTCGGCGCCGAGCGCCACCAGGGTCTCGATCAGCACGGCGGTCTGCACGGTCATGTGCAGGGAGCCGGCGATCCGGGCGCCGGCGAGCGGCTTGCTGTCCGCGTACTCCCGCCGGGTCGCCATCAGGCCCGGCATCTCGTGCTCGGCGAGGCGGATCTGCCGCCGTCCCGGCTCCGCGAGTCCGAGGTCGGCCACTGCGAACTCGAGACCGTTGCGGTTCTGGAGAGTGGTACTCAACTTCTGTCCTCTCGCATTCGTACGTCCAGTGCTCGACTGCTTGGCTGGAATGCGGAAGGGCACCTCCTTCGAAAAGGAGGCGCCCTTGGGACAGGAGGTCTGGAGCCGAGCGTGGCGGGTACCGACCCGTCGCAGCGCCTCTCGGCTCCGCGAAAAATTCTACCCCGGCTTGCGGGCCTCGATCAGGAACCGTCGCGCGTGCGCGACGAACGGGCCGTCGGCCCGGATGCGCTCGTGCAGCCGGCGCAGCGGCTCCCGGTACCTGTCGACCGTGAAGTCCGGCACCGTCCAGACGACCTTGCGCAGGAAGTACACGACGGCGGCGATGTCGTGGAACGCCGCCGGCAGGGTGGCGGAGCGCACGTCCAGCACCTCGAGGCCGGCCGCCTCGGCCGCCGCGACCGCCGTCGCGGTGCTCCGCTGCTCGGTCGGCGGCGGCAGCGGGCCCACCATCGCCTCCCGCAGCTCCCGCATGGTCCCCTGGCCGATCTGCTGGGAGAAGAACGTGCCGCCTGGCCGCAGCACCCTGGCGATCTCCGCCCACCGGGTGCTCACCGGGTGCCTGCTCGCCACCAGGTCGAACGCGCCGTCGCGGAACGGCAGGCCAGGCCCGTCGGCCGCGGCGACCACGATGCCGCCGTACGGCCGCAGCGACCCGGCCGCCACCGGGACGTTGGGCGGCCAGCCCTCGGTGGCGACCACCGTGCGCGGCGGCCGGTCCAGCCCGCCGACGACCTCGGCGTACACCTCGCCGCCGCCGGTCTGGAGGTCCACCACGGCGGTCGCCGCCGCCATCCGGCGGCCGAGGGACCTCGCGTACCCCCACGGCGGCCGCTCCTCGGTGGCCCGGCCGGCCAGCCAGGAGAAGTCCCAGCCCGCCACCGGCACCGCCGCGCCCTCGGCGACCAGTTCATCGAACGCTCCCGACCCCGCCATGGCGACGATCATAGGAGCCGGTTGAACCTTTCCGGGGACGCCGTGAGTAGAGAAGGCAGACGAGACGACTCCGGAGGCGGCATGGCCAAGGCGGACTGGCAGGCGGACTACGTGGCGTACTTCCATGCCAGGGCACACCACCTGCGCCGTACCGCGTACCTGCTCTGCAACGACTGGCACGTCGCCGAGGATCTCGTCCAGGCCACCTTCCTCAGGCTCTACCCGCGCTGGCGGCGGATCAGGCCCGCGACAGCGGACGCCTATGCCCGCCGTGTCCTCTTCAACCTCTACCTTTCCAGCCGGCGTTCCCGGCCGGCGGAGACCGTCACCGACTCTCCGCCCGACCGCCCCGCCCCCGAGGGCAGGGACTCCGACGCCCGGCTCGATATCGCCGGTGTCCTGGCCACACTCCCCGCCCGGCAGCGCGCCATGGTCGTGCTGCGGTACCTGGAGGACCTTCCGATCGCGGAGGTGTCCGCCCTGCTGGGGGTGGCCGAGGGCACGGTCAAGAGTCAGACCGCACGTGGCCTCCAGGCACTGCGGGACGCGCTCGGCGCGCCCGCCTCCCAGGAAAGGTGACCCAGAGGTGACTTCGTACGACGACGACCACGACGGTCTGGTGACCGCCGCGCTGCGGGAACGGTCCCGCGACGGCGAGCCGCCGATGGCGCTGACCGCCGGCGGCGTGCTGGTGGCCGCCCGGCGGCGGGCCCGGTACCGCCGGGTGCTCGGCGCGGCGGCCGCGGTGACAATGCTCGCGGCCGGCGGCGGCCTCGCCGCCCAGCTGACCCACCACGGTTCCGGCCACGATCAGCTCGCGGCCGGCGGCACCCCGACCTCCTCCGCCGCGCTGCCCCCGCCGTCCGGCATGCCGAAGGGCATCTTCGACTTGAACGGAATGAAGCGCAAGGGGGGGTTGAACCGGAAGCCCATGCCGGCCGAGCGTGCGGTGATCGAGCGGTACCAGGCGGCCCTGAACGCCCGGCTGCCCGGCCTCGCCCACGGCCTCACCCCGGTGCCGGGCAACTACTTCGGCACCGGCACCGTCCAGCCCTACTCGTACGCGTTGGAGGGCGACGAGATGGAGGATTTCAAGGTCTGGCTGCGCTCCGGCGGCCGGACCGGCTCGGTCAGCGTGGTGATCGCGGGCTGGAACTTCGGGGTGCCGACCGACTGCGATCAGCCGGCCAGCTCCGGTGGCATGACCTGCACCGCCAACACCAGCGCGGGCGGTAACCGCGTGGTCACGATTACCGACACCGGGCCGGGTGCCCCCAGCGTGCTCGTCTACCTGACCAAGCCCGACGGCACCAGGATGTTCCTGATCTCCTCGGCGAACACCGAGGACGGCAAGTTCCCCGACCACACCTCCGGCGCCCTCACCCACCTGCCGGTGAGCGCCGCCGACCTGGTCACCCTCGCCGACGACCCGGCCTTCACCGCCCGGTACCCGTAACCCTCCCCACGCCACGGTGGCCCGCCCGGTTCACCGGGCGGGCCAGCGGTGGTCAGCTCGCCGCCCGGACCGTGATGACGTGCCGGCCGGGGCCGAGGTGGTGGAGGGTGAGGTACCCGCCGGCGTCCCCCGCGGTGGCGCGGCGGCCGTCGATCCGGACCTGGGTACCGCGTGCGCCGGCCGGAACCGGGACGGCGATGTCGCCGTTGGTGTGCCGGGGCGCGGTGACGGTCAGCGTGAACACCGTGCCACCGTGCCGGCCGGCCGGGGCGGCGCCCCAGCTGACGGTGAGCGGGCCGTGCGGGGTGGGCAGCTGCCCGCGCGCCCAGGCCACCGAACCGGGATGCGGCTGGACCAGCCAGGTGCTGAAGCCCGGCCCCGTCGGCCGGGCGCCGAGCAGGTCGTTGGTGAGCGCCGGCAGCACCCCGGTCGACCAGCCGTGCGCGGCCGAGGTGTAGGCGCCCTCGTACATCGACCCGCCCGCGCCGATGCCCTCCCAGTCGGTGATCCCGGGATCGTGGCCGGCCATCCACCCGTACAGCCGCTTGATCTCCTCGATCGCCGAGTCGGCCTGGCCGGCCAGGAAGCGGGCCTCGATCTCCGGGTACGAGGTGAACGCGTACACCCGCCGCGCGCCGTCGCCGACGAGCGTGTCGTTGTCCATGAACGCGTTGCCGTAGGGCTGCGCGGTGTGCCCGGCGAGGTACCCCAGCGCGGCGGTGGCGCGGTCGGGATCGGCGATTCCGGCCACCACGGCGAGGCCGTTGCCGTCCTGGCCGTGCCGGACCGCGCCGGTGCCGGAGTCGAGGTAGGCGCCGGCGGCCGGGTCCCAGAGGTAGGTGTTGACCGCGGCGGCGACCGTCGCCGCCCGCTGCCGCCACCGGTCGGCGTCGCTGTCGTGGCCGAGCGCGTGCGCCATCCCGGCCGCGCCGGTGAGCGCCGCCGCGTACAGCGCGTTGTAGTAGGTCACCTCGCCGGTGCGCGGCAGGAACGCGTAGTCGCCGTACCCGCCGGTGCCGTTCAGGCCCTTGGCCAGCAGGCCCCGGCCGTCGGTGACCGACGGGTACCAGGTGTCCAGCACCTTGACCAGGTTCGGCCAGTACCGGGCGGCGTAGCCGGTGTCGCCGGTGTACAGCACGTAGTCCCAGCTCGACGTCACCCACCACAGTGGATAGTCGAACAGCGGCAGCGTGTACTGGTTGATCGAGGCCGGCGGGATCCAGCCGTCGGCGCGCTGGTGGTCGGCCAGGTCGGCGAGCACGTCGCGGGCGGCGTCGCCGGCCGCGTGGGTGAGGTAGTCGGTGCGGCCGGACACCGCGATGTCGCCGACGTACGGGTCGCGGTCGCGCTTGGCCCCGTCGTGCAGCACCAGCTTGCCGTCCAGGGTCGGGCTGTCCGCCCCGCGCGGCTCCACGTCGGTGGACCGGAACGTGTCGGTGACCAGTTCGTTCGTGTAGGAGGCCGCGTACCAGTACCGGTTCAGCGCGGTGTCCGAGGACTCGAACCAGCCCCGGTAGGTGTCCGGCGTGCCGAGGTACCCGGTGAAGTCCAGCGACACCCCGCTGATCCGCACCGTGCCGTAGGGCTCGGCGGCCGGCGCGTCGGCGGGCAGCGCGTCCAGGCTGATCCGGAGGTACCGGAAGCCGTGCAGCCCGTCCGCGCAGACCTGGGTGCCGGCCTGGCAGCCCTTGGTGTCGGTCCAGGTCACCGGCTCCGCCGGGACCGCGTACTGGTCGGTGCCGGGCCCGCCGGCGAGGTCGGAGCGGGTGAAGTCGGACCGGTCGGTGAGGTACTGCGTGGTCTCCGAGAAGGCCAGCCGCACGCCGGGCGGGCCACCCGACGCGCCGGCGAACGCGACCTTCGGGTAGCCGACCACGACCTGACCGATGTCCAGCGTCACCGACGGCGTCGGCGGGTCGGCCACCACCCCCGGCCAGACCTCGTTGACCCGGGTGAACTCGCCCCGGTCGGAGGCCTGGTCGCGGGTCACGGTGACCCGTAGCTGGCTCGTGGTCACCGTGGCGGCGAACGGGACGGCCCGCCGCACCTCGGTGTTGCCGGTGACGGTGGCGGCGGTGGCCCAGGCCGTGCCGGTCCAGGTGTCCACGGTGAAGTCCTGCGGAACCCCGTCGCCGTTGGACAGCACGGTGATCCCGGGCAGGTCGACCGGCGCGGGCGCGGCGATCGTGAGCACGTCCGGGTAGCCGCCGGGGGTGTCGTCGTTCCAGAACGTGTCCGTGTCGCCGTCGACCGCGTTGCCGGGGTCGTACGTGCGCGGCCGCCCGTCATTCCCGCTGTTCGGCGCGTGGTAGGACGACGCGGTGGCCTCGGTCCCCGCCGGCCAGGCCGGCCGCGGCGCCGGCGCCGGCCGGCTCAGCGTGGTGACGCGCCCGGTCAGCAGCCCGTCCGGATCGGTGACGTCGCCGGTCGCGGCCAGGACCCGCACCGGCCGCACGTCCCGGCTGGCCGGCGCGACGACATACCGCTGCCACCCGGGCACGGCCCGATGGCCGGGCCCGGCGACCGCGCCGGCCGGCGCGCCGAGGACAACCAGCGCGGCGCCTGCCGCGAGGATTCGCCGCGCCATCAGAAGTGGTACGCGTCGATGTTGCTCGCGTCGAAGACGGTCGGGTCGCCGAGCAGCACCTGGCCCTTGTCGCCGACGGTGTAGCTGCCCAGCGGGCCGGCGGTGAACTTCTCCCCCTTGGCGCCGGTGATGATGCCGGAGCAGAGCGCGGCCGCGGTGTAGCCGGCCAGCTCGCCCAGCTTGGCCGGGTCCCACAGCTCGAACGCCTTCACGGTGCCGTCCTTCACGTACTGGCGCATGTCGTTCGGGGTGCCCAGGCCGGTGAGCAGCACCTTGCCCTTGTACTGCGAGCCGGACAGGTACTGCGCGGCCGCCTTGATGCCGACCGTGGTGGGGGCGATGATCCCCTTCAGGTTCGGGTCGGACTGGAGCAGACCCTGCGTCTCCTGGAAGGACTTCTGCGCGTCGTCGTTGCCGTAGGCGATCTTGACGAGCTTCATGTTGGCGTACTTCGGGTCCTTCAGCTCGTCCTGCATGTACCCGATCCAGGTGTTCTGGTTGGTGGCGGTCTGCGCGGCCGACAGCACCGCGATGTCGCCGGTGTAGTTCAGCTCCTTGCCCAGCAGCTGCACCTCGGTGCGCCCGATCGCCTCCGCGCTGGCCTGGTTGACGAACACCCGCCGGCAATCCGGGTTGGTGTCGGAGTCGTAGGTGACCACGGCGATCTTCGCGGCCATCGCCTGCCTGAGCGAGGTGCACATGGCGTTCGGGTCCTGCGCGGACACCACGATCGCGTTCTGCGACTGCTGCATCAGCGTGTTGACGTAGGAGACCTGGCCGGCCGTGTCGGTGGCGCTGGAGGTGCCGACCTCCTTGTACCTGCCGTGCACGGCGAGGACGGCCTTCCTGCCGCCGTTGTCGGCGGTGGTGAAGTACGGGTTGTTGACGGCCTTCGGCAGGAAGGCGATCCTCAGGCCGGACTTCACCTTCGCGTGCGGGTTGGCCTTGCCGTTGCCGGCCGGCCCGCCGCCGCTGTGCTTGGTGGAGCTCTTGGTGGTGCCGCCGCAGGCGGACACGAGCAGCGCGAGTGCCGCGAGGCCCGCGAGCGCCGCCGTGGGTACGCGGAGAGTCATGGGGACTCCCTTCCCAGGTGGGGGGATGGGGGGCGGGCGAGGACGTCACGGAGCTGCCGGGCCACCCGCGGCCCGAGCACGGAGACGACGAGCAGGACGCCGGTGATGACGTTCTGCGACTGCGAGGAGACGTCGGCCAGGCTCATCAGGTTCTGCAGCGTGCCGAGCAGGAACACGCCGGCCACCGCGCCGCCCAGGGTGCCCTTGCCGCCGTCGAAGTCGACGCCGCCGAGCAGCACGGCCGCGATCACCGACAGTTCCAGGCCGGTGGCGTTGTCGTACCGGGCGCTCGCGTAGTGCAGGCTCCACAGCACGCCGGCCAGCCCGGCGACCGCGCCGGTGGCGGTGAACATCGCCAGCTTCAGCCGCTTCACCCTGATGCCGGCGAAGAACGCGGCCTCCCGGTTGGCGCCGATGGCGTACAGCGCCCGGCCCACCGGGGTGGCGTGCAGCACCACGGCCGCGATCACCAGCAGGGCGGCGTACAGCGCGAACGTGTACGGGACGGCGGTGCCGCCGATCCGCCCGGCGCCGAAGTTCAGGTAGTTCTGCGGGAAGTCGGTGACCGCGTTGGCGCCGAGCACGATCTGGGCCACGCCCCGGTACGCGGCGAGGGTGCCGATGGTGACGGCGAGCGACGGCAGCCCGAGCCGGGTCACCAGCAGGCCGTTGAGCAGGCCGCCGGCCGCTCCGACGAGCACGCAGAACGGGATGACGTACTCGATGGGCCAGTTGTCGTTCCACAGCGCGCCCATCACCGCGCCGGACAGGCCGGCCGTCGAGCCCACCGACAGGTCCACCTCGCCGGCCACCACCAGCAGCGTCATCGGCAGCGCCACCACCGCGACCATCACGGTGTTGCCGAGCAGGAAGGACAGGTTGACGGTGGTGCCGAAGTTGCCGACCGCGAGGAAGCCGTAGACCAGCACCGCGGCCAGCAGGCCGGCGACCGTGACGTCCCAGCGCAGCAGCGATCTCGCCATGTCACCCTTGCCGGCTCCGCCGGTGGCACGCTCAGCCATGGCGGACGTTCCTCCTCCGCAGCGCGCCGGCCACCCGCAGCGCCACCACCCGGTCCACCGCGATGGCGGCGAGCAGCAGGAACCCGTCGATCGCGCCCTCCCACGAGGAGCTGACGCCGAGGCTGGGCAGCACGCTGTTGATGGTGGTGAGCAGCAGCGCGCCCAGCGCCGCGCCGTACACGCTGCCCGCGCCGCCGGTGAACGCCACCCCGCCGACCACCACCGCGCTGACCACGGTGAGCTCGTAGCCGCCGCCGGTGCCGCTGTCCACGTTGCCGAAGCGGGCCAGGTACAGCGCGCCGCCGAGCCCGGCCAGCGCACCGCACAGCACGTACGCGGTGGTGACGCGGGTCCGGGTGGCCAGGCCGGCCAGCCGCGCCGCCTCCGGGTTGGAGCCGATCGCGTACAGCTCCCGGCCGCTGCGGTAGGCGCGCAGGAACAGCCCGAGCGCGAGCAGCACCGCCAGCCCGATCAGCGCCAGGTACGGCAGCGGGAACCAGCCGCCGTGGCCGAGCCGGTTGAAGCTGGCCGGCAGGTCGTGGGCGACGATCTCGCGGGCGGACACCCAGATCGAGTCCAGGCCCCGGATGATGTACAGCGTCCCGAGCGTGACGACCAGCGACGGCACCCGGCCGACGCTCACCAGCAGCCCGTTGACCAGTCCGAGCCCGGCGCCGAGCGCGACCGCCACGGCGACCGCGAACACCGGGTTCGTGCCACCGCGCAGCAGGTCACCGGCTGCGAACGCGGCCATGCCCAGCGTCGAGCCGACCGACAGGTCGACGTTGCGGGTGATCACCACGACCGCCTCGCCGGCCGCGACGATGACCAGGATCGCGGCGTTCAGCAGCAGGTCCTTGACGCCCTGGGTGGACAGGAAGCGGTGGTTGCCGATCTCGCCGCCGGCGACCAGCGCGGCCAGCACCACCAGCAGGGCCAGCTCGCGGACCCGCAGCACCCGGTCGACCAGCCGGCGCGAGCCTGGTGCGCCGATCCGCTTCGGCGGCGCCGACGACGGGGTACCCACGGCCGCCGCCATCACGCCACCTGGCCGTCGGTCGCCTGGCCGTCGGTCGCCTGGCCGTCGGTCGCCTGGCCGTCGGTCGCCTGGCCGGTCGCCGCCGCCAGCACCGACTCCTCGGTCGCCTCGGCGCGCGGGATCTCCGCGACCAGCCGGCCCTCCCGCATCACCAGTACCCGGTCGGCCATGCCCAGCACCTCGGGCAGGTCGGAGGAGACCATCAGCACGGCGATGCCCCGGCCGGCCAGCTCGGACAGCAGCCGGTGCACCTCGGCCTTGGTGCCGACGTCGATGCCGCGGGTGGGCTCGTCCACGATCAGCACGGCCGGCTCGGTGGCCAGCCACTTGGCCAGCACGACCTTCTGCTGGTTGCCGCCGGACAGGGTGGTGACCGGGTCGGCGAGCCTGCGGTACTTCAGCCGCAGCCGCAGCGCCCAGTCGGCGGCCTGGGCGCGCTCCCGGCGGCGGCTCATCAGGCCGGCGCGGCTGAGCGCGCGCAGCCGGGTGAGGCCGAGGTTGCGCTCGATGGAGGCGTCCATGACCAGGCCCTGCGCCCGCCGGTCCTCCGGGACCAGGGCCAGCCCGGCGGCCATCGCGGCGGTCGGCGAGGCGGGTGGCAGCGGGACACCGGCCACCCGCACGCCGCCCGCGTCCCACCGGTCCACGCCGAACACCGCCCGCGTCACCTCGGACCGGCCGGCGCCGATCAGGCCGGCGAGGGCGACGATCTCGCCCCTCCGTACCTGGAACGAGATGTCGGTGAACACGCCCTCCCTGGTCAGCCGGTCCACCTCCAGGGCGACCTCGCCGCGCTCGGCCGCCTCCTTGGGGTACAGGGTGGACAGATCCCTGCCGACCATCCGGCGTACCAGGTCGTCGGCGGTGAGCCCGTCCACGGCCTCGCTGGCCACCAGCCGGCCGTCGCGCAGGGTGGTCACCCACTGGCAGAGCTGGAAGACCTCCTCCAGCCGGTGCGAGATGAACAGCACCGCCGCGCCCTCGGCGCGCAGCGCGCCGACCACCCCGAACAGCCGCGCCACCTCGTCCGGGGTGAGCGCCGCAGTCGGCTCGTCCATGATCAGCACCCGCGCGCGCAGGGACAGCGCCTTGGCGATCTCCACCATCTGCTGGTCGGCCAGGGACAGGCCGCGGGCGGGCGCGGCCGGGTCGAGCCGCACGCCGAGCCGGTCGAACAGCGCGGCGGTACCGTCCCGTACCGCCCGCCGGTCGATCCGCCCGAGCCGCCCGCGCGGCTGCCGGCCCATGAAGATGTTCTCGGCCACCGACAGGTCGGGGAACAGCGTGGGTTCCTGGTAGATGACCGCGACCCCGGCGTCCCGCGCGGCCCCCGGCCCGGCGAACGCGACCGGCTCCCCGTCCAGCAGGACCTGGCCGGAGTCGGGGCGGTGCACGCCGGCGAGGATCCGCACCACGGTGGACTTGCCCGCGCCGTTCTCGCCGGCGAGCGCGTGCGCCTGGCCGGCCCGCAGCTCCAGCGACACGCCGTCCAGCGCCCGCACCGACCCGAACGACCTGCTGACGTCCGCCAGTGCCAGCACGGGCGCGGAACCGTCCACCAGCACCTCCCCGAGCAGGGTTCTCTGAATCGTTTCATCGCGTACCCGGGACGCTACTGACGCCCGATTTACGTGTCAAGAGGTCTCCCCCACCCGCCCACCAACCCCACCAACCCCACCCAACCCACCGCACCGCTCCCAACCCACCGCACCGCTCCCGTCGCCACGATCAAGGAGTTGTGCCCGCGTTTCGCTATCGTTTTGCGGGCACAACTCCTTGATCGTGACCGGGTGGGCCTGTTATTTCGGCGGAGTCGATCTGCTGATGGTGGGCGGCCGCGAG
>JBJMIH010000225.1:0-7795 GCA_045806985.1 Mycobacteriales bacterium | reverse complement strand
GGCAACGCGACAGGTACTGCCGGTGGGAAACCTGTGACCGGCCCGCCCACCTGTGCCACCTACACCACATGATCCCGTGGTGGGCCGGCGGACACACCGACCTCGACAACCTCCTCCTGTGCGAACACCACCACCGACTCATCCACGAAGGACGACAACCACTCCGCCTCCGCCAACCCGACGTCGTACTCCGGATCTGATCAGATCCATCCGGTGGCGGCCACGACGTCATGCGCGATGTCCATGACAGGCCGACCATCGGTAGGCACCCGCACCGTGTCGACGGGTGCGTGCTCATCCAGGAGCCGCGCCTTGTGGACGCTTGCCTTCAGGCCGTCGTCCAGCTCCGAACCGAGTTCGCGGCCGATCAGCCGCTCGTTGGCGACGGAGTCGGAGGCGGTGAGCAGTACCCGCACGATCCGCACATCCGGCCCCATCGCGCGGTGCAGCGTGCCGGTCATCTCCGGCATCACGCTCAGGGTGTTGGTGTAGATCAGCCGGCGGTAACCGAGGGCGGCGAAGTTGGCCCAGACCGCGGCCAGGTTGCGCTCCGCCAGCTTCGAGCGGTCCGGATCCCCTTCCGGCGCCGGGTGCACCTGGCCCATGAAGTCGCCCTCGAGGATCGCGTGCGGCACCGCCGCCGCCCGCAGCCGCGCCGCGACCTCCCACCCCACCGTTGTCTTGCCGACCCCCGACCTGCCTCCGATCAGCAACACTTCCGCACGGTCCACGCCGCTACACCGCTGGCGGTTTGTCGCGGATGGTGGCGAGGTAGGTGGCGATGGCGTCGCGATTTCGGGTCAGGAACCTGATGCGTTCGGCGATGCGGTCGTGCTCCTGTTCCAGGGTGGCGCTCGAGTACGTGGCGAACCACGCCGGCGTGTGGCTGACGGCCAGCGACGAGATTGCCGAGGGGTATGTCAGCCAACGGCGTTCTTGAGGGCTTCGACGCGGTCGGTGCGTTCCCAGCTGAACTCGGGTAGTTCCCGACCGAAGTGGCCGTAGGCGCTGGTGAGCGCATAGATCGGCCGCAGCAGATCCAGATCCCGGATGATCGCGGCCGGCCGCAGATCAAACACCTTGCTCACCGCGTCCTGAATACGCTCCACACTCACCTGCTCGGTACCGAAGGTCTCCACAAACAACCCGACCGGATGCGCCACCCCGATCGCATAAGCCACCTGCACCTCCACCCGCCGGGCCAGACCAGCGGCCACAATGTTCTTGGCCACCCACCGCATCGCATACGCCGCCGACCGGTCCACCTTCGACGGATCCTTCCCCGAAAACGCACCCCCGCCGTGCCGCGCCATCCCCCCGTAGGTATCCACGATGATCTTCCGCCCCGTCAGGCCGGCATCCCCCATCGGCCCACCCACCTCAAACCGGCCAGTCGGATTCACCAACAACTTGAACGAGGAGGTGTCGATCGGTACCCGCTCCAACACCGGCGCCACCACATGCTCAGCGATATCCGGAGCCAACAACGAATCCAGGTCGATGTCGGCCGCGTGCTGGGTCGACACCACCACCGTGTCCAACCGGACCGGGCGATCCCCCTCATACCCGATCGTCACCTGCGTCTTCCCATCCGGGCGCAGATACGGAATCAGCCCCTCCTGACGCACCTGCGTCAACCGGGCCGCCAACCGGTGCGCCAACCAGATCGGCAACGGCATGAGTTCGGGGGTGTCATCGCAGGCGTAGCCGAACATCAGGCCCTGATCCCCAGCACCCTGCCGATCCAGCTCATCCCCATCCCCGGCCCGGGCCTCAAACGCCTGATCCACCCCCAACGCGATGTCCGGGGACTGCGACCCGATCGACACACTCACCCCGCAGGAGGCCCCATCAAACCCCTTCCGCGAGGAGTCATACCCGATCTGCAGAATCTTGGCCCGCACAATCGACTCGATATCGGCATACCCCGACGTGGTCACCTCACCAGCCACATGCACCAACCCGGTGGTCAACAACGTCTCCACCGCCACCCGACTCCGCCGGTCCTGACCCAACAACGCATCAAGCACCGCATCAGAGATCGCATCAGCGATCTTGTCAGGATGTCCCTCGGTCACCGACTCCGACGTGAACAGCTGCATGGTTCCCCCGTTCCCCTCTCAGGGTCTCGTCCGCGGCGCACGCGGCGCGCAGTCGTACAGCACCGGCGTCCGCGGGTTCGCCGGCTGGCCGCCGTTCATCGACGCGCAGTGGCCACGGATCCACCTGTCCCGATCCAGGACCAGCTTCGGCGGCTGGGCCTGAGGCGGAGTGAGCAGGACGAAGCGCAGGTCACCGCGGGTCACGTACCCCCGCAGCCGCGCGGCGGACAGGGCGGGGTCGGTGCCGCGGTAGCCGCCCATGTCCATCACCGGCTCGTGGGTGGCGAGGATCAGCGCGCCGGAGGTCGGGCCGTCGGTGACGCCGAGCAGCCACCGGGCGTGGCCGCGCTGCGCCTTCAGCATCGCCAGCAACTGTGCCGGGAACGCCGCCTGCCCGCCCTTCCGGATCTGCGGCATGGCCTGCCACACGACCGGGGGAGTGACCGACTTCTGGTACGGCCCGGCCTGCTGGAGGCCCGCCGGTTCGCGCTGCCGCACGGTCGTCACGTCGTACACCGCCGGGCCGGCGAGCATCCCGAGCAGCCCGAGCGCGGCGGCGCCGGCGACGAGCCGCCCGCCGGCCGGGCCCTGCCGGACGGCGAGCGTCGCCGCCCCGGCCAGCGCCACCAGCACCGCGACGACCAGCAGGGTGGGTACCAGCCAGGCGTGGTAGTGCGGGGTGCGGCGCAGGAACACCACGTCGACTCCGACGGTCGCGGCGAGGCCGAGCGCGAGCACCGGGCCGGCCCAGCGTTCCCGCGACCGGGCGAGCGTGACGATGCCGGCGCCGGTGAGCGCGGCGATGCCGGGCGCCATCGCGACCGTGTAGTACGCGTGCCAGGAGCCCTTGGCGAAGCTCAGCACCAGGAAGTGCAGCACCGCCCAGCCGCCCCAGAGCGCGAACGAGGCGCGGGCGAGGTCGGTGCGCGGGGCGCGGCGGGTCAGCCACAGCCCGGCGACCAGGCCGACGGCGGCGATCACCATCAGCCAGCTCAGCTGGCCGGCGACGTCGGCGGCGAACAGCCGGCCCATGCCGGGCGGCGCGCCGAAGAACCCGTGCGGGGCGGCCTTGATGGCGTCGTCCTCGGTGCCGCTGAAGACCCGGCCCGGACCGTTGTAGTTCCACACCACGTCCCAGATGGTGTTGTCGGTGCTGGCGCCGATGTACGGGCGGCTGCCCGCCCCCGCCAGCGCGACCGCGAGCACCCACGCGCCGCCGAGCACGACCAGCGCGCCGCCGGCCGCGGCCAGCTGCGCGAGCCGCCGGCGCACGGTCACCGGCGCGACGGCCAGGTACACCAGCGCGAGCGCGGGGGCGGGGATCAGGCCGGCCCACATCTTCGCCATGAACGCCAGCCCGAGCGCGGCGCCCGCGCCGACCAGCGGCCAGGTCCGGCCGGACCTGGCGGCGGACACGGTGCCCCAGGCGGCGACGGTGATGAGCAGGGTCAGCACCATGTCGGGATGGTTGCTGCGAGCGACCGCCACCGACACCGGCGTCAGCGCCATCGCCAGCGCGGCGATCAGCCCGGCGGCCCGCCCGAACACGAGCTGGACGGTCCGGTACAGGACCGCGACCGTGGCCACGCCGGCGAGCGCCTCCGGCAGCAGCAGCGCCCAGGTGCCGAAGCCGAACGTCCGGGCCAGCAGCGCCTGCGCCCAGAAGGCCAGCGGCGGCTTGTCCACCGTGATGAACGAATGGGTGTCCAGCGAGCCGAAGAAGAATGCCTTCCAGCTGTGCGTCGCGCTGTACACGGAGGCGGCGTAGTAACTGTCGTAGCCATTCCGCGACAGGCCCCACAGATTGAAGCCGAGACTGACGACCAGGACGGCCGCGAGGGGGAGTGCGGTGCTGAGGCTGGGGAGCTTTCTGCTTTCCCGTACGTCGTCGGAGAGGGTCTCCGGGGTCGCGGTCGCGGTCATGGTCGACGCGTCCTTCCGCAAGGTGGGTCATGCCTTCGCTCGGTCCAGTGTCGACACCGGGGTACGAAAGGGCAATACGGAATGGCTGGGAACTTTCCCGACTAAAAGGGACTCGAGTGGGGCCCGGACAGGGACCGGAAATGACGCGTGCGCCATTCCCGCACCGCCCGGCGTAGGGAGGGGTCCGGGCGGCGCGGGAATGGTTTTTCAGGGGGAGGAAGGGCACGGAATCGTGCCCGGGAGGGTCAGCTCACATCGCGCTCCCGGACCACGAAGAAGGCGACCACCGCGAAGGCGGCGGCGTAGAGGAGGACCGTCACGGTGCCGCGCCCGCCGGAGACCGCGTGCACCACGCCCGGCGACGGGCCCTTGCCGCGCTCGGCGATCGGGTCCAGCGAGTACACGATCGAGCCGGAGGTCGCCCCCGGCATCACGTCGTGCAGCCAGCGCATCCCGTGCAGCATGTTCTCGGCCACCTGGGAGATCAGGTTCTCCACCCCCAGCACCCAGACCACGCCGAGCCCGACCGGCAGCGCCACGCCGCGGACCAGGAAGCCCAGCATCGCCCCGAACAGGCACCACATGCTCAGGATCAGCCCGCCCAGCAGGTAGCCCTTGAGCAGGTCGCCGGCGCCGGGCAGGCCGGTCGACGCCGACTCCGCCGCGGCGAGCGTGAAGGCCGTCGCGCCGCCCACCACGAAGTTCACCAGCACGCCGCCGAACACCATCGCGACCAGCGCCGCCAGCTTGCCGCCGACCACCTCGGCGCGGCTCGCGTGCTGGATCAGCGACGTCTTCCAGGTGCCCCAGCCGTACTCGCTGCCGGTCGCCAGCGCCCCGAAGATCAGCGCCAGCGCGCCCACGAACACCGCGTACCCGGCCAGCGACGTGCCCACCAGGTGCCCGGGCAGGACCTTGAGCAGCAGGCCCGCCGGGTCGTCGCCGGCCTTGGCGCCCTTGCCCTGGTCGCTGCGGTAGGTCGAGTACGGCACCACGTACCCGAAGATCTCGGTCAGCACCAGCCAGACGGCCAGCAGCACCCAGGTCGCCCAGCGCTTGCGCAGCTTGAGGATCTCCGCGCGGAAACTCCCGGTCATGCCTGCGCCTCCTCGCCGGTCAGCTCGAGGAAGACCTCCTCGAGGCTGCGCTCGACGGTGCGCAGCTCGCTCACGGTGACGTCGGCGACGGCCAGCTCGCGGTTGATCCGCGCCGCCTGCGCCGGGTCGGTCCGCAGCCGCAGCGACCCGTCGACCAGCCGGACGTTGCCGGCGCCGACCAGCTTCTCGGCGAGCTCGCGGGCCCGGTCCAGCGGCTCGGCGCGCACCAGCAGCTCCACGCCGCCGCGCATCTCCTCGACGGTGTTCTCGGCGATCAGCCTGCCGTGCGCGATGACGCCGACCCGGTCGCACACCACCTGCACCTCGGCGAGCAGGTGCGAGGAGAGCAGCACGGTGTGGCCGGCCGGGCGCAGGTCGCGGATCAGCTCGCGCATGTCCCGCATACCGGCCGGGTCCAGGCCGTTGGTCGGCTCGTCCAGCACCAGCAGCTCGGGCTCCTTCAGCAGCGCGGCCGCCACGCCGAGGCGCTGCTTCATGCCGAGCGAGTACCCGTCGTACCGGTCCCGCGCCCGGTCGGTCAGCTTGACCACCTCGAGCACCGTGTCGATCCGCTTCTCCGCGACCCCGCCGTACCGGGCCACCAGCCGCAGGTTGTCCCGGCCGGACAGGTACGGGTAGAAGCCCGGCGACTCGATGAGCGCGCCGACCTTCGCCAGCCCCTCCTTGGCGCCGGGCGGCCGCCCGAACACGGTCGCGGTCCCGGACGTCGGCCTGACCAGCCCGAGCAGCATCCGCAGCGTGGTGGTCTTCCCGGCCCCGTTCGGGCCGAGGAAGCCGTAGATCTCGCCGCGCCGGACCGACAGGTTCACCCGGTCCACCGCCTTGATGCGCTTCTTGTACGTCTTCGTCAGCTCGCGTGTCACCACCAAGCTGCCGGACGTGTCCTGCTCGGACATGCGTCACCGTTCCCTTCTACCCGCCAGCCTGACCGGCCCCGGCCGCCCTGTCGTCCGCCCGACGGACCGTCGCCGGTACGCGATCCCGCGTACCGGCGACTACGTACATCCACGTAGCCGGCTCAGCTTCCCGCTGCCGGCGCGATGCCCTGCGGGACACCCGCACCCGGGGCCTGGCGCTTGCGTGCCAAGAACGCACGCGGCGCACCGCTCCGCCTTGGCAGCCGAAACCTGGATCCGGCTACCTCTTACGGAACCGGCACCGCCTCGATGATCGAGAACGCGCTGTCGGTCGGGACGATCCGGTTCAGCCGGTACCCGGCCTGCTCGAACACGGCCGCGAAGTCGTCGTCGGTGCGGATCGCGCCGGCCATCGTGATCAGCATGATCAGGTTGAAGTTCTTCACGAACCGTGGCACGCCGGGCCGCTGCACCAGCTCGGCCGCGGCGATGGTCGCCCCCGGCGAGGACTCCCGGCACCGGCGCAGCAGCGCGACCAGCCGCTCGTCGTTCCAGGAGTGCATGATCTGCTTGGTGACGTACAGGTCCACACCGGACGGTACGGACTGGAAGAAGTCGCCGGGCGCGAAGTCCAGCCGGCCGGCGCCCACCAGGTCGGCGAGCTCGGGCCGCTCCTTGGCCTTCTCGACCACCGGCGGCAGGTCGACCAGCAGGCCGCGGCGGATCGACGGGTGCGCGGCCAGGAAGGTGGCCAGGAACGTGCCCTGCCCGCCGCCCAGGTCGGCGATCGTCCCGGCCTTGCCCGCCTCCGGGTAGGACTGGACGATCCGCTCGCCGAGCGCCTCGGAGAAGTCGGTCATCGCCCCGTCGAACAGCCGCGCCTCCTCCTGGTGCTGGCCGAACCACGCCCAGGTGTTGATGTTGAAGATCTCGTCGAAGGCGGCCTTGCCGGTCTCCACGCTGTGGTCCAGCCGGCCCCAGCAGGACCACAGCCACGGCTCGCCGATCAGCCGGGCCATCGAGTACTGCGACTGCGGCACGCCGGGCCGCAGCAGCGTCGACAGCGGGGTGTTCTCGAACACCCCCGGCTTCACCTCGGCGAAGATGCCGTCCTCCGCGAGCACCTGGAGCACCTTGTGCAGGGCGGACGCGGTGGTGCCGGACCGCTCGGCGATGTCCTCGACGGACCGCGGCCCGTCGACCAGGACGTCGGCGATCCGGTACCGCGCGGCCACGGCCAGGCACGGCACGGTCGACGGGAACATGAGGTCGAGCAGGGCCATCGGGTCGGGTTGCTGGTCGGTCACGGTCGTACGCTCCTCACAGGACGGTGGTTGGGGTGTCGGGTCAGTGGATGGCGAGCCCGTAGCCGCCGCCCGGGTTCTCCCGGAAGTTCGGCACCTCGCCGCCCGCGGTGATCCGCCGTACCCCCTGCAGGCTGGTGACCTGCACCGGAGTGTGCCGCTCGGTGGTGGTGCCGTCGCCGAGCTCGCCGTGGTCGTTGCAGCCCCACGTCCAGACGGTGCCGTCGTCCAGCAGCGCCATGCTGTGGCCGCGGCCGCCCGGGTCGCTGTCGCCGCCGCCCCCGCTGGCCACCACCGCCACCGCGCCGCGCATACCGAGCACGCGGACCGGCCGGGCGCGGTTGGTGACCGTGCCGTCGCCGAGCTGGCCGCGGTCGTTGCAGCCCCAGGTGTACACGCTGCCGTCGGACCGGACGGCCAGGCTGTGGCCGCCGCCGGCCGCCACCAGCCGCACGTCGGTCAGGCCCTCGACCTGCGCTGGGATGTACCGG
>JBJMIH010000224.1:0-18118 GCA_045806985.1 Mycobacteriales bacterium | reverse complement strand
ATGATCCTCTTCCTGTTCGTGCTGATGCTGGTCGGCAGGGACGCCTCGGACTCGCTGCTGGAGACGCTGCGCGGGCAGCGCACGGTCGCGGTGCTGTTCGGCCTCGGCTTCGCCGGGCTGCTGGGCACCGCGCTGTGGAAGGCCACCCACAGCGTCTCCGCCAAGGGACTGGCCGCGGCCAACAAGGAAGGCAACGTCCAGGCCATCGCGCGCAGCCTGTTCACCAACTACGTCTTCGCGTTCGAGGTCACCTCGGCCCTGCTGATCACGGCGGCCGTCGGCGCGATGGTGCTGGCGTACGTGCAGCGGGACCGCCGCCTGAACCAGAAGGAGCTCATGAAGCACCGGCTGCGGTCCGGCGCGATCGGGCCGAAGCCCGGCCCCGGCGTGTACGCCACCGGCGACGCCGTCGACCGGCCGGCGCTGCTGCCGGACGGCACCACCGCCGAGGGCAGCGTCCCGCCGGCCATCGAGCCGGTCGCGCTCACGGCACCGCGCCGCGAGGGGGGTACCCAATGAACCCGAACGCCTACCTGCTGCTGGCCGCCGCGCTGTTCTCCATCGGCGCGGTCGGCGTGCTGATCAGGCGGAACGCGATCGTGATGTTCATGTGCGTGGAGCTGATGCTCAACGCCTGCAACCTCACCCTGATCACGTTCAGCCGGATCAACGGCTCGCTGGACGGCCAGATCATGGCGTTCTTCGTGATGGTGGTGGCCGCCGCCGAGGTCGTGGTCGGCCTGGCGATCATCATGGCCATCTTCCGTACCCGCCGGTCGGCCTCGGTCGACGACGCCAACCTGCTCAAGTACTGAAGGGACACTCCAGGTGCACCACCTCCAGTACACGTCCGCCACCGGTGCGTTCAGCTCGGCGTGGCTGCTCATCGCGATCCCGGCGGTCAGCGCGCTGATCCTGCTGCTCGCCGGCCGGCGCGGCGACCGCTGGGGCCACCTGCTCGGGGTGGCCGCGCCGCTGGCGTCGTTCGTGCTCGGGGCGATCAGCTTCTTCGCGCTGCTCGGCAAGTCGGGCGACCAGCGCGAGGTGCACCAGCACCTGTTCTCCTGGGTGCCGGTGGCCGGGTTCCGGGTGGACGCCGGGCTGCTGTTCGACCCGCTGTCGGCCTGCTTCGTGCTGCTGATCACCGGCGTCGGCTCGCTGATCCACATCTACTCGATCGGGTACATGGCCCACGACGAGGGCCGGCGGCGGTTCTTCGGGTACTTCAACCTGTTCGTCGCCTCGATGCTGCTGCTCGTCCTCGCCGACAACTACCTGGCCCTGTACGTGGGCTGGGAGGGCGTGGGCGTGGCCTCGTACCTGCTCATCGGCTTCTGGTACGGCCGGCCCAGCGCGGCCACCGCGGCGAAGAAGGCGTTCGTCGTCAACCGGGTCGGTGACGTCGGCCTGTCGATCGCGATCATGCTGATGTTCGTCCAGCTCGGCACCGTCTCCTTCCAGGGCGTGTTCAACAACGCGCACACGCTCGGCTCGGGCACGCTGGTCGCGCTGACGCTCCTGCTGCTGCTCGGCGCGTGCGGCAAGTCCGGCCAGTTCCCGTTGCAGACCTGGCTCCCGGACGCGATGGAGGGCCCGACCCCGGTGTCGGCGCTGATCCACGCGGCGACGATGGTGACCGCGGGCGTGTACCTGATCGCCCGCTCGAACCCGCTGTTCGACCTCACCCACACCGGTCAGACGTTCGTCTGCGCGGTCGGCGCGATCACGCTGATGATCGGGTGCATCGTCGGCTGCGCCAAGGACGACATCAAGCGGGTGCTCGCGTACTCCACCGTCAGCCAGATCGGGTACATGTTCCTGGCCGTCGGGCTGGGCGGCGAGGCGTACGCGTTCGGCATCCTGCACCTGCTCACCCACGGCTTCTTCAAGGCCGCGCTGTTCCTGTCCGCCGGCTCGGTCATGCACGGCATGAACGACCAGGTGGACATCCGCCGGTTCGGCGCGCTGCGGAAGTACATGCCGGTGACGTGGGCGGTGTTCGGCGTCGGGTACCTGGCCATCATCGGCTTCCCCGGCCTGTCCGGCTTCTTCAGCAAGGACAAGATCATCGAGGCCGCGTTCAACCGGCCCGGCTGGACCGGCTGGCTGTTCGGCGCGGTGGCGCTGCTCGGCGCCGGCCTGACCGCCTTCTACATGACCCGGCTCTACCTGCTCACCTTCCACGGCGAGAAGCGGTGGACCGACGACGTGCACCCGCACGAGTCGCCGAGCGTGATGACCTGGCCGATGATCCTGCTGGCCATCGGCTCGGCCGGCGCCGGCGCGTACCTGCTGTACGGGGCGAAGATCACCGACTTCCTCGCCCCGGTGGTGGGCGGCGCCAAGCCGGAGGAGCGGCTCGCCCCCGCGGCCGTCACCGGGTTGACACTGATCCTGGTGCTGGCCGGCATCGGGGTGGCGTGGGCGCTGTTCGCGCGCGGGCCGCAGCCGACCACCGAGCCGCGGGCGCGCTCGCCGTTCGTCATCGCGGCCCGCAACAACCTGTACGCCGACGCCTTCAACGAGGCCGTCCTCATGCGGCCCGGCATCTGGCTCACCCGGGCGCTGGTGTACCTGGACGGCAAGGGCATCGACGGGCTGGTCAACGGCCTGGCGGCCGGGGTCGGCGGCGGGTCGGGCCGGCTGCGCCGGCTACAGACCGGGTTCGTCCGCTCCTACGCCCTCACCATGCTGGGCGGCTCGCTCGCCGTCCTGGCGGCGCTGCTGATTGTGAGGATCTCGTGAGCTTCCCGTCCCTCCCGGTACTCACGGCGCTGCCCGCCGCGGGCGCGCTGGTCGTGGCGTTCCTGCCGAAGACGGCGACGAAGGCGGCCAAGGGGATCTCGCTGCTGGTCAGCCTGCTGGTACTGGCCGGCTCGATCGAGCTGGCGATCCGCTGGGACACCCACGGCAGCCGGTTCCAGTTCGTCTCGTCGTACAAGTGGATCCCGCAGTTCGGGGTGCGGTTCGACTTCGGCCTGGACGGCATCGCGCTGGTGATGCTGGTGCTGATCGGGTTGCTCACCCCGCTGGTGATCCTGGCCGGCTGGAACGACGTGGAGCGGGCCACCGGCGACCGCTCGGTCAAGGGCTACTTCGCGCTGATCCTGGCGCTGCTGTGCTGCATGGTCGGCGTGTTCGCGGCCACCGACACGTTCCTGTTCTACGTGTTCTTCGAGGCCATGCTGGTGCCGATGTACTTCCTCATCGGCTCCTACGGCGGGCCGCGGCGGCAGTACGCTGCCGTCAAGTTCTTCCTGTACAGCCTGGTCGGCGGCCTGTTCATGCTGGCCGCGCTGATCGCGCTGTATGTGTACGGCCGCCAGCACTACGGCGGCCACGGCACGTTCGCCTTCGCCAAGCTCGCCGCCCTCCACCTCGACCCGGCCACGCAGAAGTGGCTGTTCCTGGGCTTCTTCATCGCCTTCGCGATCAAGGCCCCGCTGTTCCCGTTCCACACCTGGCTGCCGGACGCCGGTGGCGAGGCCCCGATCGGCGCCGCGGTGCTGCTGGTCGGCGTGCTGGACAAGGTCGGCACGTACGGGTTCCTGCGGTTCTGCCTGCCGTTCTTCCCGGACGCGTCGCGCTGGTTCGCGCCGGTGGTGATCGTGCTGTCGGTCGTCGGCATCTTCTACGGCTCGCTGCTGGCGATCGGCCAGCGCGACCTGAAGCGGTTCGTGTCCTACACCTCGGTCGCCCACTTCGGCTTCATCGCGCTGGGCATCTTCGCCTTCACCAGCCAGGGCGGCTCCGGCGCCGTGTTCTACATGGTCAACCACGGGCTCTCCACCGGCGCGCTGTTCCTGGTCGTCGGCTTCCTGGTGGCCCGGAGGGGCAGCTCCGACATCGCCGACTTCGGCGGCGTCGGCCGGCTGATCCCGTGGGTGTCCGGCGCGTTCCTGCTGGCCGGGCTGTCCGCGCTCGCGCTGCCCGGGATGAGCACGTTCATCTCCGAGTTCCTGGTGCTGCTGGGCACGTTCTCGGCGAACAAGCCGGCCGGCGCGATCGCCACCGTCGGGATCATCCTGGCCGCGATCTACGTGCTGGTCGTGTACCAGCGCACCATGCAGGGCAAGCTCGGCCCGACGCTGTCGGAGGAGACGAAGTACCAGGACATGAACCTGCGGGAGGCGGCCGTCGTCGGCCCGCTGATCGCGCTGATCCTGGTCTTCGGCGTCTACCCGAAGCCGGTGCTCGACATCATCAACCCCGCCGTGAAGGCCACCCTGCACGACGTGGGCAAGCACGACCCGCCGCCGGTGCACGCCCCGGCGCCCGCGAACGCGCAAGGAGACAACCGGTGACGGTACTCGCCGCTGACAGCATCCACGCGCCGTCGATCGCGTACGGCGCGCTGACGCCGGTCCTGATCCTCTTCGGCGCCGCCTGCGCCGGCGTCCTGGTGGAGGCGTTCACGCCCCGGCCGTTCCGGCACGCGGCGCAGGCCGCGCTGGCGCTGCTCAGCCTGCTGGCCTCGTTCATCGCGGTGATCGCGGTGGCCGAGCAGAAGCGGCCCCGGCTGACCGCGGCCGGCGCCCTCTCGGTGGACAACGTGGCGCTGTTCACCTGGGGCTCGCTGGCCGTGATGGGCCTGATCGCCACCCTGCTGCTGGCCGAGCGCCAGGTGGAGGCCGGCGTCAGCCCGATCGTCGCGCAGGCCGGCGTGACCGCGGGCACCGAGGCGGACCGGCGGCAGACGCTGGCGCCGTACGCGCAGACCGAGGTCTTTCCGCTGGCGCTGTTCGCGGTCGCCGGCATGATGGTGTTCACCGCCTCGAACAACCTGCTGCTGGCGTTCGTGGCGCTGGAGGTCTTCTCGCTGCCGCTGTACCTGCTGTGCGGGCTGGCCCGGCGGCGCCGGCTGCTGTCCCAGGAGGCGGCGGTCAAGTACTTCCTGCTCGGCGCGTTCGCCTCGGCCTTCTTCCTGTACGGGGTGGCGCTGCTCTACGGGTACGCCAACTCGGTGAACCTGCGCGCGATCTCCGCCGCCACCGCCGAGGGCACCCACAGCGACCTGCTGTTCTTCCTCGGGCTGGCGATGCTGCTGATCGGCCTGCTGTTCAAGGCCGGCATCGCGCCGTTCCACTCCTGGAAGCCGGATGTGTACCAGGGCGCGCCGACCGCGGTGACCGCGCTGATGTCGAGCGCCACCGTGACGGCGGCGTTCGGCGCGCTGATGCGGTTCCTGTACGTGCCGTTCCGCGGGATGCACTGGGACTGGCGGCCGGCGGTGGCCGGGGCGGCCGTGGTGACGCTGTTCGTCGGGTCGGTGGTCGCGGTCACTCAGACCGACATCAAGCGGCTGCTGGCCTACTCCTCCATCGCCAACGCCGGTTACCTGCTCACCGGCATCCTCGGGCTGAACAAGCAGGGCATCGGATCCACGCTGTTCTACCTGGCCACCTACGGCCTGACCACGCTGGGCGCGTTCGCCGTGGTGACGCTGGTGCGCACGCCGGACGGCGAGGCCAACCACCTGTCCCAGTGGGCCGGGCTGGCCAAGCGCAGCCCGCTGTTCGCCGCGGTGTTCACGCTGTTCCTGCTCGCCTTCGCCGGCATCCCGTTGACCAGCGGTTTCACCGGCAAGTTCGCGGTGTTCCAGGCGGCGGCCGACGGCGGGATGACGTGGCTGATCGTGGCCGGCGTGGTGTCCAGCATGATCCTCGCGTTCCCGTACCTGCGGGTCGTCGTGCTGATGTACCTGTCCGAGTCCAAGAGCGAGGGTGTGGCCACGGCGGTCGTGCCGGGCATGGCCACCTCGCTGGCTCTGACACTGGGCGTGATCGGGACGCTGCTGTTCGGGGTCGTGCCTGGTCCCCTGCTTGACCTGGCCAACCATGCCTCCCGGTTCCTGGCCTGAGTGGTGATTCGGTTAGCGTGGCACCCGTGACCGCATCGGCGACCCGCCTGACCGGCGTGGACTTCGCGGACCCCGTGCTGGAGTCCGCCATCCGCGCCGGCCTGGCCCGCGTGGAGGAGCGGCTGCACGAGGCGGCCACCAGCCGGTACCCGTTCGTCACCGAGGTGGCCCGGCACCTGATGCAGGCCGGAGGCAAGCGGTTCCGGCCGCTGCTGGTGCTGCTGGCCGCCGAGTTCGGCGACCGGCCGGAGGCCGCCGAGGTGGTCGACTCGGCGGTGGTGGTCGAGCTGACCCACCTGGCCACGCTGTACCACGACGACGTGATGGACGAGGCCGACGTGCGCCGCAGCGCCGAGTCGGCCAACTCACGGTGGACCAACTCGGTCGCCATCCTCACCGGCGACTTCCTGTTCGCGCAGGCCTCGGAGATCCTCGCCGAGCTGGGACCGGAGGCGGTCCGGATCCAGGCCCGCACGTTCTCCCGGCTGGTCGAGGGCCAGATCATGGAGACCGTGCCGGCGCCGGACGGCTCCGACCCCGTCGACTACCACCTGGCCGTGCTCACCCAGAAGACCGGCAGCCTGATCGCCACCTGCCTGCGCTTCGGCGCGCTGTTCGCCGGCTGCCCGCCCGAGGTGGTGCACGCGCTGATCCGGTACGGCGAGACGATCGGCGTCGCCTTCCAGCTCTCCGACGACATCCTCGACATCGCCTCCGACAGCGTGGAGTCCGGCAAGACCCCCGGCACCGACCTGCGCGAGGGCATCCGCACCCTGCCGGTGCTGTACGCCCTCGCCTCCACCGACCCCGGCGAGGCCCGCCTTCGCGAGCTGCTGTCCCGCCCTCTCACCGACGACGCCGAGCACGCCGAGGCCCTCCACCGCCTCCGCCACTCATCGGCCCTGAAGTCCGCCCGCGGCATCGTCGAACGCTTCGCCGACCAGGCCCGCGACGAACTCGCGGCCCTCCCCGACATCCCGGCCCGCGCCGCCCTCCACTCCCTCGTCGACTTCATGATCGCCCGCACCGGCTGACCCTCCGCACCCGTTGCCGGTCTAGTGCTGGTAGGCGCCTGAGTCCACCGGGGTGTTCGGGTCGAGGTCGTCGCCGTCGAGGTCGTAGGGGTAGCCGAGCCAGACGCCGCGGCCGATGGCGGGGCTGGTCGACCTGAGGTGGAAGTCGGTGGTGCTGACGAACTGGGGGTCGGCGAAGACCGAGTTCGGCCCGGCGGTGAACTGGGCCACCGGGCCGTCGTAGACGCCGTTGTCCTCGTCCACCGGGCCGTCCGAGTAGCCGGTCTTCCAGCCGGCCTCGATGACGTTGTTGCGCAGCCGCAGGATGTCCGGGCCGCAGCCGGCGTCGCAGACGAAGCCCTGGCTGTCGCCCTGCGGCAGGTACACGGTGTTGTTGTCGGCCTCGGTGTGGGTGACCGGGCCGAGGTTGTGGTCGTCGTACCCGCGGGTCACCAGGAACGAGCCGCGCGGTTCGGTGGTGGTGACCAGGTTGTAGTCGAAGGTGTTGCCGTCGGCGGTCTCGCCGCTCTCGTGCCCCAGCTCGGTGAACGTCTCGTTGTCGCTGGTGGTGTTGTACTCGACGTGGTTGCGGTCGCCGTCGTAGATCTCCACCGCCGAGCCGTCGTAGGTGTAGTCGTCGCTGTGCGCGAAGCTGCCGCTGATGACGTTCCGCGAGATCAGGTTGTCGTCCCCGTTGACGAGGATCCCGAACGCGCCGGAGTCGTCGTCGCTGCCGGTGGTGCCCGGGACCATCTTGTTGTTGTTGACGATCCTGCTCCACCGCACGGTGTTGAACGTCGAGTCGTGCGTGATCGAGACGCCGACGATGTTGTTGTCGGCCTGGATGCTGTCCACCAGCTCGTGGCTGCCCTGGAACTCGACGCCGGCCCAGTCGCAGTTGGTGGCGCGCAGGTTGTCGATGACCCACCACGAGCCGGACACCGTCACGCAGTTGGTGACGTTCCCGGTGATCGTCGGGAGGCTGCCGTCGCCGTACGCGTCCACGGTGATCGGGCTGCCCTGCTTGCCGGACCTGGACAGGGTCAGCGTCCCCGTCCAGGTGCCGCCGCGCTTGAACTTCACCGTGTCGCCGGGCAGGAACCCGAAACCGTTCACCTTGCTCAGGCTCTTCCACGCGGCGCTGGCACTGCCGCTGTTGGCGTCCCTGCCGGCGGAGGAGTCGACGTAGTAAACGGTACCGGCCGCATGGGCGGCCGCCGGCCACCACAGGACCGCCGCCGCCGTCGCGGCCAGCAGGGTGGCCATCAGTGCGCGCATGAAGCGGATCTTCATGACATACCACACACAAGTCAACGTTGACGTGATCAGCGTCCCGTAGGGTCTGGGAAAACGCGGAGGTGAGGACCTGTGGCAGGTAGGCCCTTGGCCATTGTGGGCGGCTACGTGGTGCCGATCGAGGCCGACCCCATCGAGGGCGGCACGGTGCTGGTCGAGGACGGCCGGATCGCGGCGCTCGGCGTGGACGTGACCGTACCGGACGGCGCCGAGGTGGTGGACGCCAGCGGCAAGTGGGTAGTACCCGGTTTCCTGGACGCCCACACGCACGCCGGCATCCACGAGGAGGGCGAGGGCTGGGCCGGCTCGGACGGCAACGAGAAGACCGACCCTGTCACCGCGCAGGTCCGCGCGCTGGACGCCATCTACCCCCGGGACGAGGGTCTCCGCGACGCCATCGCCGGCGGCGTGCTGGCCGTCAACGTCAACCCCGGCTCCGCCAACCCGATCGGCGGCCAGACCGTGGCGATCAAGTGCTGGGGCCGGACCGTGGACGAGATGGTGCTGCGCCATCCGTCCGGGCTGAAGTCCGCGCTCGGCGAGAACCCCAAGCGGGTGTACGGCGAGAAGGACAAGATGCCGATGACCCGGCTGGGCACGGCGGCGGTGATCCGCGAGGCGTTCGTGAACGCCCAGAACTACCAGCGCCGGCTGGCCGCGGCCGAGCGGGGCGAGGGCGATGCCGGCCCGGTCGACCGGGACCTCAAGCTGGAGGCCCTGGCCATGGTGCTGGACCGGCAGATCCCGTGGCGGCAGCACTGCCACCGCGCCGACGACATCGCCACCGCGATCCGGCTGTCCCGCGAGTTCGGGTACGAGCTGGTCATCGACCACGGCACCGAGGCTCACCTGCTGGCCG
Organism: Mycobacteriales bacterium; assembly: GCA_045806985.1. GTDB lineage: Bacteria > Actinomycetota > Actinomycetes > Mycobacteriales > JBJMIH01 > JBJMIH01. The sequence continues at coordinate 9,090 of JBJMIH010000224.1, read as the reverse complement.
ACCTGATCGCCGAGGCCGGCATCCCGGTGATCATCGGACCGCTGCTGGTGTCGCGCAGCAAGGTCGAGGTGCGCAACCGCTCCACCGCCAACCCCGGCAAGCTGGCCGCGGCCGGCGTGACGATCGCGCTCACCACCGACCACCCGGTCGTGCCCATCAACTACCTGGTCCACCAGGCCACCTTCTCGGTCAAGGAGGGCCTGCCGCCGGACGTGGCGATGCGGGCGCTGACCATCAACCCGGCCCGGATCATGGGCGTGGACGACCGGGTGGGCTCGCTCGCCGTGGGCAAGGACGCCGACTTCTGCGTCTGGTCGGGCGACCCCCTCGACGTGCTGACCCGGGTGGAGCGGGCGTACCAGGACGGCAGGGAGATCTACCGGTACGAGAGTGACGGGGGTCACTTCGCCGAGTTCGACTGATACCGGACTGGAACTGTCCGGAATCGGGCCTAGCCTCTGCTCATGGACGAGATGAGGACAGGAACCGCGGCCGGCGTGCCGTACGTCGCCCTGCCGCCGGCCGGCGCCGACGCCGGAACCGCGCCGCTGGTGGTGGCCTGGCACCTGATGGACCCGCCGCGCAGCGAGGCGGCGATGGCGGCGGCGCTGCCGCTGGCCAAGCTGCCGGCCTGGCGGGTGTACCTGGGCCTGCCCATGTTCGGGGCGCGTTCGCTGCCGGGCGGTGTCGAGGAGTACTTCCGGCTGGCCGCCGAGGACGCGGTGCGCAACGTGTACCAGCCGGTGTTCCGGCAGGCGGTGGACGAGTTCCCCGCCGCGGTGGCGGCGCTGCGTGAGGACCTGGGCGCCGGCGACGGGCCGGTCGGCCTGCTCGGCGGCTCGGCCGGCGGCGCGATCGCGCTGCTCGCGCTGGCCGAGCGGCCGGTGCCGGTCGCGGCGGCGGCGGTCGTCAACCCGGTCAGCTCGCTGGCCCGGCTGATCGCGCTCAACGAGCAGTTCTTCGGCGTCTCGTACGGGTGGGACGACGGCAGCCGCGCGATCGCCGCCGAGTTCGAGTTCCCCCGCCGCGCGACCGAGCTGGCCGGCCCGCCGCTGCTGCTGGTGGACGGTGCGGACGACTCGCCGCAGATCCGCGAGCCGCTCGCCGAGCTGGCCGACGCGCTGCGGCCGCTCCAGCCGGCCGGCGGCCTGGAACGGCTCACCGTGCCCGGCCTCGCCCACGCCCTCGCCGACGAGCCCGGCCTGGAGCCGGCCCCGCAGATCCCGGGCGCCGCCGCCGTCGACACGGCGGTTACCGACTTCTTCCTCCGAAATCTCGCCTAGCCAGCTACGCACATACGAAGAGGGCCGTCCCGATGGGACGGCCCTCTTCTCCCCAACACCCCGGAGCAACGCTCAGTGCGGCGGCTCCACACTGCACAACGCCGTGGACCGCCTCAGGCGTTCCTGACGTGATGACCGCCACTTCATTTCTTCGGTACGGTGCCCGGATGGGCGTGTACCACCGCACCGTGCAACGGCTCGGCCACCAGAAGTGGTTCGCGGCGGTCGGCCGCCGGCTGGTGCCGGTGGACCGCGCCGTCATCCGTGCCACCAGGGGAAGGTGGAGCGCCATCGGGCGGCACGGGCTGCCGCACTGCCTGCTCACCACCACCGGCGCCCGGTCCGGCCAGCCCCGGACCACGCCGCTGCTGTTCGCCGCCGACGGCGAGGACTTCGTGGTGGCCGGGTCGAACTGGGGCCAGCGGCACCATCCCGCCTGGACGGCCAACCTGCGGGCCAACCCGGAGGCGGTTCTCACCCTCCGCGACGAGCGCATCCCGGTACGCGCCCGGCTCGCCACCGGCGCGGAGCGCGCCCGGCTGTGGGAGTTGCTGCTGGCGGCCTGGCCGGCGTACCGCACCTACGACGAGCGGGCCGGCAGGGAGATTCGTGTCTTCGTGTTGGAGCGGCGCTGACCCTGCCACAATGAGTGAGTGGGACTCGGGAAGCTCGTCGGTGCGGTTGTCGCGAAGCAGGCCCACCGGCCTGGGTTCGCCACGGCGGGTGCGCGGCTCGCCCCGCTGGACCGGGCGCTCGGCGGCGCCACCGACGGCCGGCGCTCGCTGAGCCGCCTGCTCGGCGTCCCGCACCTGCACCTCACCACGGTGGGTGCGCGCACCGGGTACGAGCACGCGGTGACCGTCGTCTATGCCCGCGACAGTGACAACTTCGTCGTCGCCGGCACCCACTGGGGGAGGCCCGGCCATCCCGACTGGACGTACAACCTGATGGCGACGCCGCAGGCCAGGGTGGCGCTCGGCGGCGAGCTGTTCTGGGTGACCGGGCAGCTGGTGGAGAGCCCGTCCGCCGAGGACGTCAGGAAGGCCAAGGAAGAGGGCAGGGAGCTGGCGGACGAGCGGGCCCGGCTGTGGAAGGTGCTCACCGGGGTGTGGCCGGCCGCCGCCACCCACCAGGGCCGGTCACAGCGCCCCTGCCGGGTCTTCCTGCTCGACCCCGGATAGGGGCCGACCGGCAGGCTGTCCGGTCGGGACCGCCTGCCGGTCGGCATCTACCGTGTTTCCCCTGTTCCCCGTGTGCTCATTCCCCTCGGTACTTCGTTCCCCGTTGCCGTACCGTTTCCCCGTGCGTGTCGCGGGAGGCGACCGGCGGGTCAGGCGGCCGACTTGTTGAACAGCCGGGAAGCCCATCCCACCGTGAGGGCCGCGAGCACCCCACCCACTATCACGCCGGTGGCGACCGTCCCGTTCCACACGTGACCCTGGAAAAGTTGGCGGGCCGCGTCGACCACGTGGGTGACCGGGTTGACCTTGCTGACCCCGCGCAGCCAGCGCGGCGCGAACGTCATCGGGATGAGGATGCCGGACAGCAGCAGCAGCGGCATCGACAGCATGTTCATCAGCGGCGCGAGCGCGTCCTCCGACTTCAGCATCATCGCCAGCGCGTACGAGAACGCCGAGAACATCAGCCCCAGCAGCACCATCATGCCGACCATCACCAGCATCCCGGCGGCCTTGATGTGCAGGCCGAGCGGCAGCGCCAGCAGCATCAGCAGCATGGCCTGCACGACGAGCGCCACCACGTCCCGCAGCGAGCGGCCGAGCAGCAGCGCGACCCGGCTGATCGGGGTGACGCGGAACCGCTCGATCACGCCGTACCGCAGCTCGGCGACCAGCCCGAAACCGACGAACATGGTGCCGAACATGGCGAGCTGGACCAGCAGTCCGGGCACGAACACGTTGAAGACGTCGCGGTTCGGGATGTTGCGCAGGCCGTTGCCCTTGAGCAGCGGGCCGAACAGGTACAGGAACATCAGCGGCTGGGCCAGCAGCACGATGATCCAGGTGGGGTTGCGCACCGTCTGCCCCATCGCGCGCTGGAACACGAGCCAGGTGTCACGGGCCAGTTTCATCTCGTCGCTCCTCAGGCTGCCTCGTCACGCAAGGACCGACCGGTCTTGCGCAGGAAAACGTCGTCAAGGGACGGCCGGTGCAGGCCGATCTGGTCGAGCCCGAGGCCCTCGCCGTCGAGCAGCCGCAGGATCCGCGGCATCGCGCTCTCGCCCTGCTCCACGTACAGCCGGATGTGACCGTCGTCGCCGGACTCGACATCGCGGACGTAGGGCTGGTTGGCCAGCAGCGCGCGGGCCCTGGCCTGGTCGCCGCTCACGCCGAGCTCGATCACGTCGCCGGCGATCTCCCGCTTGAGCTCGTCCGAGGTGCCTTCCGCGACGATCTCGCCGTTGTCGATGATCGCGATCCGGTCGGCCAGCGCGTCGGCCTCGTCCAGGTAGTGGGTGGTGAGGAAGACCGTCATGCCCTCGTCGCGGAGCCGCCGTACCCAGCCCCACAGGTGGGCGCGGCTCTGCGGGTCGAGGCCGGTGGTGGGCTCGTCCAGGAACACCAGCTGCGGTGAGTGGATCATGCCGATGGCCAGGTCGAGCCGTCGCTTCTGGCCGCCGGAGTAGGTGCCGGACTTGCGGTGGGCGCACTCTGTGAGCTCGAAGGTCTCGATCGCGCGGGCGGCCCGCTCGAAGGCCTCGGTCTTGCGGACGCCGTACGCGCGGGCCTGGATGACCAGCTCCTGCATGGCGGTCATGGTCGGGTCGGTGGAGCCGCCCTGGGCGACGTACCCGATCCGGCGGCGGACCTCGGCCGGGTCGGCCCGCAGGTCGACCCCTGCCACCGTGGCCTCGCCGTCGGTGGGGGTGATCAGGGTGGCAAGCATCCGCAGCGTGGTGGTCTTCCCGGCGCCGTTCGGCCCGAGGAAGCCGAAGATCTCGCCGGCCTTGACATCGAGGTCGATGCCCTTGACGGCTTCCACGGCGCCACGGCGGCCCTTGTAGGTCTTGCGAAGGCGGCGAGTTTCGATCATGGGTGCCCTCCCGTGTGGCGATCCATCGCCAGGAACTGTACAAGGTGGACTATACAAGCTTGACTATTAAAGCCCGACTGATTTGCGGCTGACATCACTATGACGCCATAGCTGACGTCAGTCAAGTCAGAGTGATGTCACTCTCACGGCATCTGGTCGGCCTGGATCTTCCTGATGAGGTTCTCCGCCCAGCCGATCTCGGCCTCCGCACGGGCCGTCATCAGCAGGAACAGCTCGCCGACGTGCCGCGGCGCGTCCGCCATGTCCTTGGCCTGCATCGCGTCCGTCGACTCCTTGGCGATCCGGCGCAGCGCGTCCAGCCGGTGCCGCAGCGCCCCGAGCAGCTCCTCCTTGGGCAGGTCGGGCATGAACGCAAGCGCGGCGGTGAACGGGTCGGACGGGAAGGCGTAGGTCCACCAGTACTCGCGCAGCAGCCGCTGGTACTCCCGCTCGCCGTCGACGGTGATCCGGTACGTGGTCCGCGCCGGCCGGCGCCCGACCTGGCCGGTGTCCACCGGCTCGATCAGGCCGTCCTTGGCCAGCGTCTTCAGCGCGTGGTAGATCGAGCCGTACGCCACGTGCGCCCACTCCTCCACGTGCCAGCTCTCCAGCTCGCGCTTGATGTCGTAGCCGTGCACGGGCTCGGAGAACCGGATGACGCCGAGGATGAACAGCCGCGTGGTGGACATGCCTGCCAGCGTACAGTCAAGTTTGACTATTCAAGCGACAGAGAGGAGCCCCCAACCTTGGTAGGGGGCTCCGGGGCGCGGGCCGCGGACGGGTCGGGGGATCTTTGTGGTGGGAGATCCCGCCCGCGAGCCGCCCCGCTCCAGCACGGTCGCTACTGAACGGTGAGCGTTCCGTGCATGTTCGGGTGCACGGCGCAGTGGAACTTGTACGTTCCAGCCCGCGCCGGCGCGGTGAAGGTGCCGGACTGTCCCTGGCTCAGTTCCTCGGTCTGGAACTCGCCGTTGTCAGCGGTCACGGTGTGTGGCGCGCTGTCCTTGTTGGTCACGGTCACGGTCGTTCCTGGCGCCACGGTCAGGGGACTGCCGAACGCGAAGCTCTGGATCGTGATCGAGGCCCCCGCGGTCGTGGTGCTGCCGCCGCTGGTGGTGGTGCTGGCCGGGGCCGACGTGCTGCTGTTCCCTCCACCCTTGCCGGAGGAGTTCGAGGACGAGCAGGCGCCCGCACCGGCCAGGAGCGCCACCGTCGCCAGCACGGTGAGGAGCACTCGTGGTCTCATGCTGGGTAACACGACGACCGCCGGCGTACGGTTCAGCTGACCTACGGGTGAACCGGACCGGCCCGCGGCCCGTGTACCCCGGCGAGGAGGTGCGATGCCGGGGGGAAACGCCGAGCTCATGCGGGTGCTGCACGACGAGCACGCCGGTGCTCTCTGGGCGTACGCGTTGCGGCTCACCGGTGGCGACCGGGAGCGCGCGGCCGACGTCGTCCAGGAGGCCATGTTGCGCGCCTGGCGGCATCCGGAGGTGCTCGACCCGACCCGCGGTTCGGCCCGGTCCTGGCTGTTCACCACCGCCCGCCGCATCGTCATCGACGATTGGCGGGCCAGGTCCGTGCGACCGGAGGTGGTGACGAGCGAGGTGCCGGACGTGCCGGGGCCGGACGGAACCGACGACGCGGTCCAGTCCTGGCTGGTCGCGGAGGCGCTGTCCCGGCTCACCCCGGAACATCGTGCCGTCCTCCTGGAATGCTTCTACCGGGGTTGCTCGGTGGCGGAGGCGTCGGCCCGACTGGGCATCCCGCCCGGCACCGTGAAATCCCGGACGCACTACGCGTTGCGAGCCCTGCGGCTCGCCCTGGAGGAATTGGGGGTGACGGCGTGACCTGCGACTTCGCTGACTACGACGGGGTGTACGTGCTGGGCGCGCTCAGCCCCGACGAGCGGCGCGCCTTCGAGGCGCACCTGCAGACCTGCCCCGCCTGCGCCGAGTCGGTGCGGGCGCTCGCCGGCCTGCCCGGCCTGCTGGCCCGGGTGCCGGCCGCCGACGTGGCCACCATGGCCAGTGGCGACGCAGCCGAGGGCCCGCCACCGGAGCTGCTTCCCGCGCTGCTGGCCAGGGTGACCACCGAGCGGGCGCGGGAGCGCCGCCGGACCCGGCAGCGGTTCGGGATCGCGGTGGCCGCGGCGGCCTGCGTGGCCGCGCTGGCCGGCGGCACGGTGGTGGCGCTCGACCCGTTCGCCGCGTCCCCGCCGAGGCCGGTCGCCCTCCAGCAGGTGGTGCACAGCCCGCTCACCGCCCAGGCCCGGCTGAGCGGCCGGTCCTGGGGTACCGACATCTCGCTGCGCTGCAAGTACCACGGCCAGCCCGCGGACGGGTACGGCGAGTACCTGCTGGTCGCCATCGACCGGTCCGGCCACGAGGAGCAGGTGGCGGCGTGGCAGGCGGTCGCCGACCGGCCGATCACCGTCCCGGCGGCCTCGTCGATCGCCCTTCAGGACCTGGCCAGGCTGGAAGTGCGCACGGTGAGTGGCAGCCCGATCCTCAAACTCACACTCTGAGAATGGCGCAAGTAAAGCCCTGGAAAAACCATTCTGAGCACGATGCGTGCAATGACGACTACAGGTCGAGAACTTTAGTTAACGCGTCCTTACAGGGGTTTGCGAATTAGGTGCAATTGGCTCTAATCTTCCTGCGTCTCTCCGGTTGTCCGCCGCCGACCCCTGGTGGCGCCGGGAGAACCGCCGAACCGCGCGCACCGGCCACCCACCGGGGCGAGCGGACCGGGGAACCACGTCACCTGGGGTGAATCACCGGGCGCGTCAGCGCCAGGTGTAGGGCGTCTCTTCCCGCCCGAACCCGTCAGCTCACCCGGTAGGCGGTCCACGGAAGAACGGAGCAATCGTTCGTGTCCGCACGACCGATCGCGCGGCTGGTGCGCTATGCCGCGCTCCCTGCCGTCGCCGCCGTCGCCTGCCTTGGCCTCACCGCCACCAGCCAGGCCGACCCCACCATGACCAAGGCCCAGGCCCAGCAGAAGGTCACTGACCTCTACAAGCAGGCGGCCGATCTCAACGAGGCGTACAACAAGGCGAAGATCGACGCCGACAACGCCAACAAGCGGCTGCCGGTCATCCAGGCCCAGATCGACGCCCAGCAGTCCAAGATCGACAGCCTCAGCGCGGTCGTCGCGCAGTTCGCCGCCTCCGCGTACCGGGGTGGGCGGATCACCAGCCTCACCTCGCTGCTGGAGACGAACTCGCCGCAGACCTTCCTCGACCAGATGGCCACCCTCGGCTACCTCAGCGCCGCCCAGCGCGCGAGCCTGACCGACCTGGTGAAGACGCGCAAGAGCCTCGACAAGCAGCTCAAGGACGCGCAGACCACCTCCACCACGGCCAGCCAGGCCCTCGCCGTCGCCACCCAGCGCAACAACGAGGGCCACACGCTGATGGACCAGGCGAAGTCCATCGAGAAGCAGTACCACCTGTACACGGACATGAGCGTCGGCACGCCGCCGGACAACCCGGAGGCACCGCCGGCCCGGGCCGTGGCGGTGATCCAGTACGCCAAGCAGCAGCTCGGCAAGCCGTACTCCTGGGGCGCCGCCGGCCCGGACCGCTTCGACTGCTCCGGCCTCACGATGATGGCCTGGCGGCAGGCCGGCGTGGACCTGCCGCACCAGAGCTACGACCAGTACACGTCGATCACGCACATCCCGCTCTCCCAGATCGAGCCGGGCGACCTGATCTTCTACGGCCGCGGCGCGTCCGGCATCCACCACGTGGCGATCTACGTGGGCGGCGGCAAGATCATCCACGCTCCGCAGGAGAACGAGGTGGTCAAGTACGCCGACATCCACATGGAGAGCGACCTGTTCGCCGCCGGCAGGCCGTAGCGACCCACAGTGTCCAGGGACACCTGGCTGGTCAGACGACCAGCCAGGTGTCCTTTCCGGTCAGCAGCGAGGACAGGTCGGGGGTGCCGGCCTCCTCGGCGCGGGCGATCTGCTCGGCCATCAGGTGGTCGTAGGTGGGCCGCTTGACGGAGCGGAAGACGCCGAACGGGGTGTACCGCAGGTCGGGCCCTGCCAGCCGGGACAGCGCGAACGCGTAGGACGGGTCGTCGGCCTCGGCGTCGTGGGTGACGATCCGCTCCGGATCGGCGGTGGCCGCCTCGGTCACCCGCAGCGCCCCGGTCGCCGGGTCGCGGACCACGACCTTGTCGTTCTCCGTCCCGAACCGGATCGGCTCGCCGTGCTCCAGCCGGATCACGTACTCGTCCCGGGTGCCCGGCTCCTTGAGCACGTCGAAGGCGCCGTCGTTGAAGATGTTGCAGTTCTGGTAGATCTCCACGAACGCGGTGCCCTCGTGAGCGGCGGCGGCCCGCAGCACCGAGGTGAGGTGCTTGCGGTCGGAGTCCAGGGTGCGGGCCACGAAGGTGGCCTCGGCCCCCAGCGCCAGCGACAGCGGGTTGAACGGGTTGTCCAGCGACCCCATCGGCGTCGACTTGGTGATCTTGCCGATCTCCGAGGTGGGCGAGTACTGGCCCTTGGTCAGCCCGTAGATCCGGTTGTTGAACAGCAGGATCTTCAGGTTGACGTTGCGGCGCAGCGCGTGGATGAGGTGGTTGCCGCCGATGGACAGCGCGTCGCCGTCGCCCGTGACGACCCACACCGACAGGTCGGGACGAGTGACGGCGAGGCCGGTGGCGATCGCGGGCGCGCGGCCGTGGATGGAGTGCATGCCGTACGTGTTGAGGTAGTACGGGAACCGCGAGGAGCAGCCGAT
>JBJMIH010000223.1:0-11367 GCA_045806985.1 Mycobacteriales bacterium | reverse complement strand
GGAGGAACCGACGTAGACGATCTTGCCCTGCTGGCGCAGGACGTCCATCGCCTCCCAGATCTCCTCGAACGGCGTGTCCCGGTCGACGTGGTGCATCTGGTACAGGTCGATGTAGTCGGTCTGCAGCCGGCGTAGCGACGCGTCGCAGGCCAGCCGGATGTTGCGGGCCGACAGGCGGGCGTCGTTGGGCCAGTCGGTCATCTCGCCGTACACCTTGGTGGCGATCACGACCTTCTCCCGGCGGCCGCCACCCTGGGCGAACCACCGGCCGATGATCTCCTCGGTCAGCCCCTTGCCCAGCCACCAGCCGTAGACGTTCGCGGTGTCGAAGAAGTTCAGTCCCTGCTCCAGCGCGGCGTCCATGATGGCGTGGCCGTCCTCTTCGGACGTCTTCGGGCCGAAGTTCATGGTGCCGAGGCAGAGCCGGCTCACCTTCAGGCCGGTGCGGCCGAGGTGGGTGTATTCCATCGGTGCTCCTCTGCGGGGATGCGCTTACCTCCGCAGCCTAGGCGCGCCGCGACCAGGGAAAAAGCCTGAGTACCGGTCAGCGGGGGCCGCGGCGGACGCCGAAGATGATCTCGTCCCAGGACGGGACCTTCGCCTTGTGCGCCTTGTCCGCGCTCGGGGCGTCGTCCTCGTCGTCCTCGGGCGGGGACATCAGCGCCGGGTGCTTCGGCATCGGCCGGCCCGGGCGCTCCCGCAGCAGCGTGAACGGCTCGTCCGCCGGCTCCGGGACCACCTCGGGCTCCGGTTCCGGCTCCGGCTCGGGGTCGGGCTCGCCCAGCAGCGGGCGCAGCGGCTTCGGCCGCGCCGCCGAGATCAGCGTGATCCCGCGCGCCTGCCGCTCGGCCAGCTCGGCCGGCGAGTCGGACAGCGCGTGCGCGATCGGGTCGTCGGCGGTGACCAGCCGGCGCATCGGGTCGTACACCCAGGTGCCGCACGTCTCGGTACGGCCCTCGCCGTACGTCAGCGTGACCTGCCAGGTGCCGTCCTCGCGCTTGCCCGCGTCCCAGCGGGCCGTGGTCGGGGACACCCCGCGCTCCAGCAGTCGCTCGTCGGCGACGTCGCCGAGCAGGGGCTCGTCGCTGGCCAGGTCGTCGCCGATCCAGCGCAGCCGGCACTGCCGGGCCATGTAAGCCATCCGGGCCCGTTCCTGCAGCACGGGGCCGGCATACCGCTCGACCCGGTCCGCGGGGAGGCCGGCCGCGCGGGCCACCTCCTCGACGGACTGGCCGGACCGGATCCGAGCCTGAATCTCCGCGGGGCGCATGGAGCTTTCGATCCTGATTTCCAACTGGTTGAGCCTGGCTATGTCGCCACGCACCGCCGCACGGAGTCGCTCGTCCACAGGTACGGTGTACTGCTGACCCTCAGCGTCGGCCAGGACAAGATACGCGCTGTCCCCGCCGAGCGCCACAAAGCGCAGCTGCCGCATGCCCGATTCCCACCGTCTCGCCGTACCTGGTCCCTCGACAGTACGCCGGACCTGGACCCACGCGGGGGTACGACACACAACCCGTCACGGGCCGACCGGGATGAACTGGAGGTCCAGGTACGGTCCCCAGCGGGTGAGAACCCTGGTCACGCGCCCGTTCACGTCGCTGGCGACCAGCCGGGCCCTCGTGCCCTTCACCCCCTGCTGGGTGAACAGGTGCCGGCCGTCCATCCAGGCGAGCGGAACGCCGGTCGAGCCGTAGGCGGGGAACGCCCCGAGCCGCCGGCCGGTCGTCGCGTCCACCACCCGGTAGCGGGTGCCGACCCCGCCCTTCCAGGGCGGACCGGATTTCTCCAGGTTCCGCACCAGCAGCAGCGAGCCGTCCGGGGACACCGACATCACCACGCCCGGCGAGGGAAGCGAGCCGTGCGCGGCACCGTCGACTCCGTAGTAGGTGAGGACGCAGGTGTTCGGGGCCGTCCCGGCGCCGAGCCCGTACACCTCGCCGCCCCGCCAGCCGAACGCGTCGTCGGTATTGGGACCGCCGCAGCCGCCGGTGTTCACCGGCACGAACGTCGGCTGCTCCGTGCCCGGCCTGAGCAGGACGAAGCCCAGCCGCCGGGAGCCGCCGGTGACGGGGTCCGCCGCCGCGCTCAGCACCGTGCCGACGACGGTGCCGCTGTCCGGCGACCAGGCGAAGTCCGTCGCGCCCCACGGCAGGGCGATCTTCTGCTCCTGGCCGGTGACCAGGTCGGCGATGGTGACCTGGTCCGTGGGCAGCGGCCCGGTCTCGCTGTCCGCCGTCAGCGGCTTCGGGTAGACCGCCTTCCGCCCGTCCGGGGAGACCAGCGCGTCCACCGGGAAGGTGCGGTAGGTGCCGGTCCGTGGGTCCAGCAGGTGGGTGCCGGCGCCGGGCTGGTCTGGATTGTCGTAGCCGCCGATCCGGTACCCGCCGAACGTCAGTTCGTGCCCCGGCGGAAGGGCCGGCACGCCGGGCGGGTCGGCCGGCAGCGGCGGGGTCCGTGGAGTCCCGCCCGGCCAGACGAGGGCGAGCACCGCCGCCGTGGCCACCACGACGGCGGCGGACAAGCCCTTGACCGCGCGGTCCCGGCGCAGCTGGGCGAGCGCGCGGCCGGCCAGGTCCTCCTGGGGCGGGTCGCCGGCCTCGACGGCGAGGAACTCGAAGGTCTCCCTGAGGTTCACGGCTGGGCCTCCTCGACGGTGAAGTCGCCGGCCGTTGCCCGCAGCTTGGCAAGGGCGCGGGCGGTCTGGCTGCGCACCGTGCCGACCGAGCAGCCCAGCACCTCGGCGACCTCCCGTTCCGGCAGGTCCTCGAAGTACCGCAGCACCAGCACGGCGCGCTGCTTGGGGGTGAGCCGGCGCAGGGCCTCGTACATCCCGACCCGCAGCACCACCTGGTCGGCGCTGTCGGGGACGGGGCGTTCGGGCAGCACGCCGGGGGAGGTCTCCCGGTGCCGGGCGTGCCGCCGCCAGCCGCTGATCCGCAGCCGGTAGAGGGTGGTGCGGACGTACGCGTCCGGGTCCTCCACCCGCCGCCAGTGCGCCGCCGTCCTGGTCAGCGCGGTCTGGAGCAGGTCTTCGGCCTGGTGGTAGTCACCGGTGAGGACGTACGCGAGCCGGAACAACGCCGCGGACCGGCCCGCCACGAACTCGCGGAACCGCCGCTCAGCCTCTGCGTCCACGCCGTCCTCCCTGGAGCGTTCACCAGGGAGGACGCGTGAACCGGCGAAAACTATGTCAGAGGCGCTCGACCACGTGGTCGACGCAGGCGGTGAGGGCTTCCACGTCGGCGGGGTCGACGGCGGGGAACATGCCGATGCGGAGCTGGTTGCGGCCGAGCTTGCGGTAGGGCTCGGTGTCCACGATGCCGTTGGCGCGCAGGACCTTCGCGACGGCGGCGGCGTCCACCTCGGGCGCGAAGTCGACCGTGCCGACGACCAGGCTGCGGTGCGCGGGCTCGGCCACGAACGGCGCCGTGTACTCGGTCTTGTCCGCCCACGCGTACAGCCGGGTGGCCGAGTCGGTGCAGCGCTCCACCGCCCACTCCAGGCCGCCCTGGCCGTTCATCCACTCCAGCTGGTCGGCGAACAGCGCGAGCGTGGCCACCGCCGGAGTGTTGTACGTCTGGTCCTTGCGCGAGTTGTCGATCGCGGTGGTGAGGTCGTAGAACTGCGGCACCCACCGGCCGGACGCCTTGATCTCGCCCACCCTGGCCAGCGCGGCCGGAGACATCAGCGCCACCCACAGCCCGCCGTCGGAGCCGAAGCACTTCTGCGGCGCGAAGTAGTACACGTCGAAGTCGGCCGCCCGGACCGGCAGGCCGCCCGCGCCGGAGGTGGCGTCGACCAGCACCAGCGCGTCGTCGTCGGCCCCCGACACCCGCTGCACCTGGCGCATCACGCCGGTGGAGGTCTCGTTGTGCGGCCAGCAGTACGCGTCCACACCGGCCTCGGCGACCGGGTCGGTGGCGGTGCCGGGGTCACCGGTGATGACGGTCGGCTCGGCCAGGAACGGCGCGCCCCTGGTCACGCTCGCGAACTTGGCGGAGAACTCGCCGTACGCGAGGTGCTGGGCCTTCTGCCGGATCAGTCCGAATGCGGCGATGTCCCAGAACGCCGTGGTACCGCCGTTGCCGAGCACCACCTCGTAGGAGTCCGGCAGGGAGAACAGCGCCGCCAGCCCGGTGCGCACCCGCTTGACCAGGTCCTTCACGGGAGCCTGCCGGTGCGAGGTGCCCAGCGGGGCACCGGTCAGGGCGGCGACGGCCTCCGGGCGGACCTTGGAGGGGCCGCAGCCGAAACGCCCGTCGGCAGGCTTCAGCGCAGCGGGAATCTCGATGTGGGGGATCACCCTTCGTAGCGTACGGCGAGGCCGGGTGCCCGGTGCGGAAACTGACTGTGGTTCTCCTCACGACGGGCTGTGATCTCGGTTACGTCAGTGGCTTGGCGACGGCCTCCGTGTAGCCCTCCACGTCCTCCGGCTTGCGCGGGGCCGGGCCGACGTACCGGGCGGACGGGCGGATCAGCCGGCCGGTGCGCTTCTGCTCCAGCACGTGCGCGCTCCACCCGGCGGTGCGGGCACACGTGAACATCGAGGTGAACATGTGCGCCGGCACCTCGGCGAAGTCCAGGCAGACCGCCGACCAGAACTCGACGTTGGTGGCCAGCACCCGGTCCGGCCGGCGTTCCTGGAGCTCGGCGAGGGCGGCCTCCTCCAGCTTCTCCGCGATCTCGAACCGGGGTGCGCCCAGCTCCTTGGCGGTGCGCCGGAGCACCCTGGCGCGCGGGTCCTCGGCCCGGTACACGCGGTGCCCGAAGCCCATCAGCCGCTCGCCCCGGTCCAGCACGCTCTTGACGTAGGCCCGGGCATCACCGGTCCGCTCGACGTCCTCCAGCATCTTCAGCACCCGGGACGGGGCGCCGCCGTGCAGCGGGCCGGACAGCGCGCCGATCGCGGCCGACAGGCAGGCCGCCACGTCCGCGCCGGTGGAGGCGACCACCCTGGCGGTGAACGTGGAGGCGTTCATGCCGTGCTCGGCGGCGGAGCCGAAGTACGCGTCCACGGCCTTGACGTGCTTGGGATCGGGCTCGCCACGCCAGCGGATCATGAAGCGCTCCACCACCGTGCGGGCCTTGTCGACCTCCCGCTGCGGTACCGCGGGCAGCCCGACGCCCCTGGCGGACTGGGCGACATAGCTCATCGCGGTGACCGACACCCTGGCCAGGTCCTCGCGGGCCTGCTCGTCGTCGATGTCGATCAGCTGGCCGAGGCCCCAGTGCGGGGCCAGCATGGCGACCGCGGACTGGACGTCGACGCGGATGTCGCCGGAGTGCACCGGCACCGGGAACGGCTCGGCCGGCGGCAGGCCCGGCTTGAACCGGCCGTCCACCAGCAGGCCCCAGATGTCGCCGAACGACACCTTGCCGACCAGATCCTCGATATCCACCCCGCGGTACCGCAGCGCGTTGCCCTCCTTGTCCGGCTCCGCGATCTCCGTTTCGAAGGCGATGACACCCTCGAGGCCGGGCTTGAAATCGTTCGACATCGAGACTCCTGGGGTGACGGGTCCGTTCGGGCGGCTGTCGCCGCGGGGTGGTCCGCGGGCCGCCGGGGTCAAGGTGTGGCCGAGAGGTTACCGGCGAGTCCAGCTCACGGCCCAGTGGTGTGACGAAGTGGACATTCCCGCAGCGTTTCATGACCTGGTCCTATAAATGAAGTAGCAGACCTGTGTGAGGTGACAGTTGACAGCCGGTGATGATCGTGTCGCGGCGATGCGAAGGAGCTACGAGGCTCGCGGCCTGGCCGAGATCGACCTCGCCGGCGACTGGGTGACCCAGTTCCGCCGCTGGCTGGACGACGCGATCGCCGCGGACCTGCCAGAGCCGAACGCGATGGTGCTCGCCACCGCGGACGCGGATGGCCGGCCGAGCGCCCGCACGGTGCTGCTGAAGGGGTACGACGTGGCCGGGCTGGTCTTCTACACCAACTACCGGTCCCGCAAGGGGCGGGAGCTGGCCGCCAACCCGTGGGCGAGCGTGGTGTTCCCGTGGATCGCGCTGGCCCGGCAGGTGGTGGTGGTCGGGCGGGTGGAACGGGTGCCGGCGGACCGGTCGGACGCGTACTTCGCCAGCCGGCCGCACGGCTCGCAGGTGGGCGCGGCGGCCAGCCCGCAGTCGGAGGTCGTGCCGGACCGGGCCGCTCTGGACGCGGCCTGGGGCCGCGTTGGAGCGCTCTACCCGGACGGCACCCCGGTGCCGCGACCGGAGCACTGGGGAGGGTTCCTGCTGCGTCCCGAAACCGTGGAGTTCTGGCAGGGCCAGGTCAACCGGATGCACGACCGGCTCCGGTACCGCAGGGCCGGCCGCAGCGGCGCCGACGCCGGGGTCGGCACCGGTGCCGGCACCGGCGGCGAGTGGGTCGTCGAGCGGCTCGCCCCGTGAGCGACGCTCCGGAGAAGGCGGCGGAGCCGGTCGCTCCGGCGTTGGAGCGCTCCAACGGGCGATGGGCGCGGCTGCGTCGGGTGCTCGCGGACACCGAGGCGCTGCGGTACCCGGACTACCGCCGGCTGTTCATCGGCAACGCGGTGTCGTTCGTCGGCATCCAGCTGACCGGGGTGGCCGTACCCGTACAGATGTGGCAGATCACCCACTCCTCGTCCTGGGTGGGCCTGCTCGGGATGGCCGCGCTGATCCCGCTGATCGGTTTCGGGCTGTGGGGCGGTGCGGTCGCCGACGCGGTGGACCGGCGCCGGCTGCTGCTCGGCAGCCAGCTGCTGGCCTGGGTGGTCACGCTGCTGCTGTTCGTCCAGGCGCTGGCGCACGCCGACAGCCCGCCCCTGCTGCTGAGCCTGATCGCGGTGCAGTCGGCGGCGTTCGCGGTGGCCTCGCCGACCCGCAGCGCGATCATCCCGCGGCTGCTGCCGCTCCGGGTGGTGCCGGCGGCGAACACGCTCAGCTTCACCGCCTCCAGCCTGTCCGCCTTCATCGGCCCGCTGCTGGCCGGCGTGGTGCTGGCCCGCTGGTCGTACGGGGCCGCCTACGCGATCGACGCCTCGCTGTTCACGGTGGCGATGTACGCGACCCTGCGGCTGCCCCAACTGGAGCCGACCGGGGAGCGGGCCACCCGGCCGGGACTGCGGTCGGTGGTGCAGGGGCTGGCCTACATCGGCGTCCGGCCGGTGCTGGCCATGTCGTTCGTGGCCGACCTGATCGCGATGGTGCTGGCCAACCCTAGAGCGCTCTACCCGGAGATGGCCGACCGCCGGTTCGGCGGCGAGCACGCGGTGGGCTGGCTGTACGCGTCGATCGCGCTGGGAGCGGTGGCCGGCGGGCTCTTCTCCGGCTGGGTGAGCAGGGTGCGCCGGCAGGGAATGGCGATCACCGCGTCGATCGCGGTGTGGGGGCTGGCGGTGGCCTTCGCCGGCTTCGCGCACGCGCTGTGGCTGGTGGTACTGCTGCTCGCCGCCTCCGGGGCCGCCGACCTGGTCTCGGCCACCTTCCGGCAGACGATCCTCCAGGTGTACGCCCCCGACGAGATGCGCGGCCGGCTCCAGGGCGTCTTCATCGTCACGGTCGCCGGCGGCCCCCGCCTCGGCGACCTGCGGGCAGGCGCGATGGGCGCCGCCCTCGGCGCCAGCACCGCCTGGATCGCCGGCGGTTTCGCCTGCGCGGTCGTGATGGTCCTGGTCGCCTTCCTGGTCCCGACCTTCCTCCGCTACGACGCCGCCGCCCCCGAGCCGGCGGAAGCGGCCACCGATACCGCCGGTTAGAGCGCGCTAACGGCCGCCGAGCGGCTCCAGGAGGTACGCGTCGAAGACCGGTGCCCGTTCCGACGGTCGGATCTGCCCGACCCGCCGCCAGCCCCAGGACTCGTACACCACCTTCGCCACCGTGTTGTCCGGGTACACCAGCAGCACACCGCGCCGCTCCGGCCGTCCCCGGATCAGGTCGGCGTGGAGCCTGCTCGCGATCCCCTGTCCGCGCAGGTCGGGCCGGACGATCAGCTCACCCACCGCGAGCGTGCGGTCACCCGTCTCCCGGGTGAGCTCGGTGGGCAGCGGGGTCAGCGACCCCACCCACCAGCCGGTGTCCCGCGGCAGCGGGTAACCGTACGCGAAGCCGGCGAGGTCGGCTCCGAGCCGGGCCGTCACCAGCGCGTAACCGCGACGGGTCAGGTCACGCGCGAGCCAGCGCCGGAAGTTCTCCGGCGCGTTGAACGGTCGGCCGTTCCCCGCGTACTCGACGGAGTAGAGCGCGACAAGCTCCTCCGCGATCGCCGCCGCCCCCGCCGTGTCGAGCCTGTCGTACGCCAGAGTCACGCCAGGGCTTTGCGGGCAACCTCGAGGTCGGCGACGAACTCGTCGAAGGCCTTCCACTTCTCGTCGTCGGGCATCCGGAGGATGGCCGACGGGTGGATGGTGGCGACCGTCCAGGTGGAGTGGACGCCGGCGTCCTCGAAGGCCGAGGGCGGTTCGAAGGGGCGCAGCGAGCCGCGTTCCTTGGTGACCCGGAAGGAGGAGCCGAACAGGGCGCGGCCGGCGGTGGCGCCGAGCGTCACGATCACCTCCGGGCTGGTCAGCGACATCTCCGCGGCGAGCCAGGGCCGGCAGGCGTTGACGTGGGCCATCTCCGGCGTCTGGTGGATGCGCCGCTTGCCGCGCTCGGTGAAGCGGAAGTGCTTGACCGCGTTGGTGACGTAGGTGATCGAGCGGTCGATGCCGGCCTTCTCCAGCGCCCTGTCGAGCAGCTTGCCGGCCGGGCCGACGAACGGCCGGCCCTGCCTGTCCTCCTGGTCGCCGGGGACCTCGCCGACCAGGATCATCCTGGCGTCGGCCGGGCCTTCCCCGAAGACCGCCTGGTGCGGTCCGTCCCACAGCTCGCAGCCGCGGCACCGCTGCACCGCGTCCTGGAGCGTGGCGAGGTCGTAGCTGTCGGGCACGTACTCGGCAGCCGTCTTCTGGCTGGCACTCATCGGGCCTCCACCCTGTCGCAGGCGGCCAGCAGCCTAGTCCGCAGCGCGGCGGCCCGCGCGGCGAAGTCCCGCTGCCGCCGGACGTCCTCCTGCCGGCCCGCGGCGGTCTCCACCGGCACCGGCGGGGAGCCGAGCGCGCTCGGGTCGTACGGGGATACGCGCATGTCCAGCGCCCTCATCCCCCGCGCGAGCGCGAAGCAGTCCGCGACCAGGTCGGAGTCCACGAGCGGGACCAGCCGGTACGCCCACTTGTACGGATCCATGTTGGCGTGCAGGCACCGGACCTGCGGTGCCTCCAGCACGGCGGCGAGCTCCCGCCGGCGCCGCTCCGGCAGCACGCCGGCGCCGGGGTGCCGGCGACGCGGCTTCGCGGGACTGTAGGAGGAGTACTCGAACAGGAAGTCCTCGACCGGGTGCTTCTCACCCCGGGCCCGTCCCGCCAGCCACGGTGCGATCCATCCGTCCACCCGCCACTCGTGCGCGGCCCGCCGGGCGGTCCGGTCCGCCTCGGCGATCACCTCCGCCGGCGGGTGCGCCGGTACCCCTACTGGCACCTCGGCCTCCATGGACTCCAAGGCTACGACCTACGATCCGACACGGTGTTCAAGCACGCGACCAGCGAGGGAGCGGTACATGGCGGTGTCCGGCGATCAATACGAGCTCGTGCACGGCGACCAGCGGCTGGTGGCCGTCGGCGTCGGCGGCGGCCTGCGCACCTACACGGTGGCGGACCGGCCGGTGCTGGACGGCTACGGCGAGGACGAGCTCTGCCCGGCGGCCGCCGGCCAGCTGCTGGCGCCGTGGCCGGGGCGGGTCGCCGGTGGCCGGTACGCGTTCGAGGGCGCGACCCACCAGGCCGCCCTGGACGAGCCGGAGCACGGCAACGCGATCCACGGCCTGGTGCGCTGGCTGCGCTGGGAGCCGTTGGAGCGCTCCAACGAGGCGATCGCCCTGCGCGCGGCGCTGGCCGCCCAGCCGGGCTACCCGCAGCCGCTGGAGCTGACGGTCACCTACCGCCTGGACGGCGCCGGCCTGACCGCCGAGCACACCGCCACCAACTCCGGCGACGGGGCCGCGCCGTTCGGGTTCGGCGCCCACCCGTACCTCATGCATCCCGGCCTGGCAGTGGACGAACTGCTGCTCGGGCTGCCGGCGGAGCGGACACTGACCTTCGACCCGAACCGGATCCCGGTGGGGGAGACCGGCGTGGCAGAGGCCGGGCTGGACTTCCGGAAGCCGGCCGTGATCGGCGACCGGGTGATCGACGCGACGTTCACCGGGTTGGAGCGCGACAACGACGGCCGGGTCAGGGTCACGCTTGCCGCACCGGACGGGCCGGTGCTCACGGTCTGGGCCGACCTCACGTTCCGCTGGATCCAGGTCTTCACGGCCGACACGATCCCGGGAAACCGGCACCGCCGCGCGGTGGCGATCGAGCCGATGACGTGTCCGGGGAACGCGTTCAACTCCGGCCGGGACCTGCTGGTGCTGGAGCCGGGACAGACGTGGCGGGGTGTGTGGGGGATCACACTGTCCTGAGCCGCGCGATCATGAGGGGCCTCGGAGCCTTGGCACGGGGCACATGCGTGTGGTTGCGTAGTGTGAACGCAGGACACCGTTGGCAACGGTGGAGGACGTCGGGTGATCTTCAAGGCAGTGCAGGAAGGTAGGCCGTACCCCGAACACGGGATGTCGGCCCGCGACTGGGCTCAGGTGCCCCCGCGTCCGGTCCGACTGGACCAGTTGACCACCACGAAACGCGCGCTGGACCTGGACCGGTTGCTGGCCGAGGACTCCACCTTCTACGGCGACCTGTTCCCGCACGTGGTCGAGTGGCAGGGAGATTTCTACCTGGAGGACGGGCTGCACCGGGCGTTGCGGTCGGCCCTCCAGCAGCGTTTCGTCATCCATGCCCGTGTTCATCTGGTGACCTGATGTGGCGAAGCCCACGTCAGCGGAGGGTTGGAGTTCGGTTGCGAGGGGTACACACTCGGCGACCAGGGTGCAGCCGGTCCTGACGGCCGGCTTACGGCGGTCGCAAATCTGGCCCAACGGACGTCTAACAGGATTACCATCAAGAAATCTGACGTAACGATGCGGCAGAGAGGGGCCCGCGAGACGTCAACGGGGCGCTAATGTCGGTATGATCCGTTTCTCCCGGGTCGGAGTCACACCGGAGCGTGTGTGTGAACGAGGTGCGGTCCATCGAGGCGGAGGCCGAACGCCTCGACAAGGAGGTCGAGCGGATTCAGCACCTCCACCTCATTGGCGACTCAGCAGGCATGCTCGCCGCCATCCCGGAGGTCGCTCAGCTCGCCCGCGAGTGCCGCAACACCGTCAACGAGATCATCGTCGAGTACTACGCCGCCTCCGCGCTGCTCGACATCGGCCGCACCAACGAGGCCATCGAGCGGATCGCCGCCGGCCTCGAGCTCTCCGAG
>JBJMIH010000222.1:0-7196 GCA_045806985.1 Mycobacteriales bacterium | reverse complement strand
CGCAGGCCGCCGCCACCGCGCACGCCGCCGGCGTCACCGATGCGGCCGGACCGTACCCGATCGCCGCCGCCCTGGACACGACCGTCGGCACGGACTGCCCCAAGAAGGATTTCGCCGGTCACCACAACGGTCCGATCACCGTAACCACCCGGCCCGACCTGGGTAGCACCTCCGGGATGGACCAACTCGTGCTGACCCGGGGGCGCTGGCCGACCGGCCCGGGCGAGATCGCCCTGCCGTGGCAGCACTATGCCACCGTCTGCTTCGGCGATTCGGTGGTGTTCTCCTCCCTGCCGGGCAAGCCGTCGTTCAAGGTCGTCGGCTTCGGCGGCTCGGTGACCAACAGCGCGACCGCCTTCGCCACCGCCGACGGTTTCGCGCGGCTCACCGCCGCCGGTGCCAAGTCCGACGAGCAGATGCTCTACCGGTTCGCCAAGGCCGGGACCGACGCCGACATCGCCACCGACAAGCAGGCGGTGGCCGCCGCCGCGCCGGCCGGCTCGGTCGAGGCCGGACAGTCGTACCTGACCGCGGAACAGCAGGCGACCGGCAACGCCAAGGCCTACGTACCGTTCCTGATCGCCTTCGGGATCCTCGGGCTGTTGATGTCGGTGCTGATCATCTCGATCGTGGTCAGCGGGGCTGTGGCCGCGGGAATCCGGCGCATCGGGATTCTGAAGTCGTTGGGCTTCACCCCTTCGCAGGTGGCCCGCGCCTACACCGCGCAGGCCATGATCCCGGCGACACTCGGCCTGGTGCTCGGCACGGTCTTCGGCAACCTCCTGGCTGTGCCGATCCTGGACGGGGCCACCAAGCAGCTCGGCGCGGCCAGTGCCACGATTCCGTTGTGGGTCAGCGCCGTGGTGCCGCTGGGCGGCCTGCTGATCGTCGGCGTCACGGCTTTGATCCCGGCACTGCGGGCCGGCCGGATGCCGACGGTGCAGGCTTTGGTGGTCGGCCGCGCCCCCAAGGCCGGGGGCGGTCAGACGGCCCAGCGTCTTGCCTCGCGGCTGCCGCTGCCCCGGGCCATGTCGCTGGGGCTGGCCCAGCCGTTCGCCCGGCCGGCCCGGGCCGTACAGCTCGGTGCGGCGGTGCTTTTCGGTGTGGTGAGTGTCACGTTCGCGGTGGGGCTGGAGTCCGGGTTCAACAAGTACCTGGACGCCACCACCTCAGGCTTCGACGTCGCGTCGAAGATCGTGATACCCACAGCCGACGTAGGCGCGCCCTGGGGTCTCTACGGCCCTAACGACCCGCGCGACCCGCACCTGGATGCCGCCAAGGTGGCCGCCGCGCTCGCCAAGACCCCGGGCACGAAGGCCGCGTTCGGCTGGGGCGACAGCGGCGCGACCATGGTCGGCGCCCCGCCCGGCGGCGAACCGACGGAGGTGTTCACGGTCACCGGCGACTTCTCCTGGACCCACCTGGAGCTGCTGTCCGGCCGCTGGTACTCGGCGCCCGGCGAGGCCGTGGTCGGCGACAAGCTGGCCACGGCGGTGGGGATCCACGTCGGTGACAACGTCACCGTGGTGCAGCAGAACAAGCAACTGTCGCTGAAGGTCGTCGGCATCAACTTCAACACCGACGCGGGCGACTATACGGTCATGACGGATGCGGCCACCTTCACCGCCGCCGGTCTGACCCCGCACATCGACCAGTTCAACGTCGAGCTGGCCGACAACGTCAACGGATCGGACTGGTCCACCTCAGCCGCCGCCGCGCTGACCCCGCTGAACGCCTCGGTCCAGCCGAACTCGGGCGGGGGCAAATACATCATAGTGATCACCATGGGCGCCCTGGTGGCCACGCTCACGCTGATGATGATCGCGGTCGCCGCGCTCGGGGTGCTGAGCATGGTTGTGCAGGACACCCGGGAGCGGGTTCATGACCTGGGGATCTTCAAGACCCTCGGGATGACGCCCAAGCAGACCATTGCGATGGTGCTGACCTCGGTGTCCCTCACCGGCCTGATCGCCGGGCTGATCGGGGTCCCGCTCGGGGTCGCGGTGGAGAAGGCGACGCTGACCCCGATGGGGAACGCGATCGGCCGGCACCTGCCGCCGAGCGTGTCCCACGTCTACACCGCCGGGCTGCTCATCCCCCTGCTGGTCGGCGGGATCGTGATCGCCCTGCTCGGGGCACTGCTGCCGGCCAGCTGGGCGGCAAAGACCCGGACCGCCACCGCGCTGCGGACCGAGTAGGACCGGGCAGAGCCGCCGGTCGCCGCAGCAAAAAGCGGTGCTGGGCCACCGCACGGCACGGCAACAACGCCAATGCCGACCTCCCCCGGTCGACAGCCTCGGGAGGTCGGCATTCCGGCGTTTTTCCCTCAACACAAAGGCGTGAGAGGCACCCAGCATGGCGGGCAGCGTTTCGACCGCTCGTTCAGGGCGTGTCGCCTCGGGTGATCATGGAGGTGCTCGGGCACTCGCAGATCAGCCTGACCATGAACACGTACACGCACGTCATGCCCTCGCTGCTGGACGGGGCGGCGGCGGAGATCGAGACGGCGTTGTGGGAGAGGCCGAAGAGGCGGCGGGGCAAGGACAAGAGGCGGGCGAGCTGAGTGGGGCTCTGCCTAACTTTCTGCCTAAACAGCGCCGAGACCGGGGCTGGAAAAGGTGGAGCCACCTGTCGGAATCGAACCGACGACCTGCTCATTACGAGTGAGCCGCTCTGCCGACTGAGCTAAGGTGGCGGGCTGGTGCTGGGGTCAGTGTAGCGTCAGCCGCCGATGGGGGTGGTGGCGGTGGGGCCGGCCTCGTAGGCCTGGCGGGAGCCGCAGACCGAGGCGCGGGGACAGGCGCAGCGGCTGCCGCCTTCGGCGAGCTTGACGATCACCTGGTCGCGGGGGACGTCGTGGGCGACCACGCGGCCGGCGCCGGCCGGGGTGTCGACCCGCTCGCCGACGGCGGGGGTGGCGCCCTTGAAGTCGGCGTACAGCGGGTGCTCGTACTTCAGGCAGCACATCAGGCGGCCGCAGGCGCCGGAGATCCGCATCGGGTTGAGCGGCAGGTCCTGATCTTTCGCCATCCGGATGGTGACGGCCTCGAAGTCCTTGAGGAAGGTCGCGCAGCACAGGTCACGCCCGCACGGGCCGATCCCGCCCTGGACCCTGGCCTCGTCCCGCGCCGACAGTTGGCGGAGTTCGACCCGGCACTTGAGGGTGGCGCCGAGGTCGCGGACGAGCGACCGGAAGTCGATCCGATGTGGCGCGGAGAAGTAGATCGTGACCTTGCCGTCGCGCGGCACGTAGTCGACGCCGACAACCTTCATCGGGAGTTCGTGCTCGCGGATCAGCCGGCGGGCGGCGACCGTCGCCTCGGCCTTGCGCTGCCGCGCGTCGGCGTCCCGGGCCAGGTCCTCCTCCGCTGCCATGCCGGCGAGCTGCGGGTACCCGTCAGTGTCCTCGTTCAGCCAGGTCGGCGCCCAGATGACCTCGGCGACCTCGGGCCCGGCGTCGGTGGGTACGAGCACCTTGTCGCCGACCCTGATGGTCAGCTCGCCCGGTGAGAAGTAGTACAGCTTGCCGTACCGGGCAAAACTCACCGCGCAGAGCATTCCCATACGCGCAGCGTACGCTTGATCACGCTCCGGTGGTCACGGCGGACATTACGGACGCCGGAAGGGTCACGGTCGCGATCAGCCCGCCACCGGCGCGCGGCCACAGCGACAGCGCGGCCCCGTGCGCCCGCGCCACCGAGCAGACGATCGGCAACCCGAGCCCGGCGCCGTCCGCCGCCGAGCCGACCCGGTCCCGCCTCCCCCGCCGGAACGGCTCGACCAGTTCGGACAGCCGCTCCGGGTCCAGGTCCGGCCCGGTGTTCTCGACGGTGAGGCTGTCGCCGTCGACGGTCACCGTCACCGTCCCGTCGGGAGTGTTGTGCCGTACCGCGTTCCGCAGCAGGTTTCCGACCAGCAGGTCCCACAGCATCGGGTCGCCCTGGGTGTGCGCGGGCCGCACCGACACCGAGACCGTCACCCCGCGTACCTCCGCCTCGGCGCGGACCTGCGCCACCGCCCTGGTGACCAGGGCCGCGAGGTCGACGTCCTCGGTCCGCTCCACGCCGTGGTCGGAGCGGGCCAGCGCGAGCAGGCCGGCGACCAGCAGTTCCTGCCGCCGGATCACCTCGATCAGCTGCGGCGCCAGCTCCTTCAGGTCACGGCTGGCGTCCGGCTCGGCGGCGGCCACCTCGAGCAGCGTCCGCTGCGTGGTCATCGGCGTCCGCAGCTCGTGGGAGGCGTTGGCCGCGAACCGCTGCTGCGCGGCGAAGGCCCGCTCCAGTCGGGTGATCATGCCGTTGAACGTCTCCGCGAGCTCCCGCATCTCGTCCCGCGGCCCGCCGACCGGCAGCCGCTCGCGCAGGTTCTGCCTGGACAGCCGCCGCGCCGTCGCCGACACGGCCCGTACCGGCCGCAGCACCCGCCCGGCCATCAGCCAGCCGGCGAGCGCGGACACCAGCGCCGTCCCGCCCAACGCGAGGCCGGACTGGAGCAGCAGTTGCCGTTCGAACTGGTTGGCGGCCTGCCGCTTGATGCTCCTCGCGGCGTCCATCTCGGCCTCGCTGAGCGGCTTCCCGTCGGCGGTCTTCATGTCCTTCACCGGTATCACTTTGGTGACGCCGTTCACCTCCACCTCGGTCACCGCCTGCCGCTTGGCGTCCAGGGCGAGCTTCTTCTTCTCGATGGTCAGCTTGTCGGCCGGTCCCAGGCCCTTGACCACGTACCCGTTCTGCGGCTTGTCGTGCGGTGTCATGCGCTTGTCGACCAGCCAGAAGCTGGTTCCCACCACGATCACGCCGCTGATCGCGAACAGCACCGCGTACCCCAGGGTGAGCCGGATCCGCACCGGTAGCCGGCTCATCGGATCCGGTATCCCGCGCCGACCACGGTCTCGATGACCGCGGGACTCCCGAGCTTGCGTCGCAATGTCATGACCGTCACCCGCATACTGTTCGAAAACGGATCAGCGAACTCGTCCCAGGCACGTTCCAGCAGCTCACCGGCGCTGACCACGGTCCCGCCGGCGGCGAGCAGCACGTGCAGGACGGCGAACTCCTTGGGCGAGAGCCGTACCGCCCGGCCGTCCCGGGTCACCTCGTGCCGGCCGGGGTCGAGCCGTACCCCGCGCCGCTCGAGTACCGGCGGCGACGCCGGCACCGCCCGCCGGGCCAGCGCGTGGATGCGCGCCACCAGCTCATCGAAGGCGAACGGCTTGGGCAGGTAGTCGTCGGCCCCCAGGCGCAGGCCGGCGACCCGGGACCCGACGTCGGAGGCGGCGGTGAGCATCAGGATCCGTGTCATCTCCTGCCGTTCGACCAGCTCGCGGCAGACGTCGTCACCGTGGGTACCGGGCAGGTCACGATCCAGCACCACCACGTCGTAGCTGGTGGACAGGACGCGTTCGAGGGCCTGGTCGCCGTCGTAGGCCACGTCCACCGCGAGCGTGTGCCGGCGCAACCCCCGCGCGATCGCGTCCGCCAGCACCCGCTCGTCCTCCACCACGAGTACCCGCATGACGACCAGTAGACGCGACCGGACTTAAAGAACGCCTAAGAGTCTGATCGGCCGCTTACTCGAAGCTGCCGACACTCGCCGGCATGAACCGACGACTCATCATTCCGGTACTCGCGCTCGCGCTGCTCGGCGGCGGCGCCGCCGGCTGCGGCGGCAGGAAGCACGGCGCCCAACCCAAGGCCACGACCAGCGGAAGCGCGCAGCGGATCCAGTGGGCGCGCTGCATGCGCGAGCACGGCATCGACGTGCCCGACTCCGGCAACCTGGACAGGACCAGCAAGGATGGCGCGGACACCGAGCTCCAGGCGGCGATGCGGGCGTGCCAGCGGTACCGCCCGCAGATGACCCTCCAGCAACAGCAGCAGTTCATGCAGGGCCTGCTCGTGTGGGCCCAGTGCATGCGCGACCACGGCGTCCAGATGGACGACCCGCAGATGGCGCCGGGCGGCAACGGCTTCAGCGTCAAGTACCCGGACGGCGTGTCCAAGGACGACCCGCGGATCAAGGACGCCGAGTCCGCCTGCCAGAGCAAGATGCCGAGGAAGCCGGGAGCGAAGAAGTGAGTCGGCGGGGGCTGGTCGCCGCCGGCGCGCTGGTGGTGCTGGCCGGCGCGGGCACGGCGGCGTGGCTGCACTGGGGCCGGGCCGACACCACCACACCGACCGCACGCCGGACGCTGCCCACCGTCGCGGTCCAGCGCGGCACGCTCACCGCCACCACCACGGTCAACGGCAACCTCGGCTTCGCCGGCAGCTACCAGGTCAACGGCTACCGCGGCGGCACCGTCACCTGGACGCCGGACGTGGGCGCGACGATCAGCCGAGGCCAGCGCGCCTACGCCGTCGACCAGCGACCGGTGCCGCTGCTGTACGGAACCCTGCCCTTCTACCGGAACCTCGGGGTCGGCGCGACCGGCGACGACGTGAAGGAGCTGGAGCAGAACCTGTCCGCCCTCGGGTACGGCGGGTTCACCGTCGACGACACCTACACGGCCGGTACCGCCGACGCGGTGAAGGCCTGGCAGCACGACCTGGATGTGACCGGGACCGGCACGCTGGCGGCCGGCGACGCGGTCACCGCGCCCGGCCAGATCCGGGTGACCGAGGTGTCCGCCCACGTCGGCGGCAGGGCGGCCGCCGCCGAGGCGGTGCTCACCGCGACCAGCACCGACCGGGTGGTGCACGTGGACCTGGACGTGGTCAAGCAGTCCTACGCCAAGGTCGGCGAGCAGGTCTCGGTCACGCTGCCCAACGGACACCGGGTCACCGGCACGATCAGCGCGGTCGGCACGGTCGCCCAGCAGGCGTCGTCGGACAGCACCGGCGGCACCACCGGTGCCAACGCCCGGCAGAACGGCGGCAACGGCGGCGGCAGCAGCGGGGCGTACACGATCGGTGTCGACGTCACGCTGACCGGCGACCTGAGCGGGCTGACCGGCCTGGACCAGGCGCCGGTGACGGTCGCGCTGGTCTCCGACACCCGCCGTGACGTGCTGTCGGCGCCGGTGCAGGCGCTGCTGGCGATGCCGGACGGGTCCTACGCGGTCAAGGTCGCCGACGCGAGCGGCCGGCACCTGGTCAAGGTGGAGACCGGCCTGTTCACGTCCGGCCGGGTGGAGATCCGCGGCACCGGCATCGAGGCCGGCACGAAGGTGGAGGTGCCCACGCTGTGAACGGCGTACT
>JBJMIH010000221.1:0-5291 GCA_045806985.1 Mycobacteriales bacterium | reverse complement strand
TACATCGAGGGCACCTGCCCGATCTGCGGGTACGACGGCGCCCGCGGCGACCAGTGCGACAACTGCGGCAACCAGCTCGACCCGGCCGACCTGATCAACCCGCGGTCGCGGATCAACGGCGAGACGCCGAAGTTCGTCGAGGAGGAGCACTACTTCCTCGACCTGCCGGCGTTCGCCGAGGCCCTCGCGCGCTGGCTGCGCACCCGCGACACGTGGCGGCCGAACGTGCTCAAGTTCAGCCTCAACCTGCTGGACGACCTGAAGCCGCGGGCGATCACCCGGGACATCGACTGGGGCGTGCCGGTGCCGCTCGACGGCTGGCGGGATCGGCCGGACAAGCGGCTGTACGTGTGGTTCGACGCGGTGATCGGGTACCTGTCCGCCTCGATCGAGTGGGCGGCCCAGTCCGGCGACCCGGACGCCTGGCGGGCCTGGTGGCAGAACCCGGAGTCCGAGGCCTACTACTTCATGGGCAAGGACAACATCGTCTTCCACGCCGAGATCTGGCCCGCCCTGCTGATGGGGTACTCCGGCCAGGGCGACAAGGGCGGCGCCCCCGGCTCGCTCGGCGCGCTGAACCTGCCCACCGAGGTGGTGTCCAGCGAGTTCCTGACCATGGAGGGGCGCAAGTTCTCCTCGTCCCGCCAGATCGTCATCTACGTGCACGACTTCCTGTCCCGGTACGACGCGGACGCGCTCCGGTACTACCTGGCCGCGGCCGGCCCGGAGACGTCCGACACGGACTTCACCTGGGCCGAGTTCCTGCGCCGGAACAACGACGAGCTGGTCGCCGGCTGGGGCAACCTGGTCAACCGGTCGATCTCGATGGCGGCGAAGAACTTCGGTGGCGTGCCGGCCGCCACCGACCTCACCGACGCCGACCGGGCTCTGCTGGAGACCTCGCGGAACGCGTTCGGCCCGGTGGGCGAGATGCTCGGCCGGTCACGGCAGAAGCAGGCGATCACCGAGGCGATGACGGTGGTGGCGGCCGCCAACAAGTACCTGTCCGACCAGGCTCCCTGGAAGCTCAAGGAGGACCGGGAGCGGATGGGCACGGTGCTGCACACCGCGCTGCAGGTGGTCGACGACTGCAAGTCGCTGCTCACGCCGTTCCTACCGCACTCCTCGCAGCGCGTGTACGAGCTGCTCGGCAACACCGGCGCCTGGTCGCCGATGCCGGAACTGGTCGAGGTCGACCGGCCCACCGCCGACGGCACGACCGGGTACCCGGTGCTGACCGGCGACTACGGCGCCGCCGCGGCGCGCTGGGAGTCGATGCCGCTGGAGTCTGGCCGGCCGCTGGCGCCTCCGACGCCGGTGTTCAAGAAGCTCGACCCGTCCGTGGTGGACGAGGAGCTGGCCAGGCTGGAAGGCCAGGGTCACTGACGGTGGCTGACCTGGCCGAGGGGCGCGGCGGCGACCAGCCCGCCCGCGCGCCGGCGCCGGAGCCGCTCGCGGTCCCGGTGTTCGACAGCCACACCCACCTCGACCTGCTGGACACGCCGGTCGAGGAGACCGTGGCGGCGGCCAGGGCCGTCGGCATCGACTGGGTGCTGACGATCGGCGTGGACGCGACGACGTCCCGCTGGGCGGCCGAGACCGCGGCCGCCCAGCCGCACGTGTACGGCGCCGTCGCCATCCACCCCAACGACGCCCAGCAGGCCACCCCCGAGGTACTGGAGGAGCTGGCCGGGCTGGCCCGGCGGCCGGAGGTGCGCGCGGTCGGCGAGACCGGACTGGACTACTACCGCGACTGGTGCCCGCCGGACCGGCAGCGGGAGGCGTTCCGCGCGCACATCCAGATCGCCAAGGACGCCGGGGTCGCGCTGGCCATCCACGACCGGGACGCCCACGACGACGTGCTGCGGATCCTGGACGAGGAAGGCCCGCCGGAGCACGTGGTCTTCCACTGCTACTCCGGCGACGCGGCGATGGCCAAGACCTGCGCCGACCGCGGGTACCTGATGAGCTTCGCCGGCAATGTCACGTTCAAGAACGCGCCGGCGCTGCGGGAGGCGGCAGCGGTGGCCCCGCCGGAGTTGATCCTGGTGGAGACCGACGCGCCGTTCCTCACCCCGGTGCCGTACCGCGGCCGGCCGAACGCGCCGTACCTGGTTCCGTTCACGGTGCGTTGCCTGGCGGAGGTCAAGGGCATGGATCTGGACGCGCTGTGTGCCGCGATCGCGGCCAACGGCCGCCGCGTCTTCGGCGTCTGACCGGATACGTACGGTATCCGGTCGAGGCGTCTTTCGTAGTACCGCTTGGTGCTGATGTCCGGTTGCCGCTAAGGTGCTCCGTCGGACAGCCGGAGTGGGAACCAACGGTACGCCGCTCGGGGTCGCGGCGGTTCCCGACCGGGAAGTACGACGTCAGGACACTGGTGCGCGCTCTCGGGTGGACCCTCAAGGGCCTGGTGCTCGTCAGCCTCGCCGGCGCGACGGCCGCGTGGGTCAACAGCGACAAGAAGGTCACCGTCATGGTGGACGGTCAGCCACGCTCAGTGAGCACACAGGCGGCGACCGTCGGCAGCGTCCTCGCGCGCGCCAACATCCACATTGGACAGCACGACACGCTCGCGCCCGGTCCCAAGATGGCCATCCGTGACGGCGGCCGGATCACCGTCCGCCGCGGCCGCCCGGTGACCATCAGCGTCGACGGCGCCAAGCGCACAGTGTGGGTGACCGCCCGCAGCGTCAGCGAGCTGCTCGACCAGCTCGGCATGCACGAGACCGGCCTCCACCTGTCCGCCAGCCGGCACACCCGGCTCCCGCTCGTCGGCTTCGCCCTCACCGTCGACATGCCGAAGAACGTCACGATCTCCCAGAACGGCCAGGTCGCGCAGCTCACCAGTACCGCCCAGACCGTCGCCGACCTGCTCGACAGCCAGAAGGTCATCCCCGGCCCCAAGGACATCGTCGACCCGCCGGTCAACACCAAACTCACCGACGGCATGAACGTCTCCGTCATCCAGGTCTACGGCAACGCCCAGCACGTCACCATCGCCATCCCGGCGCCCCTCCAGCGCATCGCCGACCCGACCATGTTCCAGGGCCTCGAGAAGGTGGTCGACCCAGGCGCCCCCGGCGTCGCCATCAAGGTGGTCGACATGATCACCGTGGGTGGCAAGCAGGTCAAGCGCGACCTCGGCGCGCCCGTCGTCACCCAGCAACCCAAGCCCAGGATCGTCAAGTACGGCACCAACCCGCATCAGCCCGCCGCCGACGGCCTCAACTGGGCCGCCCTCGCCAAGTGCGAATCCGGCGGCAACCCGCGCTCGGTCTCCTCCAACGGCCTCTACCGCGGCCTGTACCAGTTCGACCTCGGCACCTGGCACGGCGTCGGCGGCGCCGGCGACCCCATCGACGCCAGCGGCCCCGAACAGACCTACCGCGCCCAGATCCTCTACCAGCGCCGCGGCACCGCGCCCTGGCCAGTGTGCGGCAAACACCTCTACGACTGACCCCGCCGGCTCAGCTTCCCGCTGCCGGCGTTGTCGCGGTGCTTGCGTGCAAGAGCGGCACGCGGCGCACCGCTCCGCCTTGGCAGCGGAAACCTGAGCTCGGCGGTCCGCACGGCCCAGGACGACGCTGGCTGCGTTGTCGCGGTGCTTGCGTGCCAAGAACACGCACGCGGCGCGTCGCTCCGTCTTGCCATCGCCGCCCTGGGTCCGCGCGGATCCGCTCGGGTCGGCAGTACCCCCGGCCTACCGCTTCAGGATCTCCTTCAGCGCGCCCAGCAGCAGCGTCACCGAGGCCGGCTGGGCGTTCGGGCCCATCAGGCCGATGCGCCACACCGTGTCGGCGTACTCACCCACCCCGGCCCCGATCTCGATGCCGTACCGGTCCAGCAGCTCCCGCCGCACGCCGTGGGCGTCCACACCTTCAGGTACCCGCACGGTGGTCAGCTCCGGCAGCCGGTGCCCCTCGGCGGCGAACAGCTCCAGCCCCAGGTCGGCCAGGCCGGTGTGCAGCAGCCGGCCGGCCTCCTCGTGCCGCGCCAGCACCTCCTCCAGGCCCTCGTCGAGGATCCGGCCGAGCCCGGCGTGCAGCGACCGGACCATCGCCACCGGCGCGGTGTGGTGGTACCGCCGCTCGCCCACGTACGACCCGAGCAGCCCGAGGTCGAGGTACCAGGACCGCGGCCGCTCCACCCGCCGCTCCCAGGCCCGGTCGTTGAGGGTGAACGGGGCCAGGCCGGGCGCGACGCCGAGGCACTTCTGGGTGCCGGCGTAGGCGACATCCACGTCCCACGCGTCCAGGGCCACCTCGATGCCGGCCAGCGAGGTCACGCAGTCGGCGAGCAGCAGCGCGTCGCCCTTGCCGGCGCCGAGCCCGGCGAGATCGTTGCGTACCCCGGTGGAGGTCTCGGCGTGTACCGCGGCGATCACCTTGGGCGACGGGTGGGCGGCCAGCACCGTCGCCGGGTCGAGTGGCTCGCCCCACGGGAAGCGGACCGGCACCACCTCGGCGCCGCACCTGGCCGCCACCTCGATCATCCGCTCGCCGAACAGCCCGTTGGCGGCGACGACGACCACGTCGCCAGGCCCGACCAGGTTGACGAACGCGGCCTCCATGCCGGCCGATCCGGTGGCGGACAGCGGCAGGGTCCGCGCGTTCCCGGTCTGGAAGACCGCGCGCAGGCGGACGCAGGTCTCGTCCAGGATCCGCATGAACTCGGGGTCGAGGTGGCCCAGCAGCGGCAGGGCCAGGGCGGCGGTGGCCTCGGGATACGGGTTGGACGGGCCGGGGCCGAAGAGGCGGCGTTCGAGGACAGGCATGCCGGGGACCCTATCCGGCCCGCACTCTTCGCCCTGCTCAGCGGCCAGATCACAAATCAGTGGCGCGCTCCTCACCGTGGGTGTAATACTGGACATCAGTGACCAGGACCGGCGCGAGGCCGCCGGGAACAGGGTCGCGCCCAGTGGGTTGACATCCTGTTGGGTATCCCAGTACTCTGACGATCCCGCCTGGGAGGCTATGCGCCTCCGAGGCTCTCGGGCGAAGACCGCCAAGACATCGTGAGAGGGTCGATGACCCCCCGGGTGCAGGTGGCCGAAATCGACCGGGTAACCTACTCCAGCCGCTCCGAATTCCGCGAGTTTCTGTTCGTGCGAATCCACCGGATTCCACGAATTTGAAATCCACGGATCGGATGGCTAAAGTAAGACCAGCAAGAACAAAGCCCCAACCGGTGGCCGAAAGGCCAAAGGTAGGTGCGCGTCCGTTCTTTGAGAACTCAACAGGGTGTACAGCAAGCCAGTGCCTATGAAAGTTTTAAGGTACCTCGTCTAT
>JBJMIH010000220.1:0-15517 GCA_045806985.1 Mycobacteriales bacterium | reverse complement strand
GGCTTGTCCCAGGCGAGCCGGCAGGCGGTCGAGCCGCTGCCGACGTACGGCACGCCGACCAGGTCCAGCACGTCGCGCAGGGACCCGTCCTCGCCGGCCTCGCCGTGCAGCGCCACGAACACCGCGTCCGGCGGGTTGCGGAGCAGCTCCGGCACCAGCTCGCTGTCGGTGTCCCGCTGGACCGCGTCGACCCCGGCTCGGCGCAGCGCGTCGGTGACCCGCCGCCCCGACTGGAGCGAGACGTCCCGCTCGAAGCTGAGCCCGCCGGCCAGCACGACGACGTACGTCACCGCGTCTCCGGCGACGGCGCGTCGCCCCGACCGAAGGGCGAGGCCGGGCTCGGCGCGGCTGCGCCCGCCGGCCCGAACGTGGACCGCAATTCCAACTCCTCCTCCAGCACGCCGGCCAGCCGCCGGACGCCCTCCCGGATCCGGTCCGGCTCCGGGAAGCAGAACGAGAGCCGCATGTGCCGGGTGCCGGTGCCGTCCGCGAAGAAGCCGGTGCCGGGCACGTACGCGACCCGGCCGTGGATGGCTCTCGGCAGCATCGCCTTGGAGTCGATGCCGTCCGGCACGGTCGCCCAGACGAAGAAGCCACCGGCCGGCCGCGTCCAGCTCGAACCGGCCGGCATGACCGCGTCCAGCGTCTCCAGCATGGCGTCCCGGCGCTCCCGGTACACCTCCCGGTAGGTCTTGATCTGCCGCTGCCAGTCGTGGTTCTCCAGGTACGCCCGGACCGCCATCTGGCTGAACGTGGGCGGGCACAGCGTCTGGGACTCGGCGGCCAGCACCAGCTTGGAGCGGACCGCCGGCGGCGCGTACACCCAGCCCACCCGGAGGCCGGGGGCGAACGTCTTGGAGAACGAGCCGAGGTAGATCACGCCGCGGTCGGTGTAGGCACGCAGCGCCGGCGTCGGCTCGCCGTCGAAGCCGAGCAGGCCGTACGGGTTGTCCTCGATCACCAGCAGCCGGTTGCGCTGGGCGACCGCGAGCAGCTCGGTCCGGCGCTCGACGGTCTGTGTCACGCCGGCCGGGTTCTGGAACGTCGGCACCGTATAGAGGAACTTCGGCACCGCGCCGTTGCGCGTGCAGAAGTCGATCTTCTCCTGGAGGGCGTCCGGGTGCAGCCCGTCGCCGTCCATGGCCACGTGCAGCACCCGCGCCTCGGCGGCGGCGAACACGCCCAACGCGCCCACGTACGACGGCGCCTCGGCCAGCACCACGTCGCCGGGGTCGAGGAAGATCCGGGCCAGCAGGTCCAGCCCCTCCTGCGCACCCACCGTGATCACGATGTCGTCGGGGTGGGCGTCGATGCCCTCCAGCGCCATCACCGTGCAGATGTGCTCGCGCAGCCCGGCGTCGCCCTGCGCGCCGCAGTACTGCAACGCGGCGGTCCCCTGCTTGGCCACCAGGTCGCCGAGGATGGCGGCGACGTCGTTCAGGGGCAGCGCGGCCAGGTTCGGCATGCCACCGGCCAGGGAGACGATCTCCGGCCGGTTCGCCACGGCGAACAAGGCCCGGATCTCGGAGGCGGTCATGCCCCGGGTCCGGGCGGCGTAGCGATCGGTGAAGTCGTCGAGAGTGGTACTTCCGGGGGGCACCGGGTTGCTCATCCCCACCTCCGTGACCGAGTGTAAAGGACCGATTGTACCGAGATCCGTGACGGAGGACCGGGAGCGTCCTACCATACGGGTTACGGCGCGATCTCAGCAGCCCCGGTGCGGCACTCTCATATCACGTCCACAGTGGAGCTCGAGGCTCTCCGAGGAGAAGCTAGTGCGTTCACAACGGCGGGTGGCCTGATGTCACGCCGGATCGTCAACATCACCCTCGACACCCTGGAAGACCTTCCGCGCCGGTGTCGCCGGTGCGTGTTCTGGGAGCTCGATCCGATCAGCGCCGACCAGGCCGTCGAGGCCGGCGACCCGGCGCTGGAGAAGGAAGCCTGGGTGTCGGCGACGCTGCTGGAGTGGGGTTCCTGCGGCAAGATCGTCTACGTCGACGGCGTGCCGGCCGGGTTCGTGCTGTACGCGCCGCCCGCCTACGTCCCCCGCTCGGTCGCCTTCCCGACCTCGCCGGTCAGCCCGGACGCGGTACTGCTGATGACCTCGCACGTGCTGCCCGAGTTCGCCGGCGGCGGGCTTGGCCGGATGCTGGTGCAGTCGATCGCCAAGGACCTGACCCGGCGCGGTTTCCGGGCCATCGAGGCGTTCGGCGACCTGAAGTGGGAGGCGCCGTCCTGCGTGGTGCCGGCCGACCACCTGCTCGCCGTGGGCTTCAAGACCGTGCGCCCGCATCCGCGGTACCCCAGGCTGCGCTTGGAGCTCAAGACGGCCGTTTCCTGGCGGGAGGACGTCGAAGTCGCCCTCGAACGCCTCCTCGGCACTATGAGCGGCCGCCCGGAACGCGCCCTCCGGCCGGTCTAGCTTCCCGCTGCCGGCGTTGTCGCGGCCCTTGCGTGCCCAGAACGCACGCGGCGGCCCGCTCCGCCTTGGCAGCGGAAAGCTGTCTGCGACCGGAGCGAGTCGCGCCCGGTCTAGCTTCCCGTTGCCGGTGTTGTCGCGGCCCTTGCGTGCCCAGAACGCACGCGGCGGCCCGCTCCGCCTTGGCAGCGGAAAGCTATCTCCGGCCGGAGCGAGTCGCGGCCGGTCCAGGTGCCCCGCTGCCGGTGTTGTCGCGGCCCTTGCGTGCCCAGAACGCACGCGGCGGCCCGCTCCGCCCAGACCAGCTCGAAGGGTCGTGACTCCAGACCGCGAAGATCGTTGATCCCGCATGATCTACCCCGGCCCGCCACTCGAGACGCCTCATCCCGCCGAGACCACCCGGCCACCGGGCGAGGCACTTGTGCGGGCACATCGTTGGCAGGGCTTCACCTGCGAATCACGTGCGGTCCGTGCCCCCGCCCCGTGTTTTCCACCCGTACTGCTCATCGGTGGGGCATTCCAGCGCAAGGAATCCTGGGGACGCTGCGAGGACGTGTTCCTCAACAGCATGGATGTGTTCACCGTCGACCCCCCTGGCTGGGGAGCCGCCGACCCGCTGCCCGAAACCTACGGCGTCGACTTCCTGGCCGACGCCATCTGCCACATGCTGGACGAGTGCGGTGCCCGGCAGGTCAACGTGCTGGCCGGCTCGTACGGAAGCGCCATCGCCTACGAGATCGCCCGGCGTCACCCCGACCGGGTCGGGCGCGTGGTCCTGGTCGGCACGATGACGGCCATCCCCGACCACGCGCAGGCCGCGATGCGCCGCACCTTGGAGTACCTGGCCGCCGGACACATGGAGACGTACGCGCACGCGACGGTCGACCTCATCATGACGCCAGAGCGCCTCGCGGAGATCCCCAACGGCACCCGTGTCCGCACACTGCTGCTGCGCCGCATCGTCAACCTGTCCGAGGCGGAGGCGCACCAGATGTACACCAACACCCTGCGCCTGCTCACCCATCAAGCTCTCGACACCAGCCAGCCGCCTCGTGCACCGGTCCTGACCGTGACCGGCGAACACGACTCGTTCACCACTCCGGAGCTGTGCCGCCAGATGGCAGCGGCGTGTGCCGACAGTTGGTACGCCGAGATCCGTGACGCCGACCACATGCTCATCCTGGAGCGGACCGCGGAAACCGCCGACCTGATCACCCGTTTTCTCGCGGGCAAGCCGCTCGACGACCTGCCCTACTGCCGCAGCGTGGAACGAGTGTCACCGGCCGTTCCCCCTGTTCTGTCCCGTGAGGTTGGGTAGCGCCTGATGACCAGGGCGGTCACCGGGTGAGTTCGGCGGGGAGGCGGAGGGTGCCGGTGGGTGGATCGATGTCGGCGGGCAGGTACAGGCGCTGGCAGGCGGCCAGGAGAGCCTCTGCGACGGTGTCGCGGAAGGAGGGGTCGGACAGCCTGGCCAGGTCGCCGGGCGAACTGAGGTAGCCGAGTTCGACCCGGACGGCCGGCATCCTGGTGAGCCGGAGCAGGTCCCAGGTCTTCGGGTGGGTGCGGCAGTCGCGCAGGCCCGTCCGGGCTACGATCTCCCGCTGGGCGAGCCCGGCGAACCGCTCCCCCACGGTGGAGATCGCGCCATTCCCGAAATGGAAGGTCGCCACGCCCTCGGCGAGCGGGCTCGCGTGCCGGTCGCAGTGCAGCGAGATCAGCAGGTCCGCGCCGATGTCGTTGGCCAGCCCGGCACGCTCGACGTCGGTGGGCGGCGGACCGTCCAGGTTCGGTCCCCTGGTCAGGTAGGCCGTCACCCCGCACGCCTCCAGCCGGCCCTCCAGCCGCGAGGCGAGGTCCCACACCAGTACCGACTCGCGCTCGCCGGCGGCGGTGGCGCCGGGGTCGGAGCCGCCGTGGCCGGGATCGATGACGATCTTCTTGCCGAGCAGCGACGGCCCGCGGTGGTGCAAGTGGGCGTCCTCGCGGAGCAGTTGCGGCCGGCCGCCGGTGACCTTGCGGCCGAGCTGCCGGAACGCGCGCATGGTGACCGGGCCGAACGAGCCGTCGGCCGACATCCCGTAGTCGCGCTGGAACCGGGCGAGCGCCCCGGCGGTGCGGGCGCCGAAGATGCCGTCCGGCCGGCCCGGGTCGTACCCGAGCTCCAGCAGCCGCTCCTGCAATGCCACCACGTCGTCGCCCACCATCGGGGCGGTGATGCTGTGCAGCAGCACGCGGTCGCCGAGCCGCCAGCGGGCCGAGCTGAGCGCCCGGTACGTCTCCGCGCCCACCCTGCCGTCGCAGGTCAGGCCGCGCTGCTGCTGGAAGGCCCGCACCGCGAGTTCGCAGGCGGCGTCGAACAGCGGCGGCTCGACCGCGTCCAGCAGGCCCAGCTGGGCCAGCGTGGTGCGGACTTCGGCGACGACCGCTCCCGCGTCGCCACGGCGAAGGGGCTGCATGCGACTCCTGGCGCGCTCCGGGACCGGGCCGTATCCGCTGTTCGGGATCCTGTCAGGAAACCACGAGGCGGGCGTCCCGCGGGACACCCGCCCGGTGATCGGCACCAGACATTACACGCCTGGCGGTTACACGTACGACTCGAGCATCTTCAGGATCGTGCCCTTGGGCTGTACGCCCACGAGCGTCTTGACGGCCTTGCCGCCGGCGAACACGGTCAGCATCGGGATGGAGAGCACGCCATAGTCCCGGGCGGTGTCCGGGTTCTCGTCGATGTTCAGCTTCGCGATCACGACCTTGTCGCCGAGTTCCTTGGCCACCTCGTCAAGGACCGGCGACACCTTGCGGCACGGTCCGCACCATTCCGCCCAGAAGTCGACCAGCACCGGCCGGTCGCTCTGGAGCACGTCATCGGTGAAAGTCTCGTCGGTGACGGACTTCGCTGCGCCCACGTTCGTTCTCCTCCTCAGCCTTCCTTGCTCGCCAGGTAGCGCTCGGCGTCGATCGCGGCCTGGCATCCGGTGCCCGCCGCGGTGATCGCCTGCCGGTACTGGTGGTCCACCAGGTCTCCACTGGCGAACACGCCCGGCAGGTTGGTTCCCGTCCCGGGGTGCGCCACCTGCACGTACCCCTCCGCGTCCATGTCGACCTGTCCCCGGAACAGCTCCGAGCGCGGGTCGTGGCCGATCGCGACGAACACGCCGGTGACGTCCAGCGTGGACGTCTCGCCGGTCCTGGTGTCGCGCAGGACGACCCCGCTGACCTTGTCCTGCCCGAGCACCTCGGTCACCACCGAGTTCCAGGCGAACTTGATCTTCGGGTTGCTCGTCGCCCTGTCCTGCATGATCTTCGAGGCGCGCAGCGCGTCCCGGCGGTGGATGATCGTGACGCTCTCCGCGTACCGGGTGAGGAACGTCGCCTCCTCCATGGCCGAGTCGCCGCCACCCACCACGGCCACGTGCTGGCCGCGGAAGAAGAAGCCGTCACAGGTCGCGCACGACGACACGCCGTGGCCCAGCAACTCCTGCTCGCCGGGCACCCCGAGGGGCCGCCACGCCGAACCGGTGGACAGGATGACCGCATGCGCCCGGTACTCGGTCGCGCCCACCTTGACGACCTTCACGTCGCCGGCCAGCTCGACCTCGGTGACGTCGTCGGTGAGGAACTCGGCGCCGAACCGCTCGGCCTGCTTGCGCAGGTTGTCCATCAGGTCCGGGCCGAGGATGCCGTCCGGAAAGCCAGGGAAGTTCTCCACCTCGGTCGTGGTCATCAGCGCGCCACCGGCCGCCCCGCCCTCGATGACCAGCGGGTGCAGGTTGGCCCGGGCCGCGTAGACGGCGGCCGTGTATCCGGCCGGGCCCGACCCGATAATGATCAGATTGCGGATGTCGCTCACCTCAGGGCTGTCCTCTCTGGCCGTCTCCCGACGCCATACCCGCGAAACGCCATCGTAGGGCGCGAGATTCCCGGCCAGAGCTCAGATCACAACGGCCCGGCCGACGGCCGGGCAGGACCAGGTCAGCGCGGTGTGGCGGCGTGCGCCAGCATGTCGGCGTGGCCGGGTCCACAGGCGCCGCCGACCGCCCAGACGTCGTAGGTGTCGCCGGCGCCGGGCAGTACCAGAATGGCGGCGGGCGTCCCGTCGAGGGTGCCGTAGTCCACGGCCCGCGGAGCCGCGCCGGACCCGTGGGTGACCTCGGCCACGCAGGCGGTCAGCTGGTCGGCGGCGGTCAGCCGGGACACCTCCGGCGGCACCGGCCCGGAACCGGCCGTCGTCCGGCCGGCGACCAGCGCGGCGGCCTGCTGCCCGAGCGCGGTCCGGGTGTACTGGTGGACGGCCCCGCTGCCGCCGTCGCTCTGGCTGCCCTGGGCTCTGGTCTGCGGTTTCGCGCCGGGTCCCTGGGACAGCTCCGGGGCGAGCTGGTGGCCCGCGGTCGGGCTCGGCGTGCTCACCGGCCGCGCGGCTGAGGTGTCATTGCCGGAGTGGTGGCCGGAGTCGAAGATCCGGGCCGCGCCGAGGCCGGCGGCGGCGACCACGACCAGCGCGGCGGCGGCCAGCGCCGGCGTCCGCCAGCGGGAGGTGCTCGGGCGCAGCGTGCGTACGGTGCCCGACTCACGGTCGTCGACGGTGGCGGCGGCCTTCCCGGGCCGTTCACTGGCAGCCTCGCGGGCGAGTGCCTCGTCGAGCCGTGCCGCGACGGCGGCGGGCAGCGGCGGGGCGGCCAGGCCGGCGAGCGCCTGCCGGGCCCTGTCGAGCGCGGCCAGGTCCTCCCGGCACGCCGGGCAGCCGGCGACGTGGGCGCGTACCGCCGCCTCCTCGGCGGCGTCGCCCAGCAGCCCGTCGTCGACCTGCGCCAGCAGTTCGACGTCCGGGTGCGCGCCGGCTCCGTACGGTGTCACGTCCCCTCCTCCCGGGCTTTGACGCGATGGCTGGTCGCGCGGTTCCGCAGGTACCCGAGCTGCTCGGCCAGCTTCGCCCGGCCCCGCGCGCAGCGGCTCTTGATCGTCCCGGTGGGCACGCCGAGCACCTCGGCGACCTCGGCGACCGGCATACCCTGCACGTCGACCAGCACCAGCGCCACCCGCTGGTCCTCCGGCAGGCCGGCCAGCGCCTCGCGGACGGTGAGCGAGGTGTCGGCGTCCTCGATCGGATCGCGGGGCAGCGCCGGCTCGCCGGGCTGGCCGGCCTCCGGCAGCGGCACGGTGGGCCGGCCACGCCGCCGGACCCGGTCCAGGCAGGCGTTGACGACGATGCGGTGCAGCCAGGTGGTGACCGCCGCGTCGCCGCGGAACCGGCCGGCGGCCCGGTACGCCGAGATCAGCGCGTCCTGGAGGGCGTCGGCGGCGTCCTCCTCGTTGCCCAGCGTCCGCAGCGCGACCGCCCACAGCCGGTCGCGGTGCCGGCGGACCAGCACGTCGAACGCGTCCGGGTCGCCGGCCGCGTGGGCGCGCAGCAACTGGAGGTCGTCGACGTGGTCGGACACAGGCGGGACCCTACCGTCAACCGCCGAACCTCACCTCGCCGATCATCAGCCGGTAGGTGAAGTGCGGGTCGGCGTCCTTGCCGGTGCCCGGCCCCGCCTTGGTGAACCACAGCGTCCAGTACCGGTACCGCTTGGCCTGCGGCAGCACCAGATCGGTGGCGCCGTCGCCGACGTTGTCGTTGATGGCGAGCGGCGTCCCGACCGGAGCCTTCGTCTCCGGGCTGTCGCCGGCGAGAGTCTCCGGAGTATCGCTGGCGAACAGCTGCACCGACGCGCCCGGCGCGAGCGACGTGATCGTGATCTTCTTCACCGACGTCGGTGAGCCGAGGTCGAAGACGAGGGCCATGCCCTTCATCTGGTGCCCGAAATCTGGCTTGGTGTACCCGTCGGTCTTCCAGAGCGTGGTCTGGTCGCCGTCGTGAAGGTTGGCGAGGTTCTTCGAGGCGCCGGTGTCGTCGCCGGTCGGGTCGAGCACGTTGACGTCGTTCACCGTGATGTTCTTGGTGGCGGCGTGGGTCGGGCTGGGCGGCGGCTTCGGCCCGGAGGCGTTCTTGACCGGATTGAGGTCGTTGAAGCCCATCACGGTGACGCCGAGCAGCCAGCCGCCGCCGGCCAGGATCAGCGCGACGGCGAGGAACATCATGGCCCGGCGCCAGGACCGGCGGGGCGGCGGAGGCTCTCCGTAGCCGTCGGCGTACGGGGAGGTGTAGCGCGTGTACTGGTCGCCGTACTGGTCCGGGTAGGGCCCGCCGACCGGGTCGGGCGGGCCGTAGAACTGGTCCGGCAACGCCGCCAGCGGGCTGGGCACCGGCCCGATCGCCCGGGTGAATTCCTCGCCGGTGAGCTGCTCCGGCGTGGTCAGCGCGGTCATCGCGAGCTGGTCGAGGTCGTCGGGGATACCGGCGCGGACCCGGTGTGGCGCCAGCGCGACGCCGAGGGAGGTCGGCGCGGGCGGCAGACTGACGGCCTCCTCGCCGAGCGGCCACCGGCCGGTGAGCGTGGCGTACAGCAGGGCGCCCAGGTGGCGGATGTCCTCGGTCGGGGTGGCCTGGACCGTGCCGCCGATGTCGGTCACCTTGACCGTGTCGTCCATGGTGACCAGGACGTTGGAGGGGTGCAGGCTGCCGTGGGCGATGCCGAGCGCGTGCGCGGACGCGACCGCGTCGGCGACCTGGCCGACGATCCGGGCGGCCCGGTGCGCGTCCAGCGGCCCGACCCGGTTGATCAGCGCGGCGAGCGTGGTGCCGTCGACCCACTCGCTCACCACGTACGCGGTGCCGTCGACCTCGGCCGCGTCGTACACGCTGGCCAGGCCGGCGTGGCAGACCCGGCCGGTGGAGACGGCGGCGTCGATGAAGGCGCTGCCGGTGAGGCCGTCGCCGGGCACCCACACCTTGACCGTGACCGGCCTGGCCAGGATGTCGTCTTCGGCCCGCCAGACCGTGGTGCTCCCCGACTCGTGCTTTCCCAGCAGCTCCAGAAGTCGGTAGCGACCGGCGAGCACGGTGCCCACGTCAGGTGGGCAAGGCGCCTCGGTCACGATTCCCCCTTCTGGGCTCCGGCGGCGCGCTGCGGACTTGCCCGGAGCGGCCTGTTTTCTAGGGTATGCGGTCAGCGCCCGGTACGGCGTATCCGGCGCTCGTTCCGCGGGACGGCGCAACCGGCGCACCTACCCAAGCCCAGACAATCCGTCGTGGTTTTCACAGGGTTTGGACGCGTACCGGACCGGTGAGGTTGCCCGGGTGTCGCATTGACGACCCTGAGAAAAGGCCAAGAACAATGGACGCGGACACGGTACGGCGGTGCGGGGATGGCGCGACCCCACACCGCCGTACCGGCTATTCAGTAGCGATATAGCTACTTGATGTAACGACCGAAGTAGTGCGGTTCGTAGTCCCAGATCTCCTGGAGCTTGACCACATCCCCCTCGGTCGGCGCGTGCCACACCTGGTTGTTGCCGGCGTAGATCGCCACATGGTGGATCGAGTCCGTCGAGTCCCCGAAGAAGACCAGGT
The DNA here is from genome assembly GCA_045806985.1 of Mycobacteriales bacterium. Taxonomy (GTDB): domain Bacteria; phylum Actinomycetota; class Actinomycetes; order Mycobacteriales; family JBJMIH01; genus JBJMIH01. Next base: position 5,642 of record JBJMIH010000220.1, on the reverse strand, counting down.
CACCAGGCTTGGCTTGGCTGGCGGAGATCTTCTCGCTGGAGTCGTACTGCTCCTGCGACGTGCGGGGCACGTCGACGCCGAACTCGTTGTACACGTAGAGCACCAGGCCGGAACAGTCGAACGAGTCCGGTCCCTGGGCGCCCCACTCGTACGGCTTGCCCTCCTGCTTCGCCGCGGCCGCCACGACCCGCTGGCCGAGCGGCGGCAGCGGGGGCGGTGGCGGCGGCGGCGGAGTGACCTTCCACACGCTGGTGGCCTCGCTGGCGGCGAGGCCGGTGCTGCCCGCGTAGCGGAGCCGCGTGGTGGTGGTCTCGGTGGGCTTGATGCTGATCTTCACCACGCCCTGGCTGTCCGTGACGAGCGACAGCCACGGCTGCCACTGGCCGTTGACCTGGTGGTCGACGGCGACCGGGGCGTCCGGGACACCCTCCCCCCGGCTGCTGACCTTGCCGTAGAACGTGCGCTGGGTGTCGTACTGCGCGTTCTGGCTGGGCGTCAGCTGGGCGAAGGTGGCCGCCGGGGTCGGCGGTGTGGCGTGCGCCTGGTTGCTCGCGAGCGAGTCGCCGGCGAACCCCAGCGCCGGGCTGGCCGACAGTGACGCGATCGCGCCGACCCGTCCCAGGTTCCGGGGGGCCAGCATGACCCGCGTCCTGCTCGGACGGCGGTGCCGCCCGCGCTTCTGCTTCCGATGTGCAGGCATGGGTGATCCCCTGTCCTTCCCGCCACGCCTGCGAGGTCAGCTGTCGGGCTCGGATCGGGGAAGTGACCCGGCCGCGGTCCTGCGTTGCGGCTTCGCCCCGAGACACCATCCGGGAGGTGCCATGGAGATTGGGTCCCCCGCTCCCGCCCCGGGATCTGTTCGGTTGTCGGGTCGCGTGCCTGCGCCTACCGGGATGGGGCGGGATTCGGCGTGATCCCGGCGGGCGTGCCTGTGTTACGGCTACGCACCGTAAGTCGGTAACCTGGCGTAACTGCAGTTGGGACGGCATGTGAACGGCACGTGGCCCGTCCGCTCGTCACCTTCCGTGACGAACCTCACAGCCCGAGGCCCGGCAATCGTGATGATCTATCATGCGATGGTCCATACACGGCGGTGTGGTCGGAGAACGCCACCTCGCGTCGAAATCCCCCCAGATTTGACAAGCGAGGAGCGGACTCGCCATGATGGCCTCAAGACAGCCCGTCGTTATGGCTTATGCCTCAGCGGCGGGCATTAGTCTTTTTCCGGGAGCACGCCGTGCCTGAGCGCGTCATCGTCTTCCTGGACTATCAGAACGTCTACCAGGGTGCCCGGCACACCTTCGGCTTCGATCGCACTCCGTACTGGAACGGACAGTTCCGTCCGGATCTGCTCGGCGAGCATCTCACCGTCGACAGCCCGCGGGATCGCGAGCTTGTGCAGGTCAGGATCTACCGGGGTATGCCCGCCTACACGGCCGATCCGAAGGGAAACCTGGCGTGCCGGCGGCAGCAGAGCGTTTGGCGACAGTCGCCCAAGGTCAAGGTGATCAACCGGCCGCTGAAGTATCCGCGCGGCTGGCCGACCAGCCAGGCCGTCGGTGAGCGGCCCAGCGAGAAGAGCATCGACGTGGCCCTCGCTGTGGATTTCGCCACGATGGCGGGCTCCGCATACGACGTGGGCATCCTCTTCTCCACCGACAATGACCTGCTGCCCGCGCTGGAGTACGTGGCGAGCCTGACCGCGGCGGGGCTGCCTGCGCTGCCGCGCGCCGAGGTGGCCGCCTGGAGCGTTCCGAAGCAGCACTGCCCACGACTGTCGATCAACGAGCGGCGGCTGTACTGCCACTGGATCGACCGGAAGGCGTACGACGGGATGGCTGACCTGCGGGACTACACCAAGCGTTAGGCGGGTGGGAGGTCCAGGAGGGTGGCGAGGGTGGTGCGGTGCTGGGTGGGGGCGCCGAAGGTGAGGTGGGCGGCGGCGGCCCGCTTGAGGTAGAGGTGGGCGGGGTGTTCCCAGGTGAAGCCGATGCCGCCGTGCAGCTGGACGCATTCCTCGGCGGCGTGCAGGGCGGTCGGGGCGCAGTGGGCCTGGGCGAGGGCGGCGGCGATCGGGAGGTCGGGGTCGTCGGTGGCGAGGCAGCCGGCGGCGTACCGGGCCACCGAGCGGGACTGCGAGATCTCCACCCACAGGTCGGCGAGGCGGTGCTTGAGGGCCTGGAAGGAGCCGACCGGGCGGGCGAACTGGGTACGGGTCTTCGTGTACGCCACCGTCGTTTCCAGGCACCAGTCGGCGACGCCGAGCTGTTCGGAGGCGAGCAGCGCCGCCCCGGCGAGCAGGCCGGCGGCGACCGCGGCGGTGGCGTCCATCCCGGCCGCGACCTGCCGGCCGGGGACGCCGTCCAGGGTGAGGTCGGCCAGCGGGCGGGTCTGGTCGAGGGCGACCACCGGGGTACGGGTGACGGCGCCGGCCTCCACCAGGTACAGCACCTCACCGGCCGGGACCAGCAGCAGGTCGGCGGCGAGGGCGCCGGCGACCGAGGTGACCGTGCCGGACAGCCGGTCGCCGGCCACCGAGACGGCCGCCGGTACCGGGTCGGACGGCGCGGTGGACAGCGGCACCGCCAGCGCGGCGGTCACCTCGCCGGCGGCCAGCGCGGCCAGCGGTTCGGTGTGGCCGCAGGCCAGCAGCACGCTGGTGGCGACCACCGCGCTGGTCAGGAACGGGGTCGGGGCGACGGCCCTGCCCAGCTCCTCCAGCACCACCGCCGCCTCGCGCGCGCTCGCGCCCGCCCCGCCGTGCTCCTCCGGCACCAGCAGGCCGGCGCAGCCGAGCTCCGCGCCGAGCGCCCGCCACAGCGCCGGGTCCTCCGGCGCGCCCGCGTCGACGCCGGCCAGCACCTTCTGCCACGGGCTCCGGTCGGCGAGCAGGGCCCGCACCGAGGACCGCAGGTCCTCCTCGATCTCGGTGTACAGCAGGTCGCTGGTCACTTCGGCAGGTCCTTCCAGGGGAGGTCCTTGTCGGCCCGGGGCTCGGCGGGCAGCCCGAGCACCCGTTCGGCGATGACGTTGCGGAGGATCTCCGAGGTGCCGCCCTCGATCGAGTTCCCCTTGGCGCGCAGGTACCGGTAACCGGCGAGCCGGCCGGCGAAGTCGACAACCGAAGGCCGTCGCAGCGTCCAGTCGTCGTAGCGCAGCCCCTCCTCGCCGAGCAGTTCCAGCTCGAACCGGGAGATGTCCTGATTGAGGCCGGCGAACACGATCTTCGACGCCGATCCCTCCGGCCCGGGGTGGCCGGCGGCGAGTTGCTGGCGCAGCCGCTCGCCGGTGAGCCGGGCCGCCTCGGCCCGCACCCACAGCCGCAGCAGCTCGTCGTGCAGGCCGGCCCGGCGCAGCTCGGGACGCTCCCGCCAGGTGTCGGCGAGCGCGCCGATCAGCCCGCCGTCGCGCGGCCGGGGCGCGCCGCCGATCGCGACCCGCTCGTTCATCAGCGTGGTCTGCGCGACCCGCCAGCCCTCGCCGACCGCGCCGAGCCGGTCGGTGTCCGGGATGCGGGCGCCGTCCAGGTGCACCTCGTTGAACTCGGCCTCGCCGGTGAGCTGGCGCAGCGGGCTCACCCGCACCCCGGGCTGGTGCATGTCCAGCACGAAGTACGTGATGCCCTGGTGCTTGGGCAGGTCAGGGTCGGTGCGGGCGACGAGGATCCCCCAGCGCGCCTCGTGCGCCATCGACGTCCACACCTTCTGGCCGCTGACCAGCCAGCCACCGTCGCCGTCCGGTACCGCCCTGGTGGCCAGCGCGGCCAGGTCGGAGCCGGCGCCGGGCTCGCTGAACAGCTGGCACCACACCTCCTCGCCGGTCCACAGCGGACGGAGCCAGCGGGAGCGCTGCTCGTCGGTGCCGTACCGGAGGATGGTCGGCGCGGCCATTCCCAGCCCGATGCCGATCCGGCGCGGCTGGTTGTCCGGCGCGCCGGCGGCCGCGAACGCGCCGTCCACCACCGCCTGCAACGACCGGGGCGCGCCGAGCCCGCCGAGGCCGGCCGGGAAGTGCACCCACGCCAGCCCCGCGTCGAACCGGGCGCGCAGGAAGTCCCGCCGCCCGAGTGCCTCCCAGTCGTGGCCGGCGAGGAACTCCTCCACCAGCGCCCGCGCGTCCGCCGCCGTCAGTGTCACCCGGCCGCCTCCTCCTCTTCATGGCGCTTCCGCGGGGGCAGCCCGCGGGCGAGCACCTCGAGCATGTCGTCCACCACGTCGTCGGGCACCCGCCCGCCGGCCGTCCACTCCGCCCACCGCAGGCCGACGAAGTGGCCGACCCCGGTGTAGACGTACGCGATCACCTCGGGGTCGTAGTCGGGGTCGATCTCCCCGGCCAGCTGGGCCCGGCGCACGCCCCGCGCGTACCCCCTGGCCAGCCGCTCGTAGTACTCCTGGAACAGTCCGGGCGCCACGAACTCGGACTCCCGGATGATCCGGTAGGTCCAGGGGCGGTGGGACATCCGGTCCAGGTAGGCGCCGAACGCCGCCCGCTCCACCGCCCGCTGGCTCCCGTCGGTCCTGTCGATGGCGGCCCGCATCGCCGTCCGCATCTCCGCGTTGATCCGCCGGACCAGCGCGGTGAACAGCTCCTTCTTCGAGTCGAAGTAGAGGTAGAAGCTGCCGGTGGCGATGCCGGCCGCCGCACACAGGTCGGCCACGGTGGTGTGCCGGTAGCTGTGCTTGCCGAACAGTTCCTCGGCAGCCGCCAGCAACCGCTCCTCGACCGGGGGCGCGTCGGGTGCGGCCATACCGTCCTCCCGTGGGTCGTTCGCTCAGCCCGCAGGGATGCCGTCGGCCGGCGCCTTCTGCGTGCTTCCGGTGTACGGGCTGACCGCGCTGCCCGAAGTCGGCGAGGTGCGCATCACCTGCTTACCCGGTTCGCCCTGCCGCACGAGGACGCCGCCCTTGATGACCCCGATGTACGCGCCGGTCATCCCGGAGTGGTCGTGCTGATTGTAGGCGTAGGGCGCGACGGCCGGACCTTGCGGGAGGCCCGCCTCCACCGCCTTGACCAGGGCCTTCCTGGTCGGATTCTTGCCGGCCTTGACCAGCGCCTGGACGAAGGAGTACGCCGACGCCATGCCGTAGAGCACGTTGCCGTCGAACGGCGCCTTCGCGTCGTACTGGTCGTGCACCTTCTTGAACAGCGCGATCCAGTCGTCGTTGGTCTCACCGAGTGACGGCAGGTAGCCGTCGGTGATGATGCCCTCGATCAGCGGGTTGCCCTGGACGGCGGCGCCGGCGCTCTTGGCGAACTGCTCCAGCAGGCCGGACAGGGTGATCGGGTCCGAGCCGACATTGCTGACCGCCAGCTGCGGGTTGTACCCCAGCTTCAGGCTGGTGAGCCGGAACAGCGCGGTGAACGCCGGGATCGAGAACGACACGACCACCTCGGCGCCGGCCGCCTTCAGCGCCGCCACCTGCGGTCCGACGTTGGTGTTGCTCGGCTGGTAGGTCTGCCGGGCCACCACAGAGGACTTCGGGATCTCCTGGTCCAGCCCCTTCACGCCGTCCTGGCCGAACTCGTCGTCCTGGGAGAAGTAGCCGATCTTCTTCCCCGCGAAGTTCTGCTTGATGTACTGGCCGAGGATCTTGCCCTCCCGCACGTAGTCCAGCTGCCAGCCGAACGTCTGCGGGTACTTG
>JBJMIH010000219.1:0-5369 GCA_045806985.1 Mycobacteriales bacterium | reverse complement strand
GACCAGCATGGTGACCATGATCGCCAAGAACAGGTGCGGCATCACCGACAGCAGCGCCACCGCGAAACCGGCCAGCACGATCGACTCGCCGAACCAGCGCCGCCGGGACAGGTCCCTGGCCAGCCGCGGCCCGAGCCCGATGCCGAGCGTCAGCCCGACGAACAGCGCGCCGAACAGCAGGCCGAACGCGGCCTCGCCGCCGGACAGGCTCCTGGCGTAGAAGGTGCCGGTGCCGACGACGAACCCGCCGGAGAAGAACGCGCCGAAGATGCCCACGACCAGGCCGCGGACCAGCGGGGTACGGCGGATGAACCGCCAGCCGTCGCGGACGGCGCTGGTGAACCCGGGCGGCTGGCCGCCGCCGTCGGTGACCCGGCCGCCCATCTCGCGGACGAAGAACACGGTGAACGCCGACACCAGGAACGTCAGCGCGTTGAAGTACAGGGCCAGGTTGACCTGGCTGGTGGCGAGCCTCGGGATGTGCTGGCCGAGCAGGCCGCTGGTCCAGGCGAACAGCGACAGCAGGCCGGCGGCGGCGACCGGCGTGGCGCCGTACGTGGTGATCAGCGACAGCTGGTTGGCGGCCTCCAGCTGGTCCTTGCGGACCAGGTTGGGGACGGCGGCCTCCTTCGCGGGGATCCAGAACATCCCGACGATCTCGATGAGGAACACCGCCCCGAGCGTCCAGCCGATCGTCCCGGCGATCGGGATCGAGGCGAACAGCGCGAACCGGAGGATGTCGCAGACGATCATCGTGTACCGGCGGTCGAACCGGTCCGCGAAGAACCCGGCGACCGGCCCGAGCAGCAGGCTCGGCAGCAGCCGGACCACGATCGTGCCGCCGAACGCCGCGCCCTTGGCGAGCTCGCCGGTGACCTGGTCCTGGGCGACCAGCGCGGTGGCCAGGATGCCGAGCCAGTCGCCGATGCTGGACAGCGCGAACGAGATCCACAGCCGCCGGAAGTTCACATTGCGTAACACTGTCCGGACCGCCGGCCAACCCTGGGCAGCCGGCGACGCGGCGGCGCCCTGAGCGGGCGCGCCGGACCTGGGCGTCGGCTCGCCGATCGGTCCCCCGGAGTGCTGTCGCGTGGATGCCGGGCCCGTGCCCGGCACCTCACTCTAGTGTGCCGCCACCTACTTCGCCTTGGCCTTCGCGGTGGCCTTCTTCGCCGCCGCCTTCTTGGCCGGGGCCTTCTTCGCGGTCTTCTTCGCCGCGCTCTTGCGCGGCGCCGGACCCTTGGCGCGCTTCTCCGCGAGCATCTCGGCCGCCCTGTCCAGGGTGATCGTCTCGGGGTCGTCGCCCTTGCGCAGGCTGGCGTTGGTCTCACCGTCCGTGACGTACGGCCCGAACCGGCCGTCCTTGAGCACGATCGGCTTCTTGGACTCCGGATCCTCGCCCAGCTCGCGCAGCGGCGGCGCGGCGGCCGCCTGCCGGCCCCGGCGCTTGGGCTGCGCGAACAGCGCCAGCGCCTGCTCCAGCGTGACCGTGAACAGCTGTTCCTCGGTCTCCAGCGAGCGCGAGTCGCTGCCCTTCTTCACGTACGGCCCGTACCGGCCGTTGAGCGCCATGATCTCCTCGCCGTCCGGCGCGGCGCCGACCAGCCGGGGCAGGGACAGCAGCCGGACGGCGTCCGCCAGCTCCAGCGTCTCCAGCTCCATGGTCTTGAACAGGCTGGACGTCTTGTCGCCACTCTGCACGTACGGCCCGTACCGGCCGGCCTTCGCCACCACCGGCTGCCCGGTCTCCGGGTGCTCGCCGAGCTCCCGCTCGCCGGACGGCTGGGTGAACAGCTCCTCGACCTTCGCCGGGATGAGCTCGTCGGGAGGCAGGTCCTCGGGGATGCTGGCCCGCTGGCCGCCGTCCTCGGCGTCGCCGCCGCGTTGCAGGTACGGCCCGTACCTGCCGACCCGGACCAGCACGTCGTCGAACAGCGGGATCGAGTTGATGCCGCGCGCGTCGATCTCCGCCAGTCGCTCGCCGACCAGCTTCTTCAGGCCGCCGGCCTGGGCGACACCGTCCGGCTTGCCCGCGTCGGAGCCGAAGTAGAACCGGGTCAGCCAGTCGACGGACCGCTCCTCGCCGTTGGCGATGTGGTCGAGGTCCTCCTCGACGCTGGCGGTGAAGTCGTAGTCGACCAGCCGGGCGAAGTGCTGCTCCAGCAGGTTGACCACGGCGAACGCCACCCAGCTCGGCACCAGCGCCGAGCCGCGCTTCCACACGTACCCGCGGTCCTGGATGTTGCGGATGTGGTTGGCGTAGGTGGACGGCCGGCCGATGCCCAGCTCCTCCAGCGCCTTGACCAGGCTCGGCTCGGTGAACCGGGACGGCGGGATGGTGGCGTGGCCGGTCGGTTCCAGCGCCACCACGTCCAGGCCCTGGCCCTCTGCCACCTGCGGCAGCCGGCGCTCGGCGTCCTCCAGCTCGGCGTCCGGGTCGTCGGCGCCCTCGACGTAGGCGCGCAGGAAGCCGGGGAACGTGATCGTCTTGCCGGAGGTGGCGAACTCGGCCTGCTCGCCGGTGCTGGACTGGCCCTGCAGGCGCAGCGACACCGACTCGCCGACCGCGTCGGACATCTGGCTGGCGATCGTGCGCTGCCAGATCAGCTCGTACAGCTTGAACTCGTCGCCGGACAGCTCACCGGCCAGCTCGCCGGGAGTGCGGAAGGCGTCGCCGGCGGGGCGGATCGCCTCGTGCGCCTCCTGGGCGTTCTTCACCTTGCGGGCGTACCGGCGCGGCTCGGCCGGCACGTACGCCTCCCCGTACAGCGCCACGGCCTGGGCGCGGGCGGCGGTCAGCGCGACGTCCGACAGGTTGGTCGAGTCGGTACGCATGTAGGTGATGTAGCCGTTCTCGTACAGCCGCTGCGCCACCCGCATCGTCCGGTCGGTGGAGAACCGCAGCTTGCGGCCGGACTCCTGCTGCAGCGTGGAGGTCATGAACGGCGGGTACGGCCGGCGGCGGTACGGCTTGGTCTCCACCCTGGTGACGGCGAAGGCGGCCTCGGCCAGCCGGTCGGCGAGGCCCCGGGCGGCGGCCTCGTCCAGCTGCAACACGTCGCCGCGCGGCTGGCCGGTGGTGGGCTCGAAGTCCTTGCCGCTGGCGACGCGGGTGCCGTCGACGGCGACCAGCATGGCGGTCAGCCGGCTGGGGTCGGCGACCTTCTCGCCCTTGGCCCCAGCCTTGGCGCCGGTGTCGAATTCGCCCTCGATGTCCCAGTACTCGGCGGTCCGGAAGCGCATCCTGGCCCGCTCGCGCTCGACGATGATGCGGGTCGCCACCGACTGGACCCGGCCCGCCGACAGCTTCGGCATGACCTTCTTCCAGAGCACCGGGCTGACCTCGTAGCCGTAGAGGCGGTCCAGCACGCGCCGGGTCTCGTAGGCGTTGACCAGGTGTTCGTCCAGTTCGCGGGGGTTCTGGACGGCATTCTGGATGGCCTGGGGGGTGATCTCGTGGAAGACCATCCGCTTGACCGGGATGCTCGGCTTGAGGGTCTCCAGGAGGTGCCAGGCGATGGCCTCGCCCTCCCGGTCCTCGTCTGTGGCCAGGTACAGCTCGCTGGCGTCCTTCAGCAGCTGCTTCAGCCTGCTGACCTGCTGCCGGCGGTCCGCGCTGATCACGTATAGGGGCTTGAACCCGTGGTCGACGTCGACGCCGAGGCGGGCCCAGTCCTTGTCCTTGTAGGCCGACGGCACGTCGGCGGCGTTCCGCGGAAGGTCGCGGATGTGACCCATCGAGGACTCGACAACGTAACCGGTGCCCAGGTAGCCGGCGATGGTCTTCGCCTTCGTGGGTGACTCCACGATCACGAGCCGGATGCCCGCGTGGGGCGTCCGGCTCTTACTGTTCGTCGCGGGCACAGTGCTCCAAAGTAGCGGCGTGGTTCCAAGAGGTGATGACAGGGAGTGTGGGGCAAGCCCTGCGGTCCGTGTCAAACGTAACCGGCCGCGGGAAACTTCCTCCGGCCGCATCCATGATCTCCGGATCTGGACCGGACGCGGCACTCGGGTCAGGGAGGAACCAGACTATCTGGCCAGTCTGCCTCATCCGGGGGCACGCCGAGTAGTTCGGCCAGCCTGTTGAGACGGCGGGAGCCGGTGATCCGGTACCCGGGACCGTGCGCGCGCGGCCCCACGAACTCGGCGGGAAACCCGGCCGCGGCCAGCGCCTTCCCCATCGCCCGCCAGGTCGGCCGGTCGTGCGGACCCAGGGCCAGCAGGTATCCGGCCGGGTCGGCGCGGCCGGCCGCGAGCGCCCAGCAGCGGAGCCGAGGACCGTCGAGGACGAAGCCAGCGGGAACGGCCTTGCGGGAGCCCCGCATCCAGCGTGCGGCGAGCGGCTCCAGGGCCGGATCGAACGCGGTACGGACCGCCGGCTGGCCGTCCTCGGTATGACCAAGCTCACTTTCCAGGCCCCGCGCGGCGTACTCGGCGGCGATCGCGGCGACCCGCCAACCGTCGCCGACGACAACGCTCACCCGCGCCCCGCCGGGCCCGCGCACCACCTGTCCCGGCCCGGCCAGCAGGCCGTCGAGGTCGTCGAGCCCGGCCGGACCGGTGTCGGCCCCGAACAACGACAACTGACCAGCCACGACCACTGACCGTACAACGCGGAGAGGCCCGGGACGCGGTCCCGGGCCTCTCGCGTGTGTGCGTACCGGTCAGGCCGCCTTGGCGGTCTCGACCTCGTGATCCTCCGAGCCCATCGACACCTGCTGCCGCTTCGAGTACACGACGGCGGTGACCACGATCGCCAAGGCGACCAGCGCCACCGCGAGCCGCACCGCCACATTGCTGTGGGCGCCGATGCTGTACTTCACGACGGCCGGCGCGATCAGCAGCGAGACCAGGTTCATCACCTTGATCAGCGGGTTGATCGCCGGACCCGCGGTGTCCTTGAACGGGTCGCCGACGGTGTCGCCGATGACGGTCGCGGCGTGCGCCTCGGAACCCTTGCCGCCGAACTGGCCGTCCTCGACCATCTTCTTGGCGTTGTCCCAGGCGCCACCGGAGTTGGCCAGGAACACCGCCATCAGCACACCGCAGGCGATCGCGCCGGCCAGGTAGGCGCCGAGCGGCGCGTACCCGAGCGCGAAGCCGACCGCGATCGGCGTCATCACCGCCAGCAGGCCCGGGGTCGCCAGTTCCCGCAGCGAGTCACGGGTGCAGATGTCGACCACCCTGCCGTACTCCGGCCGCTCGGTGCCGTCCATGATCCCGGGACGGGTACGGAACTGCTCGCGGACCTCCATGACGACCCGGCCCGCGGCACGCGACACCGCGTTGATGGCCAGCGCCGAGAACAGGAACACCACCGCGGCGCCGATGATCAGGCCGATCAGCGCGGCCGGGTTGGCCACGTTGAG
>JBJMIH010000218.1:0-6588 GCA_045806985.1 Mycobacteriales bacterium | reverse complement strand
CTGACCTCGAGGTTCGCCGGCGCCACGCCGACCGTGCCGTGCATCGGGTCCAGCGGCAGGGCGGCGGAGAAGTCGCTGTCCTTCGCGGTGAACCGGCAGACGCCGGCCCGCGCGTCCAGCTCCCACATCCACACCCGCTCCGGCAGCGGGTCCTGCAGGGTCGCGGTGAGGTGGGTGGAGGTCAGCGCGCCGAACAGCGGCACCGTGGTGGACGCGCCCCAGTCCCGAGCCGGGGTGATCTCCACGAAGTGGACGGCGAGCGTGTCGCCGGGCTCGGCGCCCTCCACCCAGAACGGGCCGGTCTGCGGGTTCAGGAACGGGAACTCGCAGACCCGCGACACCAGGTCGTCCGGGCCGCGGACCCGGCCGGCGAAGCAGTCCTCGGTGAAGACCTCGAGCACCGAGCCGGGCACGACCCGGGCGGCCGGCGCGACCCCGCCGAACGTCCACGCGTACTGCTCGGGCTGGAACCGCACGACTTCCAGGCCAGCCACTGTGTCAGCCACCGTTCGCCTCCTCCGCGCCGAAGACCTCGGCCACCTGCCGGATCCGCTCCGGCCTTCGTACCAGCAGCCAGCCCAGGACCACGACGCCCACGCCCATCCAGATCGCGACGATCGCGCCGGCGTAGGAGACCGGCGCCGCCAGCCGGGTGACGAACGAGAACGCCGGGATGCCGGCGGCGGTGAGCAGCGCCGGGACGAAGAACACGACACCGACGGCGGGGGCGAGCAGGTGCGCGACCGGGTTGAACGCGGCCCGGTCGCGGCGCAGGAAGTAGCCGGCGCAGGCCACGTCGACCAGCACGTACACCGACCCGACGACGAGCGTGATGACGGTCGCGACCAGCAGGAACGCGGTCTGCGGGGTGTAGTGCCAGCCGAGGCCGAGCGCGACCGCCAGGCCGGCGGCGAACTGGACCGCGACCGCCCACACCGGCGACCGGTGGGTGGGGTGCAGCCGCTGGAAGCCGGACGGCAGCAGCCTGATCCTGGCCAGCGCGTATCCGGTCCGGGTCGAGACGTTCGCGCCGGCGTTCGCGTTGGCCAGCGTCGAGTTCACGATGGCGAGGAAGACCAGCACCCAGAACAGGCCGTACTCGGTGCGGGCCATGCCCTCCCAGGACGCCGACCCGGACCCGCCGAACTTCTGGAACCGGTCCGGCCCGTAGAGCACGGCCGCGGCGTAGGTGGTGAACACGTAGAGCACGCCGACGCCGAGCGCCGCGCCGACCACGGCCCGCCGGATGTTGCGCTCCGGCCGCTCGGTCTCCTCGGCCAGCGGCGCGGCCGACTCGAAGCCGGCCAGTGCGAGCAGCGAGTACACCGAGCCGGCGACCACTCCGGACAGCCCGCGGTGGCCGGGTGGGGTGTGGCCGGTGCCGAACACCGACAGCGTCTGGTGCGCCTTGGCGACGAACAGGACGGCCGCGGCCAGGAACACCAGGATCTCGAACGCGCCGAGGAAGGTGCCGGCCCGGGCCGACGCGCGCACACCGTAGTACCCGAGCACCGCGACCAGCGCGGCCCCGGCGATCACCCACGGCCACCACAGGTTCGCCGGGTAGGAGTCCCACTCGTCGTGCAGCGTCCCGGCCACCGTGAACCCGAGCTGGAGAAAGAGCAACGGCGGGACCAGCGTTTCCACGAACAGGTACCCCCACGCCACCAGGAACCCGAGGGCCGGGTGCAGGCCCTGCGCGGTGTACGTGGCGACCGAGTTGGCGGTCGGCATCCGGCCGGCCAGCGCGCCCACGCAGACCGCCGTGGCCAGCACCGGAACCAGCGCGACCAGCACCGACAGCGGCAGCGCGCCGCCGGCGAACGCGGCCCCGGCCGGGATCGACGCGGCGATCGCCGCGCCCGGCGCCATCGCCGTGATGCTCTGGAACAGCCCTTCGCGCAGCCCGATCGCCCCGCGCCGGAGGCCAGGCTCTTCACGGAAGCCGACATCTCCGGCCATATCGCCATTGTGATCGTCCACCCCGGTTCCGGAACCCCCCGGGCCGGCCCCGAACTCGTCCGCCGGTGGTGGTCCGGTCTGGCTCGGCGGCCGCTTCGATGGGGCTGGTCGGGGGAGCCGGACCCTGGGGGGTCCACCGTCTCGCATGAGGAGGGCCGTTGACCTGGGGTGCTGGTCAACGGCCCGGGGGTGGGTGGCGGTGGAGGTGGGATTTGAACCCACGGAGGCTTGCACCTCACACGCTTTCGAGGCGTGCGCCCTCGGCCACTAGGCGACTCCACCGTAGGGCAGCCTACCGGACCGGGGTTGCGGTGGGTCTCAGCGGTGGGGGGCGAAGAAGTCCCTGATCAGGGCGGTGCATTCGGAGGCGAGGACATCGGGGACCACCTCGGGGCGGTGGTTGAGGCGGCGGTCGCGGACCAGGTCCCAAAGCGAGCCGACCGCGCCGGCCTTGGGGTCGGCGGCGCCGTAGACCAGGCGGTCGACCCGGGCCAGGACGAGGGCGCCGGCGCACATCACGCAGGGTTCGAGGGTGACCACCAGGGTGCAGCCGTTGAGCCGCCACTCGCCGGGTCCGTGAGCGCCGGCGGCGGCGCGCAGGGCGAGGATCTCGGCGTGCGCGGTCGGGTCGCCGTCGGCTTCGCGCCGGTTGCACGCGGCGGCCAGTACCGCGCCGCGCGCGTCGACGACCACGGCCCCGATGGGCACGTCGCCGGTGGCGGGGGCCTGCCGGGCGACGGTCAGGGCCTGGCGCATCCAGCCCTCGTACCGAGCGGCTGGCGGGAGCGTCACGCCTCCCGCAGCGCGTCGAGCTCCTCGCCGCAGCCGGCCCTGGCCGCCAGCTCGCTCACCACGTCGCCGGGCAGCATTCCCTCATGGGCGACGAGTTCAGCCAGCGCGTCGGCGGAGGTGCCGAGGTCGGTCAGCAGGTCGGCGTCGCCGGTGGGGATCAGCCCGTCGTCGGCGACCGCGTCCTCGGCGTCCTCCGGGTCGGGCGGCTCCGGTACCCCCGTCTCCTCGACAAGCATCGTGCCGAACGGCGGGTCCTGGAGCGCGGTGGCGGCGTCGGAGACGAAGACTCTGACGTCCTCGGAGTCCGCATCGATGCGGACGACCGCGAAGTACTGGTCCTCCTCCTCGACGAACAGCACGGTGGTGTCGGCGTCGGCGTCGAGGTCACGCAGGCGCTCACCGAGCGCCTCGACATCCTTGGCGTCCGTCACGTCGAGGTCGTACGCACTCCATCCGTCCGCGGTCCGCGCAAGCGCGGCGGCGAAGTTCGGCACCCGTTCCTCCTGGCTGTCACATGCTCGCAGGGGCCACGTTCCCTTGCCGGGCCGAGGGAATCAAGCCCTTTCAGCCGAGCCGGCGCGCGGCCTGCCTCACAGGTTGCCCCGCGCGTGACCGTGCCGGCAACAACCTCGCCAGCTGCCGCGCCCGCCGGGCCCGCGCCGCCGCGAGGGCGCCGAGCAGTTCGGCCCGGCGGCGGCGCTGTGCCGGGTCGAGCCGAGGCAGCCTGATCGCTCCAGGAGAAGCCATCACAAATCGGGACAATGCTCGCTCCCTTCCACCGGCGCAATCCCCGAAAGGCCCATCACTCTGCGTGTCAGATGGTTACGATCCGCGTCGATACCTTTCGCTGGGCAAGGACCCTGGCCACTCCGGCCAGGGTCCTCGTCCGCGTAACGGCAGGTCAGCGCAGCGCGTTCTCGAACTGCAAGGTGGTCGTGCCGTCCACCCACCTGTCCGAGGAGACCGCCTTCACGGTCGCGGTCTGGCCGGGCATCACGTTGGTGGCGACGCCGGTCACCCGGGCGGCCGGCTGGCCGTTCGCCAGCACGGTGATCGTGAACACACCGGTCCGCGGCTTGCTCGCCGCGTTGGTGACCTGGAAGGTGCCGCCGTACTGCCCGAGCGGGTCGGCGGCGAACTGGGTGCCTTCCAGCACCCAGGAGTTGTCGGTGAGCTTCTGGCCGGCGCCGGCGTCCGGCCGCTGCTCGGCCCGGTCCGCCCGCTGCGCCGCCACGTGGCTGGGCGCGCCGGCCGCACTCGGGGTGCTCTGGTGCGGGCCGCCGCTCGACACGTACGACACCACGGCGAACGCCAGCGCGACGATCGCGCCGGCGCCGACCAGCACGCCACCGGCGGTGAGCCAGCGGGTCAGCCGGGCCTCGCGCAGGTCGTCGGGGTCGTCGGGGACGAAGTCGTCGAACACGGCCGGCGGCGGGACCAGGTCATCCGCTGCCTGCGCCCGCTCGGCGCCGGCGGGGAGGCCGCTCGCGCCGCCGCTCAGGTCGGCGGCCGCGTAGTCGTCGTACGCGTAACCGGTCGGCTCGGTGGGGTCGGTGAATTCCGTCGGTTCCGCCGGTCCGGTGTCCGGACCGGCGACGGGATGGTGGGCGGTACTGCCGTCCATGGGGTGCATCTCCTCGGGGCGTGACGTCCGTCAGTTTCCTGGGGGCTTCCGCTACCGAGAGGCCAGTGTAGGAGATTCGCTCACTGCGCGTGTCAACCACACGCGAAGACCCACGTCAGGTGCCCTGTCCGATACTGACGGTGACCGATTCGTCAGAGATGGCGCAACATGCGGGTGTTGCCGAGAGTGTTGGGCTTCACCCGGTCGAGGTCCAGGAACTCGGCCACGCCCTCGTCGTAGGAGCGCAGCAGTTCGGCGAAGACGTCCTCGTCCACCGGCGCGCCGGAGACCTCGGCGAACCCGTGCCGGCGGAAGAAGCCGACCTGGAACGTGAGCACGAACACCCGCCGTACCCCCAGCTCGCGCGCGACGTCCAGCAGCGCGGGCACGATCAGGTCGCCGACGCCCCTGCCCCGGTACGCCGGGTCGACCGCGACCGTGCGGACCTCGGCCAGGTCCTCCCACATCACGTGCACCGCGCCGCACCCGACGACCTGGCCGTCCAGCTCGGCGACGCGGAACTCCTGGACGGATTCGTACAGGCTCACGGTCGGCTTGCTGAGCAGCTGCCCACTGGGCGCGTAGTGGTCCACCAGCCGGCGGATCGCGCGCACGTCGGCGGTGCGCGCGGGCCGGACGGCACAGTCCGGCGAGTCGAGCATGATCATGCGGTCGACTGGATGATTATGCACAACAGGCAGAATACACTTGCCCGATGAAGCGCGTAGCCGTGCTCGGGCTCGGACTCATCGGCGGCTCCCTGCTCCGCCGGCTCGGCGAGCGCGGAATCGGGTACGACCGCGCCCCCGCGACCAGGGCCGCGGCGGCCCGCGACGGGTACGCGGTCGCGCACACCGTCCAGGACGCGCTGCGCGAGGCCGACACGGTGGTGCTCGCGGTGCCGCTGCCGGCGCTGCCCGGCCTGCTCGACCAGGTCGCCCCGCACGCCGCCGCCGGCACCCTGCTGACCGACGTGACCTCGGTCAAGGCCCCGGTGCTCGCGCTGGTCAGGGAGCGCGCGCCGGCACTCAGCTACGTGGGCGGCCACCCGATGGCCGGCACCGAGGCGTCCGGCTGGGACGCCGGCCACACCGACCTGTTCGCCGGCGCCGCCTGGGTGACCTGTCTGGAACCCGACACCGACCTGGCCGCCTGGGTACGGCTCGCCCGGGGCGTCACCGGCTGGGGCTGCCGGGTGGTGCCGTGCGGCGCGGCAGCGCACGACCAGGCGGTGGCCAGGATCAGCCACCTGCCGCACCTGCTCGCCGCCACGCTCGCGGCCGGCGCGGTCGACGGGCCGGCCGGGCGGCTCGCGCTGGCCCTGGCCGCCGGCTCGTTCCGGGACGGCACCCGGGTGGCGGCCACCCGGCCGGAGCTGTCGGCGGCGATGTGCGCGGGCAACGCGGCGGCGCTCGCCGCCGAGCTGGACGCGCTGGTGGCCCGGCTGGCCGAGGTACGGCCGCTGCTGACCGATCCGGACAAGCTGGCCGGTTGGCTGGCGCCCGGCCACGACGCGCGGCAGCGGTGGGCGGCGCAGCTGAAGGCGGGCCCGGTACCGGAGTTGCTGCGCGGCAGCCTGGCCGACCCCGAGCCGCTGCGCCGGGCGCTGCTGGCGCTGGGGGCGGCGGGCGGGCACGTCGCGTCCGTGAACACTCAGGGCGACAGGGTCACGCTGGCCTGCGTCCAGTAGCGGGAATGGACCCGGCCCGGTACCTGGTTGACCCCTCTGACAGGCAGCTACGGGACGGCCGGGCATCCGCCTGCCTCGGATGCCCGGCCGTTTCCTCTCTCCCCACCCCGGGGCGGGAGGTCAATAGTTAGGAAGCCTTCCTAACGTTCAGGGAACGTTAGCGCTGCCCGATTCGCCCCGTCAAGACCAGTTGTGATTTTGCCAAGTCTTGACCGATGTGAGCTGCGATACGAGACAGTTGCGTATCGAATCTACGCGGCGTAACTTCGAAGCCGTTACGCAACGCACTCGTTTCGAAATATGGGGAACGCATGGACGTACCAGCCAACACCGGTCACCCGCGCCGCTGGCCGATTCTCGGCGTGCTCGTGGTGAGCCTGCTCGTGGTCGTCCTCGACAACACCGTGCTCAACGTGGCGATGAAGACGATCGCCGACCCGCACGACGGCCTCGGGGCAAGCCAGAGCCAGCTCGAATGGGCCATCAACTCCTACACCCTCCTGTTCGCCGGCCTCCTGTT
>JBJMIH010000217.1:0-11035 GCA_045806985.1 Mycobacteriales bacterium | reverse complement strand
CCGGCCGGCCCGTACTGGCGGTAGCGGCCCGCCCACCGACGGGCCGTCGTGACAGCCACCTGGAACCGCTCCGCCGCCCGAGCAGGCGACCAGCCCTCCTCCACCACACACCGGGCCAAACGCAGCCTGCCGGTCTCGGTCAACGGGGCATTACGGTGTGCCATGAGGGCCTCCATCGGTTCGGCGTGTCTGTGGTGATTCACACCGAACCCGGAGGCCCTCCCTCACAGCAAGACCATCCAGCCGTGTCGCCCCGACTCAACCTCCATGGGCAGCACATCTAGCGGAAGCGGCGGCGGAGCTGCCAGGCGGCCAGGCCAATCAGGACGGCGGCGGCGAGGGTGAAGATCCCGCCCTCGATGAGCTGGAACGTCCAGTACCGGTTGCCGGGCTGGTAGTTGACGGCCTGGTGGTAGCCGTGGTCGAGCAGCCACCGCTTGGAGTCGCCGCCCGACGTCCGCGCCCGCAGCGCCAGCTGTTGCGCCGCCGCCCGGCTGAGGCGGTGTCCGTGGCTGTCGAGAGTGGTCGCGGACAGTACCCAGTCCTGGTGGCCGGTGGTGTGGCTGCCGGTGACCGGGGCCTCGTAGTGGGGACGCAGCCCGTTCTGCACCAGGGGGCGGGCCAGCAGCGTCGCGACCAGGGTGAGCAGCGCGGCCAGGACGGTACGCCGGAGCAGGACGCCGGCCAGCAGGCCGAACCCGGCCGCGAACAGGGTGAGCGTCGGCAGCGACAGGCCCTCGAAGTTGAAGGCGTCGGAATCGAAGTGGCCCTTCAGCCGGTCGATCGGCTGGTGGTACCACGTGAACGCGACGCTGAACAGGACGGTGAGGACCACGGCGGCCGGAAGCGTCACGGCCAGCTTCACCGCCAGCCACCGCCGCCGCGGCGTGCCCTGGGTCCAGGCCAGCCGCCAGGTGCCCTGCTCGGCCTCCCTGGCCATCAGCGGGGCGAAGACGAACGCCCCGACCAGGGCGGGCAGGAGGTTGAGAAACGGGATCAGCCCGTACATGGTGACCGAGCTCCGGTTCAGGAACGCGCTCGGGTCGCAGAGTTGTCCGGAGTTCAGGCAGCCGCCCAGCCCGTCCTGGTGGAACGCGGTGTGCAGGTCGTGGCCGAGCACCAGGAAGACGGCGATGAGCACGGCGATCACACCGGTCGCGGCGAGCGCTTCGGCGCGGTGCTGGCGCCAGGTCATCCAGATCACGACACCACCTCCATCGTGGTCCTCCCGGGGCTCGTGGCGCCGCTGTTCTCGAGGTAGGCCAGGATGAGTTCCTCCAGGCCGACGGGTTCCCGCTGCCAGCCTGGGTGGACCGGGAGGTCGGCCGGCTGGCGGACCAGCAGCGTCGAGTGCCGCTGGCTGTGCTGGGCCTGGACGACGCCGTCGAAGGCGGCGGTGGCGGTGGCGGTGGCCGTTGTCCGCGGCCCGGTGAGCAGGCTGTGTTCGGCGAGCAGGGTCTCGACCTCGCCGCTGAGCTGCGGCCGGGCGCCGCTGACGACGACGAGCCAGTCGCAGACCCGTTCCAGCTCGGCGATGGCGTGCGAGGACAGCAGGACCGTCACCTCGTCCTCGGCGACGGCCTCCATCAGCACCTTCATGAACTCCCGGCGGGCGAGCGGGTCCAGGCTGGCGACCGGCTCGTCGAGGACCAGCAGCCGCGGCCGCTTGGCGAGGGCGAGCGCCAGCGCGACCTGGGCCTGCTGGCCACCGGAGAGCTGACCGGCCCTGCGGTCGAGTGGGACGCCGACCGCCGCCAGCCGGCGCTCGGCCAGGCGCTGGTCCCAGCGGACGTTGAGCGAGCGTCCCATGTGGAGCAGGTCGGCGACGGTGAACCCGCGGTAGAGTGGGTGGTCCTGGGCGACGAAGCCGACCTCGGCGAGCATGGCCGGAGTCTGCGCGCCGGCCGGCGAGCCGAACACCTCGACGGTGCCGGTCGTCGGTTCCAGCAGCCCGGTCACCAGGTGCAGCAGGGTGGACTTGCCGGCGCCGTTCGGGCCGACCAGCGCGATGACGTGGCCGGCGGGGATCTCCAGCGTGCAGTCCCGCAGGCCCCAGGCGCCCGGGCGGTACCGCTTGCCGAGCCTGTCGGTACGGAGCGCGGCGGTCATGCGACCCCCCTGGCCCGTAGCTCCCGGTGGGTGGTGGCGACGAGGGCGTTGACGGCCTGCTCGTCGAGGCCGGCCGCGTAGGCGTCGCGCAGCCACCGCTCCAGCGCCCGGCGCAGTGCGGCCTGCCTGGCCGGCGGCACCGCCGGGATGGAGCTGGTCACGAACGTCCCCAACCCCTGCCTGGCGGTGACCAGCCCCTCCTGCTCCAGCTGACGGTAGGCCTTGACGACCGTATTGGGGTTCACCGCCAGGTCGCCGGCGACCTCCTTGACGGTCGGCAACTGGTCGCCGTGGTGCAGGTAGCCGAGTGTCAGCGCCTGCCGGACCTGCTGGACGAGCTGGAGGTAGGCCGGCACCCCCGACCACGACTCCAGACGGAAAGCGAACATGCGTCATTCCACCGTTCTACTATTAGACTAGTAGAATCATACACCGCAGGTGGGTCGCTGTCAGTCCTCGAGGTCTTGGGGCACCACGACGCCCTGCCAGGGGTCGTAGTCGACTTCGAGGGGTTCCTGGTCGGGGCGTTGGGCTTCGGGAACGTGGTGCAGGTTGAGGCGGATCCGGGTCCAGGTGCTGCTGCGGCCGCGCATCGAGTCGACCAGGACGTCGGCGGGTTGGAGGTGCGGCCAGACGTCGGGGTGGCGTTCCTTCCAGCGTTCGAGGCCGGCGAGGGCTTCATCCTTGGTGGCGGCGCGGGCGATCTCGATGAGGGGCATCCGGGTGCGGCGGCGGCCGGTGGGGCCGTACGACTTGCCGGGGGCGGGTGGGGGGACGATGCCGCCGCGTTCGGGACTGCTCTCGGAGGCGGGGCGGGCGCGCTTGGAGGGCTGGACCCGGTCCGGCTCGCCGGCCTGCTTGTTGTAGTGCGGCGGCCACGGCGCGTCGCCGAACCCGGCCTTCTCGTGCCAGGCGGCCAGCTCGAGAAGCGCCTCCAGCGAGCCGGCCGTGTCGTCGATGCCCTCGTGCGGGTCGCCGATCCGGGCGTACCGCTCCGGCACGGTGTCGACCGTGTACGCCGCCGGGTCGCAGTCCGGTACCTCGTCCCAGGCCAGCGGGGTGGACACTCGGGCGTCCGGGGTGGGCCGGACCGAGTACGCGGAGGCGACGGTGCGGTCCTTGGCGTTCTGGTTGTAGTCCAGGAACACCCCGTGCCGCTCCTCCTTCCACCACCGGCTGGTGGCGATGTCCGGCACCCGCCGCTCGACCTCCCTGGCCACGGCGACGGCGGCCCGGCGGACCTCGGGGAAGGTCCACCGCCGCTCGATCCGCGCGTACACGTGGAAGCCGCGCGAGCCGGACGTCTTCGGCCACGCCTCCAGCCCGAAGTCCTCGAGCACGTCGCGGGAGGCCAGCGCCACCTCGATGACCTGCTCCCACGGCACGCCGGGCACCGGGTCCAGGTCGACCCGCAGCTCGTCGGGATGGTCGAGGTCGTCGTCGCGGACCGGGTGCGGGTTGAGGTCGATGCAGCCGAGGTTGACCACCCAGGCGAGCTGGCTGGCCTGGGTGACGACCACCTCGTGCGCCGAGCGCCCGGACGGGAACTTCAGCTCGACGGTGTCGATCCAGTCGGGGCGCTTCTCCGGCGCCCGCTTCTGGAAGAACGCCTCGCCCTCGGCGCCGTGCACGAACCGCTTCAGCGCCATCGGCCGGTTCGCGACCCCGCGCAGCGCGCCGCCCGCCACCGCCAGGTAGTACCGGACCAGGTCCAGCTTGGTGTGTCCGGTACGCGGGAAGAACACCTTGTCCGGGTTGGTGATCGTCACCTGCCGGCCGTCGAGTTCGATGATCTCGCTCCGCGCGCTCATGCACCCGCCTCGCTTCGCTCCGCTCGCTGGCGCTCCCTCATGCCCCGTACAGTAACGGCCCGCGTTCCAGGCCAGGAGCGATCTGACAGCGCTGTTATATTCGTCCGGTGGACGAGCTGCCGGACCGGCCCGGGCTGGGCACCCTGCTCCGGCACGTGCTGGAGCTGCTCGACGGCGACGTGGCCAAGGTCTATGAGGAGGTGGGCCTCGGTTACCTGCGACCCCGGTACGTCCCGGTGATGCGGGCCGTGGCCGCGGCCGGCCCGGTCTCGATCGGCGACCTGGCC
The DNA here is from genome assembly GCA_045806985.1 of Mycobacteriales bacterium. GTDB lineage: Bacteria > Actinomycetota > Actinomycetes > Mycobacteriales > JBJMIH01 > JBJMIH01. Next base: position 6,828 of record JBJMIH010000217.1, on the reverse strand, counting down.
CGCGCGATCGGGGTCACCCACTCGGCGGCCAGCCAGACCGTGGCCCGGATGAGCCGGCACGGCCTTGTCGCGCTGGAGGCCGGGGTGGACGCGCGGCAGCGGATCGTGCGGCTCACCCCGAAGTCGCGTGGCCTGCTGCCACTGCTGGACGCCGAGTGGGCGGCGACCGGGCGGGCGGCCACGGCGCTGGAGGCGGAACTGCCGTACCCGCTCGGAGAGGTCCTGGCCGCGACCGTCGCGGCGCTGGAGCGGCGGCCGTTCCGGCAGCGGATCGCGGACACGGCCGGCGAGTCGCTGTCGGCGGCGGCCGCGTCGTGCGCCGCGGCGGCGACCAGCGCCGGCGAGCGGACCGCCTGACATGGCGGAAGAGGGGACGGAGCTGGAGCCGGCGCCGGCACGGCGGGGCCGGCTGCTGCTCGACCTGCGGCCGTTGCGGGAGTCGGCGGCGTTCCGCCGGCTCTGGATCGGCGGGGCGCTGTCGGCGATCGGCAGCCAGATGGCCAGGTTCGCGGTGATGTTGCAGGTGTACCGGATCACCCACTCGTCGGCCGCGGTCGGCGGGCTGGGGCTGGCGCTGTTCGTGCCCCTGCTGGCGGTGGGCCTGTTCGGCGGGTCCTTCGCGGACGCGGTGGACCGCCGCCGGCTGGCCCTCGCCACCAGCGCCTGCCAGGTCGTCCTGGCGGCCGTGCTGGCCGCGCAGGCGTTCGCCGGCCTGAGCCTGCTGTGGCTGCTGTACGGGCTGGTCGCCCTCCAGTCGCTGGTCGGGGCCGTGGGCGGCCCGGTACGCCGCACGTTCGTGCCGCGGCTGCTGCCGGCCGCGCTCGTCCCCGGCGGGGTGGCCCTCAACCAGCTGTCCTTCCAGGCCAGCATCACGGCCGGCCCGCTGCTGGCCGGCGTGGCGGTGGCGGCCGGTGGGCTGCGCGCCTGCTACCTGGTCGACGTGCTGAGCTTCGGCGCGTCGTTCTACGGGCTGGTGCGGCTGCCGGCGATGCGGCCGCGGGACGGCGGCGGCACCCGGCCCGGCGTGCGGGCGGTACTGGACGGCCTGCGCTTCCTGCGCCACCAGCCGGTACTGGCGGGCGCGTTCCTCGCCGACCTGAACGCGACGGTGCTCGGGATGCCGTGGGCGTTGTTCCCGGCGCTGAACGCCGCCCGCTTCGGCGGCGGCGCGCGCACGCTCGGGCTGATCACGGCCGCGCCGGCGGTCGGCGGGCTGGTCGGCACCGCGCTGTCCGGGCCGGTCGGCCGGGTCACCCGGCCGGGCCGGGCCATGCTGGTGACGGTCGCGTTCTGGGGTGGCTGCATCGCCGTTTTCGGGCTCAGCCGGACGCTGTGGCTCGCGCTGCTGACGCTGGCGCTGTCCGGGGCGGCCGACACGATCAGCGTGGTGTTCCGCGCCACGCTCGTCCAGACCGTCACCCCGGACCACCTGCGCGGCCGGATCAGTGGCGTCGACTTCGTGGTCGGCGCGGGCGGGCCGCAGCTCGGCAACTTCGAGGCCGGCATGGTCGCGGCGGCCACCACCCCGACGGTGAGCGCGGTCGGTGGCGGGCTGGCGACGATCCTCAGCATGGGCGTACTCCGGCTGGCGCTGCCGGCCTTCGCCCGCTACGACAGCCGTACCGCCGCCGACGCCTGAGCGGTTCAGGGGTGGTGGTAGGTCCACATCTCGGCCATCCGGCCGTCGTGCAGGCGGACCAGCCAAATGAGCCGGCTGGCGGCCACCCGGCCGACCGCGGCGACGGTGTCGCCGCCGCCGGTGAGGTAGGCGTCGAGGTGGAAGCGCAGGTCGGGGCGGGCGGCCCGGATGCTCGTCACGGCCTCCGCCACGCCGGCCGGGCCGGTGACCTCCGGGTGGGCGTGGTCCGTCCAGTCCGGACTGAGGATCTGCGTGGCGGCCGACGTGTCGCCGGTGTTCCACATGTCGAAGTACCGCGCCACCACCCGGGCGGCCTCGTCGTCACCGGCGTTCATCATGGGACCAGTATCCGCAACGCGGCGTAGTCCAGGCCAGCGGCGGTGACCAGCAGCGGTGCGGCCACTCCGAAGCGCCACCAGGCGGCGGCCCGCCAGACCGGCGCCGGCCGGGGCCTGCCACGACGGCGGGCCGCGACCAGCACCAGCGCGACGAGCGCCAGCACCAGCCCGGCCAGGCACAGGGCGGCCGTGCCCGGGAGGTGGGCGTGGCCCTGCCGGCAGCCCGCCGCGACGTTGCATATTCGCTGCTCACCCTGGTCGCCGGACAGCAGCACGGACAGCCAGATCAGCGTCAGGACTCCGCCGGCGGCGATGATCGGCACCGACAGCTTGGTCAGGAGTTCGAAGGCCCGCGCCGGAGTCATGTCGATCAGACGCCGGCGCGGGCCGGAAGGTTGCGTCAGCGGCGCCAGAAGGCGGTACGGGACCGCGACTCCGGCGCCGGCGGGTTCGGGCCGGCGGCGGTGAGGAGCTCGAGGGCGTCGAAGGCGCGCATCCACAGCGACTCCAGCGCCACCCCGTCCGGGATCGGCGCGACCAGGTCGGCGGCGAGCGCGCGGAGCGCGCCGGCGCCGGTGGCCGCCGCACCGGCCGCGTCGAGGCGGTTGAGCAGGCTGGCGAGCCCGGTACCCAGTTCACGCAGGACCGCGATCCGGCGGGCGAGGTCGGCGTGCGCGGCCTGGCGCAGCGTCTCGAGTTCCTTCCGCGCGAACGTGACCAGGTCGTCCGGCACCCCGTACCCGACCGGCGCTGGCGCCGGCGCAGGCGCACCGGGAGCGGCCGGCGGTCCGCCAGCGGGTGCGGCGGGCGTAGGGGCGAACGTGCCGGACAAGGCCGTGTCCGGCCTCAGGGACTCGGCCGGGTCGGTGAGACCGCGTTGCGTCCTGGCGAACGGGGCGGCCTGGGCCGCCTGTGGCCGTGGGGCGGAGGCGGCCTGCGCCCGGTAGCCCAGCGGCACGGCGTGCCAGCCCTGCGGCGACTCGACCGGCTGGGTGACGCGGTGCCGGCTGCCGCCCGGGTTCACGACGTCGGCGCCCTCGGCGAGGAACGCGGTGAACCGGCACAGCACGCCGAACCGCAGCGACGTGGCGACGATCTCGCGCTCCCGCTCCTCGAGTTCGGCATGGGTGGCGGAGGTGGCGTACCGATCCTCCAGGTCGCGCAGGTGGCCGCGCGCCCACATCGCGGTGAGCGCTGGGGTGCCTATTGACGCCGTGACCTCGGCCCGCCACGCCTCGCCGCCCGCCCGGGTGCCGCTCGCCACCACGGCCATCGGTCCGGAGTGGTCGGTGTCGCCCGGAGTCCGGTACCGGCCGAACAGGACCAGGGGCACACCGGCCACCAGGTCGGGAAGCCGATCCGGGACGACGCTCCCCGGCATCGGCCCGAACCCGGCCGTGTCCAGCCGCAACCCGGACACCAGCGGCGTGGCGATCCGGCGGTGGATGGCCCGCATCGCCTCATCCAGCCGGTCCTCGGACTCGACCAGCTCGCACCGCCCGCCGCCGAGTCCGGCCAGCCGCCGCAGGAACCCGGCGTTGACGGCGGTGTCGACGCCGACGGTGTGCAGGCGCACCGAGCCGAGCGGCCCGGCCAGACCGGCCAGGATCTGGTCCTCGTTGCCGACCTGCCCGTCGGTGACCAGCACCAACACCGCGTCGCGGGACCGGTCCTCGCGGCCGGTGAGCAGGTCGGCGGCCTGCCGCAGCGGGGACAGCATCTCGGTGCCGCCGCGCGCCGACAGGCTCGCCAGGTGCTCGATCGCCCGGAACCGGTTGCGGTCGGTGGCGTCGGCGAGCGCCGCACCGAGCCCGTCCGGCGTCTCGATCCGGTCGTCGAAGCTCAGCACGGCGAACCGGTCGGTGTCGGTGAGCGTGTCCACGATCCGCGCGGCGGCCCGCCGGGTCGCCACCATCTTCCAGCCGCCCATGCTGCCGGACCGGTCGATGACCAGGACGACGTCGCGCGGCCGCAGCACCCGCTCATCGGCCGGCGGCAGCACGGTGAGCTGGAACGTGCCCTCGCCGTACGGGTCGCGGCCCAGCTTCGCCGCGTCCGGCGGATCCGCCGTGACCACCAGCGAGGACGCGTACGCGCCCTGGTCGGCGACGGGCAGCCGGAGCACGAAGTCACGGTCCAGCCGCTCCCCCGGCTCCACCGCGATCCGCAGCCGGTCAGCGTCCTGGGTGGCCGTGTGGACGGCGTGCAGGCTGGACCGGACCTCCCTGAGCGGCAGCCCGGCCGGGTCCACGTCGACCTCGATCGACAGCTCCACCGGGTTGGGCAGGCCGGGCAGCAGCACGGGCGGGGTGATCCGGGACGCGTCCGGCACCGCGTCGGTGTCCTCGGCGTACCCCTCGCCGGCCCGCGTGCCGTCGGCCAGCGGCCGGCCTGGGATGTACCGGGGAGCCACCACCAGCGGGAACCGGTAGGTGAGGGTTCCGTCGGCGTACGGCAGCGGCCCGTCCAGCACCAGCGTGACGGTGGCCCGCTCGCCCGGCATCAGGTTGCCGACGCCGAGCGTGAACACGCCCGGCCGGTCCTCCTCGGCGAGCGCGGCCTGCCGGCCCTCGGCCAGCGCGGTCTGGTAGTCGGCGCGGGCCTGGCCGCGCTCGGCGAGCACGCCGGTGATGGTGCGGTCGCGGGTGCGCAGCGTCATCGCGGTGACGGCGGCCCGGTCCGGCAGCGGGAAGATGTAGGTGGCCTCGAGGGGTTCGTCGTACGGGTTCTGGAAACCCTGCGTGACCTCGGTGCGCGCGAGGGTGCCCGTCACGGTGGCCCGCACCGACAGCGCGTGCAGCGGCAGGTTCCCCCGCTCGGTGGCGAGCGCGCCGAAGCCGGGCTCGTCGGCGGCCGGGCAGGCGGCGAGCTCCCGCTCGCACATGGGCTCAATGGCGACGGTCATCTTCGCTGCCTCCGGTGCGGTAGGGATGGAGTCCGAGTTCGTGGAGCGCGGTGAGCAGGGGCCGGGCGGCCTCGGCCAGCGCGCCCGCCTCGGCGTCGTTGACCTGGCGGGGCGCGCCGTCCAACATCAGGACGACGCCGGTGTCCAGCCGGATGCCGGACACCGGGCCGATGACCGCGCCGGGCGCGGGCACGGGCGGCACCGCGGCCACCTCGGGGAGGTCGGACCAGAACCGGACCCGGACCGGCACGCCGCCGGCCGGGGGTAACGGGTCGGCCAGGCCGTCCGGAAGCTGGGCCACCTCTTCGAGCGTCCTGGTCGACGCCGCGACCAGCTTCCGCTGGATCTCGGCGAGCGTCAGACCCTCGGCCTGCAGGCGCTTGATCGCCACGAGCTGGAGCAGGTGCCGCCGGTCGTACAGAGCGATCTTGCCGCGCATTCCCGACGGCCGTCCGACCAGGCCGAGCGTGGTGTACCAGCGGATCGTGCGCGGGTCGGGCCGCTCGCGGACCCTTCCGTTGGCCTGCCCCGTACCGCCGGCCGCCAGTGCGTCGGCGGTCAGCTCGGCGAGTTCGGTCAAGGTCCATCGGCTCACCCTGTCACCTTGACAGTGTCATCGTGGCAGTGTCAAGGTACGGCTCACGGAAGGGTGGTGACGGGGGAATGGGAAGCGTCAGGCGGACCGCGGGCCGGCCGCTGCCTGGTCCGCCGGGGTGGTGGCGGGGGCGGTGGCGGTTGCCAGGGCGTCCAGCGGGAGGTTGAGGGCGGCGGCGAGAGCGGCCACGGTGAAGAAGGCCGGGGTCGGGATGCGGCCGGTCTCGATCTTGCGCAGGGTCTCCACCGGTACGCCACTCGCGGCGGCGACCTCGGCCATGCTGCGGTCCGCCCGGGCGGCCCGGAGCAGCGCGCCCAGCCGGCGACCGCGTTCGCGGTCCTCGGCGGTGAGCATCGGCCTGACCATGGTGTGATAGTAATACCGGGATAGTTATCCCGAGGAGTGCCGATGGTCGAGCTGAAGACGCCGGGCGAGATCGAGGCGATGCGGGCGGCCGGCGCCGTCGTCGCCACCGCGCTGGCGGAGGTACGCGCCCACGCCACACCCGGAGTCCGCGTCGACACGCTCGACGAGGTGGCCCGTACGGTGCTCGCCGAGGCGGGCGCGGACTCGCCGTTCCTCGGCTACCAGCCCGCCTTCGCCGGTAGCCCGTTCCCGGCGGTGATCTGCGTCTCGGTCAACGACGCCGCCCTGCACGGCATCCCCGGCCGGCACCGGCTGGCAGCCGGTGACCTGGTCAGTGTCGACTGCGGCGCGCTGCTGGACGGCTGGGCCGCCGACGCGGCGGTGTCCTTCGCGGTGGGCGAGCCCGACCCCGCTGACCTGCGGCTGGTCCGCACCACCGAGGCGGCGCTCGCCGCCGGCATCGCCGCCGCCGTCCCGGGCGGCCGTACCGGCGACATCTCCGCGGCGGTCGGCGCGGTGGGCCGGGCGGGCGGGTACGGCATCAACACCGACTTCGGCGGGCACGGCGTGGGCCGGGCCATGCACGAGCCGCCGTCGATCCCGAACGAGGGCAGGGCCGGGCGCGGCCTGCCGCTGCGGCCCGGCCTGGTGCTCGCGATCGAGCCGTGGTTCCTGGCCGGTGGCGACGACGGCTACCGGGTCGACCGGGACGGCTGGACGCTGCGCAGCGCCGACGGCAGCCACGCCGCCCACGTCGAGCACACGGTGGCGGTGACCGACGACGGCCCGCTGGTCCTCACCGCCCCGCTTCCGTAGGCCGTCTTTCAAAGTCGGCTTCCGCCTGTGCTCATGGCGGATTTCGGACCCCTGCGGCCACGATCAAGGAGTTGTGCCCGCATTTTCATGTGAGTGACCCGGGCCGCTGTGCTGTGGCCGCCGTGGTGGCGGGAAAATGGTGGGGTGTTCGTCCGGGACGCCGGTCGCT
>JBJMIH010000216.1:0-11739 GCA_045806985.1 Mycobacteriales bacterium | reverse complement strand
GGCCACGCCGACTACGTGAAGAACATGATCACCGGGGTGGCCCAGGTCGACGGGGCGATCCTGGTGGTCTCGGCGCTGGACGGGGCGATGCCGCAGACCCGCGAGCACCTCCTGCTGGCCCGCCAGATCGGCGTGCGGCACCTGGTGGTGGCGCTGAACAAGGCCGACGCGGTGGACGACCCCGACCTGCTCGACCTGGTCGAGCTGGAGCTGCGGGAGATGCTCGGCGCGCACGGCTTCGTCGCCGACGAGGTGCCGGTGGTACGGGTGTCCGCGCTCGGCGCGCTGGCCGGCGAGCCGCGCTGGACGGCCTCGGTGGAGGAGCTGCTGGCGGCGGTGGACGCCACCGTCCCGGTGCCGCCGCGGCCGCTGGACCTGCCGTTCCTGATGCCGGTGGAGAGCGTGCTGACCATCACCGGTCGCGGCACGGTCGTCACCGGGCTGGTCGCGCAGGGCTCGGTACGGCCCGGCGACCCGGTCGAGATCGTCGGGCTCGGGCCGACCGTACGCACGGTGGCCACCAGCCTGGAGATGTTCGGCCGGACGCTGGAGTCCGCCGAGGCCGGCGACAACGCGGCCATGCTGCTGCGCGGCATCCGGCGGGAGGCGATCCAGCGTGGTCAGGTGGTCGCGGCGCCCGGCAGCGTGCGGGCGCACCAGCGCTTCACCGCGCGGGTGTACCTGCTGCCGGCGGCCGAGGGCGGCCGGCACACGCCGGTCGCGACCGGCTACCGGCCGCAGTTCTACCTGCGGACCACCGACGTGGTCGGCGAGGTGCGGCTGGCCGGCGGCGGGATCGCGCTGCCCGGCGACACCGTCGACGCCACGGTCGAGCTGGGCCAGCCGGTCGCGATGGCCGCCGGCATGGGGTTCGCGATCCGCGAGGGCGGCCGTACCGTCGGCGCCGGCACGGTGACCGACCCGCTCGACTGAACCGCCAGATGGGCGGCGGGGTGACCCACCCCGCCGCCCATCGCACGTCGCAGCGGATCTACGCCAGCTGCGTCAGGCCGGGACACCGTTCCGCTCCTACGGTGGGCTCACGGGCCGGATCCACCCGCCGAGAGGCAGGCGTAACCATGGAGAACCGGCGTCCGTCCCCGTATCCGACCTACTCGCCGCCCGCCACGCCACCGACCGCCCGACCACGGCGGTACCGGGTCGAGCCGCCGCCCGGCGGGCACCCGGTCCGGGACACGTTCCTCGGCGTCGCCGCCGCGGTGGTCGCCGCCGTCGTGGTGGCCGTGGTGATGGTGGCGACCGTCGTGGTGACCCGCGGCACCGGCACCGACCCGGCCATGGACCGGCACCGCCGGCCCGACACGCCGCCACCCACCACCACGACGCCATCGGCGGACCCGAGCCCCGACGCGCCGGGCGAGCCCGTCAGCAAGGGCTGGCGGCTGGACACGTACCGGCTGGTCGCCGACGGCCTCGGCGACTTCAGCGGCACCGCGATCGTGACGAACCTCGCCGGCCGGCCCGACGAGGTGTTCGTCTTCACCCTGCTCGACGGCGGCCGGATCGTCGCCACGCTCACCGGCGACCTGACCGGCGGCAGCCGCGGCGACCAGGCCACCGTGCGGCTGTTCAGCGCCGACGGCTACCAGCCCGGCACCTTCGAGACCCGCTTCCAGGCCGACTACTGATGGCCGGCGAACAGGGCGTCCAGCACCACCGGGGTGTCGGTCAGGTCGGGCAGCACGCGGTCGGCGCCGGCGGCGGCCAGCTCCTCGACGGTCGCCGTGCCGGTGGCCACCGCCAGCACCCTGACCCCGGCGGCCCGCGCCGCCACCACGTCGTTGACGGTGTCCCCGACGACCACCGTGTCCCGGCCGTCCGCCGCCGCCATGCCGGCCCGGCGGCGGGCCAGCCGGACCAGCTCGGCGCGGTCCTCGTGCTCCCCTCCGTACGCCGCCATCTCGAGGTTCAGGTGCCCGGCCAGGTCGAAGGCGCGCAGCTTGGCCGCGGCGATCTCCGGCACGTTGCCCGTCACCAGGGTCTGGATGACGTCCGGGTACCCGGCCAGGGCGGTGAGCACCTCGCGCACCCCGGCCAGCACCCCTCCCCGGCGGACCAGCTCCCCGGCGTCCCGGCCGTACCGGGTGGCGAGCACCCGCGCGTACCGCTCCACGTACCCGGGCGCCGGCTCGATCCCGAGCTCCCGCAGCACCCCGTACACGATGGCCTTCTCGGTCCGGCCGGAGATGTCGCCGAACCGGACCGGCCGGCCCAGCACCTCCGCCAGCGCGGCGAGGCTCCACTCCCGCCCGGCCCCGCCGGTGTGCAACAGCGTGTAGTCGACGTCCCACAACACCAGCAACGGCATGGTCGCCTCCCTCGGGTTAGGTTACGGTCCAGCGGGTGAAGCACGACTTGCCGTTGACCGGAGAGCGCACCGTTCCCGGCGTCCCGCACGAAAACTACTGGTTCAGGCGCCACGAGGCGGCCTACCAGGCGCTGACCGCGTACTGCCGCGACCGCGTCGTGCTGGAGGCCGGCGCCGGCGAGGGGTACGGGGCGGCGATGCTCGCGCACGTGGCGCGCAAGGTGATCGCCCTCGACTACGACGAGCCGACCTGCGTGCACGCGGCCCGCACCTACCCGGAGCTGGCCGTGGCGCGCGGGAACCTGGCCGCGCTGCCGGCCGCGGACGCCAGCGTGGACGTGGTGGCCTGCCTCCAGGTCATCGAGCACCTGTGGGACCAGCCCGGTTTCGTCGCCGAGTGTCACCGGGTGCTGCGGCCCGGTGGCCGGCTGCTGATCACCACGCCGAACCGGCTCACGTTCTCCCCCGGCACAGACGCCCCGGTCAACCCGTTCCACACCCGCGAGTTCAGCCACGCCGAGCTGGTCGAGCTGCTGGAGCCGGACTTCGGGGTGGCGGTCACGCTGGGGGTGCGGCACGGCGAGTGGCTGCGGACGCTGGACGCCGGGTACGGCGGCAGCCTGGTGGACGCCCAGCTCGGCACGCCGGCCGAGGAGTGGCCGGACACGCTGCGCGACGACGTGGCCAGCCTGACCAGCAAGGACTTCGTGATGTCCGCCGACGACCTCGACTCCTGCCTCGACCTGGTCGTGGTGGCACTGCCCCGGTGACGGCGTACGAGGGCACCTGCTGTGTCGTCCTGCACACCCACCTGCCCTGGCTCGCGCACGCCGGCACCTGGCCGGTCGGCGAGGAGTGGCTGTACCAGGCGTTCACCGGCTCCTACCGCAGGGTCGTGCGGGTGCTGGAGGAGCTGGCCGCGGAGGGCCGGACCGGCCAGCTCACGCTCGGCGTGACCCCGGTGGTGGCGGCCATGCTGGACGACCCGTACTGCCTGCGCGAGCTGCACACCTGGGCCGGCGACTGGCGGCTGCGGGCCGAGTACGCCGCCGGCCGGCCGGAGCTGCGCGACCTGGCGACCCGCGAGTACCGGGCCGCCACCGCCTGCCTGGCCGACCTGGAGGCGCGCTGGCTGACCGGCGGCCTGTCGTCGGTGCTCCGGCCGCTGCGCGACGCCGGCGTGGTGGAGGTGCTCGGCGGCCCGGCCACCCACCCGTTCCAGCCGTTGCTGGACCCGCGGCTGCGCGCGTTCGCGCTGCGGCTCGGCCTGGACGACGCGCGGCTGCGGCTGGGCGGGCCGGCTCCGGACGGGATCTGGGCGCCGGAGTGCGGGTACGCGCCCGGCATGGAGGACGGGTACGCCGCCGCCGGTGTCTGGCGGTTCCTGGTGGACGGCCCGACGCTGCGCGGCGACACCGGAGCGGCGCGGCCGGTGCGGGACAGCGGGGTGGTGGCGTTCGGCCGGGACCTGGAGGTGACCTACCGGGTGTGGTCGCCGCGGTCCGGCTACCCCGGTGACCCGCGGTACCGGGACTTCCACACCTTCGACCACCCGACCGGGTTCCGGCCGGCGCGGGTGACCAGCAAGCGGCTGCCGCCGGAGGCGAAGCGGCCGTACGACCCCGACCTGGCCGGCGCGGCGGTGGCCGAGCACGTGGACGACTTCGTGCGGACGGTGCGGGACCGGCTGGCCGCGCTGCGCGCCCGGCACGGCCGGCCCGGGCTGGTGGTGGTGGCGTACGACACCGAGCTGTTCGGGCACTGGTGGTACGAGGGCCCGGAGTGGCTGGCCGGCGTGCTGCGGGCGCTGCCGGCGGCCGGCGTGCGGGTCGCCACCCTGGCTGGCGCGCTGGAGGCGGGCCACCTCGGGCCGCCGGTGGAGCTGCCCGCCGGCTCGTGGGGGTCCGGCAAGGACTGGCGGGTGTGGGACGGCGAGCAGGTGGCGGACCTGGTCGCGGAGTCGGCCCGGGTGGGGCGGCGGCTGCTGGAGCTGGTGGACGCCCACCGGACCCGGCAGCGGTCGCCGGCGCTGGACCAGCTGGTCAGGGAGGCGCTGCTGGCGCTCTCCTCGGACTGGGCGTTCATGGTGACCAAGGACAGCGCGGCGGGGTATGCCCGCGGGCGCTTCGCCGAGCACGTGAGCCGGTTCGAGAAGCTCGCGGCGCTGCTCGGAACGGGCGACGAGGGGACGTACGCGGCCGAACTGGCCCGGCTGGATGGGCCGTTCGGGCACCTCGACGCCCGCCTGTTGTGATACTTTTTGTAATCGATCAACTACTTATAGTGACAACCCCCTGGCGTGCGACCCCGTCCGTTTTCGCCAACGGAAGGAAAAGCCGTGGTACGTCCGTCTCTTCGAGTACTGGTACCCGCCGTGGTCATGGCCGCCGTCGCCGCGGCGGCCCCAGGCGCGTCCGCCGCGGCGCACGCGCCGAAGGCCGGGCCGGCGCAGGTCGTCGTGCAGGACATCGCCGGTGACGCGAAAGCCCGCGCGGCCCGGCTCCACAACCCTGAAGCGGATGCTCTCGTCAAGAAGATCGACAACCTGCTCAAGCAGATCCCTCCGCAGGGGCTCGCCACTCCCGCCGACGGCCTGACCGACGTGGTCAAGCAGCTCATCGCCGCGCTGCTCAAGCTGCTGGGCCTGGAGGCGCCGAAGCCGCCGGGGCAGCTCGACCAGCTGTCCGCCCCGGTCGCGCCCCGCGCGACCGACCCGTACCGGGACATCGTGGACGGCCTGGTCACCGCCACCGCCAACCGTGCCGCCGCCATGCCGGCCGGCCCTCGCAAGCAGGAGGTGGAGCGGCTCCTGCGCCAGGTCAGGGCCGAGATCAGGACCTGCCTGGCGGCCACGCCCGCGTCACCGAAATGCACCCGCGCGCTGCCGAAACTGGCCAGCGAGATCGAGAAGGGGGTCATGCTGACCACGCCGCCGCCCGCGGCGGTCCCGGCCGGGCACGCTGGATGACCGTGCGATAACGGCTGGTACCGCGGCCCCCGGCGACCTGCGCCGGGGGCCGCGGCATCGGGGGGACCCTTGGGGCGAACCGTTCACCGGATTGCCGTACTTTGGGCGCCATGGACCCGCGTCTCCGTGCACTCGCCGACCTCATGGTGCCCGATGTCCGCGAGTACTGCGGGCGACACGAATATGACGGACAGGTACAGGACTTCTCCCCGGACGGCGTGAGCCGCGCGCTGGCCGCGCTCGGCGGCCCCGCCTACCGCGACCCGCACGACGAGGCGCACGCGAGCATCGCCGAGGAGCGCGCCAGGGTCTACTACTCCACGCTCCTGATGCACCAGCGCAACCCGGCGCCGCACATCGCCAACCTCGACCTGGCCTGCTACGACCGGGACTACGCGCCCGCCGCCGACCGGGCCGCCGCCCGGCAGCGGCACCTGTCGCTGTGGCCGGAGGCCATCGAGGCGTCGCTGGCGTCGCTGACCCAGGTGCCGGCGCCGGTCGCGCGGGCGACCGTCGAGGCCGCCAGGGGGCTGGCCGCCGGACTGGACGCCGACCACTCCGCCGTCGAGGCGCGGGCGCTGCGGGCGCACGACCGGTTCCTGGCCCGGCTGGAGGACCTCGCCGAGCACGGCGACCCCGACCCCTCGCTGGGCGCGAACGCGCTGGCACTGCTGCTGTCCTCGGCCGAGGGCATCGACGTGGACCTCGGCGAGCTGACCCGGCGCGCCGACGCCGAGCGGGACCGGCTCGCCGACCTGCTCGCCGCCGCCTGCGAGAAGCTCGCCCCCGGCCAGGACGTCCGCCAGACCGTGGCCGACCTGCTCGCCGACCATCCCGACGCCGACGGCGTGCTCGCCGAGGCCCGCCAGCTCACCGCCGACGTGCTGGCCTGGACCGGCGCCCGCGATCTGGCGCCGGCCGACGGGGAGTGCCTGGTCGGGCCGGCGCCCGAGTCGCGGCGGTGGGCGATGGCGATGATGTCGCCGTCCGCGCCGGGCGAGCCGGAGGGGCCGTCCTGGTACCACGTGACCCCGCCGGAGCCGAGCTGGTCGCCGGCCGAGCAGGAGCAGTGGCTGGCGGTGTTCAGCCGCACCACGCTGCCGGTGATCACCATCCACGAGGTCGCGCCCGGCCACTTCTCGCACGGCCGCGCGCTGCGCCGGCTGACCAGCCCGGTACGGCAGGTGCTGTGGAGCGACGCGTTCGTGGAGGGCTGGGCGCACTACTGCGAGGAGATGGCCCTGGAGGAGGGCTTCCTCTCCGACGACCCCCGCTACCAGGCCGGGGTGGCGATCGAGGCCCTGGTCAGGGTGACCAGGCTGGCCTGCGCGATCGGCCTGCACACCGGCGCGCTGAGCGTGGCGGCGGCGGCCCGGCGGTTCGAGCGGGACGCGTACCTCCAAGGCCCGGCGGCGCTGTCCGAGGCCCGGCGCGGCACCTTCGACCCGACGTACGGCCGGTACACCTGGGGCAAGTGGGTGATCCTCGACCTGCGCGCCGAGGCCCGCCGCCGGTGGGGAGCGGACTTCAGCCTGCCGCGCTTCCACCGGGCCATGCTGGCCCTGGGCGCGCCGCCGCTGGGCCTCCTGCACCACGCCCTCTGAGCTGCCCCGCTCAGCGATCCCCCGGCACCTTGAGCCGCCACGCGCGTGCGGCCGGGTCCCACACCAACGCCGCCGTACCCGCCCAGAACCGGTTCCGCAGCAACCGGTGCGGATCCAGCTCCGCCAGCGCCCGCACCGCCTCCTCGGAGTCGTTCAGCCACACGTACAGGTCGATCCCGCCGTCCGGGTCCTCCACGATGAGCAGCTCGACGCCGTCCTCGCCGCCGGGCGGTGGATCGAGCCGCCGGGGGCGGCGACCCAGCAGCCGCCGCAGCGCCGCGTAGACGTCCTCGGCGGCCTTGCCGGCGAGGGCCTGGAGGAACGGCACCAGGGCCGTGGTGGTCACCGCCGTCACCACGACCGTCGCCAGCACTCCGGCCGGTGCCCCGACCACGTCGGGATCGGGTCCGGCCTCCCGCCACCGTTCGGCCTCGGCCGTCCGGCCCTGCTCGTCGAGGAGGCTCGCCAGCCACAGCGCGGCGCGCGCGTTGCCCCGCTCGTACGCCGTCCGGTACAGCTCCTCGGCGTCGACGCCCCGTCCCCGCCGTGCCAACAGCTCGCCGAGGCTGATCAGGGCACCGCCGTCGCCGCGGTCGATGGCGAGCCGGTACCAGCGCTCGGCCTCCTCCGGATCGCGGTCCGCCAGCAGGTCGCCCAGGCTGTGCGCGCCCCAGGCGTCGCCGGCCTGGGCGGCCTGGCGCAGCCAGTGCTCCTTGTCCGCTCCAGAACTGAGGCTGGCCGCTGACAGCATCGCCGCCACGTGGCCGGTCCTGGCCGCGGCCACGTGCCACCGGAGGGCACGGCCCTTCGCGTCCGGGTCGGAGAAGTGGCGATCCCAGTGGAAGCAGCCGAGGGCGTGCATGCCCTCGGGGTCGCCGGCCTCAGCGGCCTTCCGGAGCCACCGTTCCCGCTCGTCGTCCGGCAGGTACGCCCAGCCAAGGTTGACCATCGCGCGGGTATCGCCGGCCTCCGCCGCCCGCACCAGGTCCGGGCTGGGGTGGGTCCACACGACCGTCAGTGTCGCTCATCGCCGGTCGGAATGTCAGACCCGGCTGGCATGCTCCGGGGTGGAGGTGAGGGAGATGCTCAAGGTCTGCCTGAACGGGGGTGTCCAGCGCTCCGACCATCCCGCCGTGCCGGTGACGCCGGAGGAGCTGGCGGCGGACGCGGGGCGGTGCCGGGCGGTGGGGGCGGGTGCCGCGCACATCCATCCGCGGGCGCCGGATGGTGGGGAGAGCATCGCCGCCGCCGATGTCGCCGCCGCGGTGTCGGCGGTGCGGGCGGCGTGTCCGGGGTTGCCGGTGGGGGTCAGTACCGGGGCGTGGATCGAGCCGGATCCCGGGTTGCGGGCGGCGACCGTCGTCTCGTGGACCGTGCTGCCGGACTTCGCGTCGGTGAACTGGCACGAGCCGGGCGCGGTCGCGGTGGCCGAGGCGCTGCTCGCGCACGGCGTGGGCGTGGAGGCCGGGATCTGGACCGTGGAGGCCGCCACCGCGTTCCGGGAGTGGTCCGGTGCGGACACGTGCACGCGGGTACTGGTCGAGATGATGGACCAAGACGCCGAGCGCGCGCTGGCCACCGCCGACGCCGTACTCGAGCTGGTCGGGGACCTCGGACCGCCGCCGCTGCTGCACGCCGAGGGTCCGGCGGTGTGGCCGGTGCTCGCCCGCGCGGTGGAGCGCGGGCTGGACACCAGGATCGGCCTGGAGGACACGCTCACGCTGCCGGACGGCTCCCGCGCCGCCGGCAACGCGGACCTGGTGGAGGCCGCCGTGCGGCAGGGAGCGAGGTAGCTTGTCCGGACCTGGACAGGTCCGCGCCGGTCGTGGTGGCTTGCGAGGCATTGTCAAACGTGTGCCACTCCGCGCACCCTGGTTCTCCGGATCCGGAGGGGGCAGGGGTGGGCACGGGCGCACGGCTGATCGCGCTGGGAGTGTGCGTCCTCACGTTGTGGGGCACCTTCCGGCTCAGCGGTCGTCGCCGCAACGACGCCCGCGTCCAGCGGGGCCCGAGCTGGGTCCTGAACTCCGGGAACGGCGGGAACGGTGGCGGGGGCGGCGGAGGCGGCAAGCAGTCGCCGTCGCTGCTGAGCCGGCTCACCCAGGGCCGGACGCTGTGGCTGATCGGCGGCGGACTGCTGGCGGTCATCCTGCTCGTGGACTGGGCCGGCAAGTCCGACGACCGCGCCGAGGCGTCGCGCTGGCAGGCCAAGCACCTGGAGCACGTGTCGTCGCTGCCGGCGCACGCGACCGGTGACCTGGCCGACATGCCGCTCCAGGGGTACCGGCTCGACGGGAACGCGATCCAGGTCGGCGTGCGGCGGCACCTGTACTGCGACCTGGCGACGGCGGAGGTGGTGGAGGGCGCCACAACGGTCACGGTGCGGGTGGCCGGCCGGGCCGTGCTCGGCCTCGACCCGGCGCGGTACTGCCGCGACACCACCGCGGACACGATCGCGCTCGTCCAGGTGCGGCTGGCCGCGCCGCTGGGCACCCGGACCGTCGTCGACGGGACGACCGGGCGCGCCGTCCCGCTGGTCACCAGGTGACGACGCGCCGGTGATTACTCCTGGGTAGCCGGTGCGTGCCGCCGCCGGCCGGTCTGGCAGCATCGGGGCGTGCACGTGATGATGCTCTCCTGGGAGTACCCGCCGGTGCTGGTCGGAGGGCTCGGCCGGCATGTGCATGCGCTGTGCGTCTCGCTCGCCGCGGCCGGGCACGAGGTCACCGTGGTGAGCCGGCACACCGAGGGCGCGCCCTACGACGAGGTGCGCGAGGGCGTGCGGGTGGTCCGGATGCCGGAGGACCCGCTGGCGCTCACCTTCTCCCACGACCTGCTGGCCTGGTCGATGGGGCTCAACCACGCGCTGGCCAGGGCCGCGCTGCGGGTGGCCGCCGACACCCGGCCCGACCTGGTGCACGCGCACGACTGGCTGGTCGCGCACGCGGCGGTCGCCGTCAAGCAGCACCTCGGCCTGCCGCTGGTCGCCACCCTGCACGCCACCGAGGCCGGCCGGCACCAGGGCTGGCTGCCGGAGCCGATGAACCGCGCCATCCACTCGGTGGAGTGGTGGCTCACCTACGAGGCCCGCCGGGTCATCACCTGCTCCAGCTACATGCGCTGGGAGGTGACCAGGCTGTTCGACCTGCCGCCGGAGAAGGTGGAGGTGATCCCGAACGGCGTGGACACGGCCCGGTGGAAGCCCCGGCCGGCCGCGGCGGCGCGGGCCCGCGCCCGGTACGCCGGCGACGGGCCGCTGCTGCTGTTCACCGGCCGGCTGGTCTACGAGAAGGGCGCCCAGGACCTGCTGGCCGCGCTCCCCCGGCTCCGCCGCCGGCATCCCGGCCTGCGGCTGGTCGTCGCCGGCACCGGCCCGTACCTGGATGAGCTGCGCGCGCTGGCCCGGCAGCGGCGGCTGGGCCGGGCGGTGGAGTTCGCCGGCTTCCTCGGCGAGTCCGAGCTCGGCGCGCTGGTCGCGGCCGCCGACTGCCTGGTGGTGCCGAGCCGGTACGAGCCGTTCGGGCTGGTGGCGGTGGAGGCCGCGGCCGCCGGCACGCCGGTGGTGGCCGCCGACGTGGGCGGCCTGCGCGACCTGGTCGAGGACGGGGTGACCGGGCTGCGGTTCCCGGCCGGCGACCCGGCCGCGCTGGCCGACACGGTGGCGGGTGTGCTGGCCGACGAGCTGGGCGCGCAGCGGCTGGTACGTACGGCCCGGGCGCGGCTCGGCGACTACGCCTGGGACCGGATCGCCGCCCGCACCGCCGCCGTCTACGCCAGGGCCGACCGCCAGGAGCGGGCCCTGCGGGCCGAGCACGTCCCGCCGATGCGCCTCGAGCTCCGCGACGGCAACCTGCTCACCGGCGCCCCTGGCTGACGATCGCCCCGTTCAGGACCGCGACGAAGGTGGTGGGGCGGAGGGTGACGACGACGCGGACGTCGGCATCCTTGATCGGGTAGACGTTGGAGTAGCGCTCCTGGAGGGAGCGGTAGAACTTGCCCTCCGGGTCGTCCTCGACGGACTCCACCACCGCGCGGACCTCCAGGGCCCGGTAGGAGTTGTCCGGGTCGGCGATGCTGAGCGCCACCCGCGGCTCGTGCTGGAGGTTGCGGAACTTCTGCCGGGTCTTCGTGTGGGTGATCCGCACCCGCTCGCCGTCCCACACGAACCACATCACGCTGCTCTGCGGCGCGCCGTCCGGGCGGACCGTCGCCAGGTGGCAGAAGAGAGCGCGTTCCAACAGGTCAGCGTGGCTTTCGGGAACAGTTGACGACGGCATCCTCGCTCCTCTCGGTTCGACAGAGCCCCAGGCTACGAGGTGGTGCCGGTCGCCGCCCGCGCCGCGTCGGAATGCTTGCGGGCGATGTCGGCCAGCGCGGCCCTCCGGTCGCCGTCCCTGGCGTAGTCCTCCCGCCGGTTCCGCACCACCCGCGCCGGCACGCCCACCGCGACCGAGTACGCCGGGATGTCGGAATTCACCAGGCAGTGCGCCGCGACCACCGATCCCTCGCCGATGGTGACGCCGCGCAGCACGCTGGCCTTGACGCCGATCCAGACATCCGGCCCGACGCGGACCGGCGACTTCGCGATGCCCTGGTCCTTGATCGGCACGGTCACGTCGGCGAAGACGTGGTCGAAGTCACACACGTACACCCAGTCCGCGACGATCGTGGCCGCCCCGAACTCGATGTCCAGGTGGCAGTTGACGGTGTTGTCCTTGCCGAACACGCACTTGTCGCCGATGCGCAGCGTCCCCTCATGGGCACGGAGGGCGTTCCCGGAGCCGATGTGGACCCAGCGGCCGAGGATCAGCCGCCCGTACCCGCGCCGGGCGTGCAGC
>JBJMIH010000215.1:0-4234 GCA_045806985.1 Mycobacteriales bacterium | reverse complement strand
GGCCTCCCGGGTCGATCCACCCTTTTCCGGGAAGAACGCCTCCGGATCGGTCTGCGCGCACAGCGCCCGGTCCTGCCACTCGGCGATGTCGCCGAGCAGGAGGTCGGCGATCAGGTTCGCCTTGGCCATGATGGTGCCTCCCAGCTTCGCTCGACCCGGACGCCGCCCCCTCTGCTGTGGCGCCCGTCCCCCCAGGCGGCAACCTCGTGGGTCGTTCGAGCCGCCGCCAGCGTGCCGGTCCCCCCGTAGGGAATGACACGCGTGAAATTACACGCGCGTGTTGCCCACACCGTCAAGCCGTTCTCTGGTAATGGAGACAACTTCTCCGCAATCGATCTCGCATTTCCGCTGGACTATGCGGGTGGCTGTATCGATATGCCGTACAAACGGACAGGGAATTGTCGGCAGGCGGACAGCATATCGATCTCTAGACTTCCCGCTGTGCACGACCCCTACACCTCCGCGACCGCACTCGTGAACGCTCTGCGTAATGGCGAGATGACTCCGAGCGAGCTATTCCGCACCACCAGGGAACGTATCGACCGGTTCAACCCCGTTCTGAACGCGGTCATCTCTGTCGACGCGGACGCGGCCCCAGCCGTTCCGTCCGGCCCGCTCCGGGGCCTGCCGGTGACCGTCAAGGAGCACCTCGAGGTGGCCGGGATGCCGTGCACCGCCGGCGACCCCCGCCGCAAGGGCGAGGTGTCGACAGCGGACGGGCTGCCGGCGGCACGGCTGCGGGCGGCCGGCGCCGTCCTGGTCGGCAAGACCAACCAGCCCACGTACGGCCTGGACTGGCAGACCCACAACCCGGTCTACGGGACCACCCGCAACCCGTGGAACCCGGAACTCACCCCGGGGGGTAGCTCCGGCGGCGGGGCGGCGGCCGTCGCGGCCGGGTTGGTACCGCTCGACCTCGGCGGCGACACGGCCGGCTCGATCAGGGTGCCGGCCGCGTTCTGCGGGATCTACGGGCACCGGCCGAGCGACGGGCTGGTGCCGCGGACCGGCGGCGGCACCCCGCTGCCCAACCCGAGCCGGCCGCTGCTGACCTTCGGGCCGCTCGCCCGTACCCCGGAGGATCTGGAGCTGGCGCTGGCGGCGTTGGCCGGCCCGGCGCACGGCGAGGAGGTGGCGTGGCGGCTGGAACTGCCGCCACCGCGCGGCCGCCGGCTGGCCGACCTCCGGGTGGCGGTGCTGGACCTGCCGCCGTGGCTGCCGGTCGCGGCCGAGCTGCGGGCGGCGCTGGAGCGGGTGGCCGGCGCGGCGGCCGCGGCCGGGGCGCGGGTCGCCCGCCGCACCCCCGAGCTGCCCGGCGGGCTGGACGACCTGCACGAGACGTTCCTGCGGGTGATGGCGGGGCGCGGGTCGGCAGGGGCCGACCCCGGTTTCGTGGCGCGGCTGCGCCGGGACGGCGACCGGTGGGACGCGGCCTGGGCGGACGGGCTGGCCGCCAGCGCCGCCGGCTACATCGGCTTCCACCGGCGGCGGGCCGAGCACCAGGCGGCACTGCGGGACTTCTTCCGGGACTGGGACGTGCTGCTGGCGCCGGTCGCGGCGGTGCTGCCGTTCCCGCACGACGAGCGGCTGACCGGCGACTGGTTCGCGACCCTGCCGGTGGACGGGACGCCGGCCCGGTACGTGTGGTCGTTCTTCTTCCTGGCCGGGCTGGCCTCGCTGGCCGGGCTGCCGGCCACCGCGTTCCCCGCCGGCCGGACCGCCGGCGGGGTGCCGGTAGGGCTCCAGGCCATCGGGCCGTACCTGGAGGATCACACGGTGACGGGCTTCTGCTCGCTGCTCGCCGCCGAGATCGGCGGCTTCGTCCCGCCGCCGCTGCCGCGCTGAAGTCCGCCGAGTGCCCCGCGTCGGGAGTCCGGCGAACAAAGGAGGCCGATCCAGCGTGCCGTTGGCAAGGCCGAGCGAGCGTGGCGTGTCAGCGAAGCGACACGCGAGCGAGCGAGAACGCGGCCAGCGGTGCGCTGGGCGGCCGAACTGCCGCCGGACTCCCGACGCGGGGCACTTACCAGTGCGGCGCCGGCCAGGATCCAGCAGGCCAGTACGGCCGCCGGCCGGGTGGCGCCGTGGCCGTCGAAGAACGCCTCCGAGCGCAGCAGCGACCCGCCGGCGCCCGGCGGCAGCAGCTGGCCGAGCGCGCCCCACGGCCGGGGCAGCAGCTCCGGCGCGGAGGACAGCCCGCTGAGCGGGTTGCCGAGCAGGAACATCACGCCGATGCCGAGGGCCAGGCCCGGCCGGCGCAGCACCGCGCCCAGCCCGGCCACGCCGAGGCAGATCGCCAGCACGGTCAGCCCGACCACGGTGGCGTTGCGCCAGTACGAGCCCTCCAACGAGCCGTACCAGCCCTGGACCAGCCCGGTCACCGCCAGCCCGCCGCCGGCGGCGAACAGCACCGCCGCCGCCAGCCGCCGGCGCGCCGAGGCGATCAGCAGGGTGAGCAGGGTGCCGCCGAGCATCCCGGTCATCACCAGCGGCAGCACGCTGGCGGTGAGGCCGAGGCCGCGCGGGTCGGCGGCCGGGGCGGGCCGGACGTCGGTGACCGGGACCGGCCGCCCGGCGAGCCTGGCCGCGTTCTGCGTGAGCAGCTGGGCGACGGTCGGGGAGGCGGCGGAGGCGACCAGCAGCCGGGGGCCGGTCCGCCCCGCCAGCACCAGCGCGCCGTACGCCTTCCGGTGCAGCAGCATCGTGCGGGCGGCCGCCTCGTCGGGCGCGGTCTTCACGGTGAACTCGCCGCCGCGGGACAGCTTGCCGACCAGCGCCGGGTCGGCGGGGGCGACGACCACCGGAACGTGCCGGGGCGCGGTCCTGGCCGCGGGCCAGGCCAGCGCGACGACCATCAGGGCCTGGAGACTCACCAGCGCCAGTACGAGCAGGCCGGCGCGGCGGCGCGGGGTGGCGGGCATGGCGCGCTCTCTCCTTAAATCGAATGTTCGTTCTTTTAGCCTCCAGGATCTTCCACCCGTCCGCCGTGGTCAAGAACGAATGTTCGTTTTAAGATGTGGAACATGCCACGCGTCAGCCAGCAGCACCTGGATGCCCGCCGCCGGCAGATCCTGGCGGCCGCCTGGCGCTGCTTCGTCCGCGACGGCTTCCACCAGACCTCGATGCAGGACATCCTCGCCGAGGCCGGGGTGTCGGCCGGCGCGTTCTACCGGTACTTCACCGGCAAGCACGAGCTGATCCGCACGATCGCGCTGGAAGCGATCACCGACCTGCGGGCCACGCTGGCCGACCTGAAGGCCGCCGAGCCGCCGCCGTCGCTGCCGGAGGCCCTCGAGCGGATCACCGACTCGGTGATCGCGCTCCAGGGCAGGCCGGAGGACCCGACCCTGATCGCCCTGCAGGCGTGGGCGGAGTCCCACCGCGACCCGGAGCTGCGCGAGTTCTTCGACGGGGTCTTCGCCGGCATCCAGGTCGACTACGCCACGGTGGTGGCCCGCGCCCAGGCCAGCGGCCGGTACCCGGCCGACGCCGACCCCGACGCGGTCGGCCGGGTGCTGTTCGGCCTCGCCCAGGGCTTCATGCTGCAGCGCCTGCTGATCGGCCCGCACATCACCGACCAGTACCGCGCCGGCCTCACCGCGCTGCTGGCGAAATGACCCCGTAGGTGGTGGTGCGCTGGCGGGTGGGCCGGCCGATGCCGGCGGCGATCGCGGTCAGCTCGGCCACCGTCTTCGCCGAGCCGTGGGTGGAGCCGGCCATCCGGCTGATCGTCTCCTCCATCAGGGTGCCGCCCAGGTCGTCGGCGCCGCCGGCGAGCATCCGCCGGGTGCCGTCGACGCCGAGCTTCACCCACGAGGTCTGCACGTGGT
The DNA here is from genome assembly GCA_045806985.1 of Mycobacteriales bacterium. GTDB lineage: Bacteria > Actinomycetota > Actinomycetes > Mycobacteriales > JBJMIH01 > JBJMIH01. Next base: position 407 of record JBJMIH010000215.1, on the reverse strand, counting down.
CGATCCGGCCGTGCAGCAGCAGCCGCGCCACCGCGTGCACCGCGCGGTTCTCGTCCGGTGTCGGTCCCGGGCGGGCCAGCCCGGCCAGGTAGATCGGCGCGTTGTGGTGCACGAACGGCAGCGGCACGAACTCGGTGAACCCGCCGGTCCGGTCCTGGATGCCGGCCAGCACCCGCAGGTGCGCCACCCAGTGCGCCGGGTGGTCCACGTGCCCGTACATCATCGTGGAGCTGGACCGCAGCCCCAGCTCGTGCGCGGCGGTCACCACCTCGACCCAGGTGGCGGCCGGCAGCTTGCCCTTCGTGAGCACCCAGCGCACCTCGTCGTCGAGGATCTCGGCGGCGGTGCCGGGGATCGAGTCCAGCCCGGCCTCCTTCGCCGCCGCCAGCCAGTCCCGGACGGACAGT
>JBJMIH010000214.1:0-31237 GCA_045806985.1 Mycobacteriales bacterium | reverse complement strand
CGGGTGTGGATGTGGGAGCTGGACGCGCGGGCCGGCGTCTGCCGGTTCACCGCGAAGGACAGCGACTTCTCCGCCGCCCTGCCGCTGGACCCGATGCACGGCACGGTCGGCGTGGCGCCGGCGAACCTCGAGGTCCGCTCGGCGCTCGTGCCGGACGCGTTCGGCGGAAACATGGACACCCCGGAGATGCGCGCCGGCACCACCTGTTACCTGGGCGTGAACGTCGAGGGCGCGCTGTTCTCGCTCGGCGACGGGCACGCCAGGCAGGGCGAGGGCGAGACCTGCGGGGTGGCGGTCGAGACCGCCATGAACACGGTGCTGGTCATCGACCTGATCAAGGGCCGGCCGTGCGCGTGGCCGCGGCTGGAGTCCGCCACCCACCTGATGACCACCGGATCGGCCCGGCCGCTGGAGGACGCGTTCCGGATCGCCCAGACCGAGCTGGTCCGTTGGCTCGGCGAGGAGCTGGGCCTTTCCGCGCTGGACGCGTACCAGTTCCTCACCCAGGCGGTGGAGTCGCCGCTGGCCAACGTGTGCGACACGAACTACACGTCGGTCGCGAAGGTCCGCAAGGACTGGCTGCCGGCGGTGCGCGCGTTCGGCGGCACCCATCAGCGCCTCAGCCAACTCGCCGGCGAGTACCTGCGGGCCCGGTGACCGGGCTTCCCGGTGGCGTACGGGGATCAGAGGGTGCCGGCGAGGTGGTGGGAATGGTTGGCGCGTAGCCAGCGGTAGCCGAAGGGAGCGAGGGGCAGCTCGGTACCGGTGGGGGCCGGGTAGGGGTGGTCGGCGAGGATCTCGTCCAGGTCGGCGTCGGCGGGGATGGCGGCGGCCGGCAGCTGGGCGGTGGTGTCCTGGTCGCTCAGGTTGTGGAGGAGCAGGACGGTGCCGGTGCGCCACGTGCAGCGGTGGGCGAGGACGGCGGGGTCGCCGGTGTCGAGCGTCTGCCAGTCGCCCCAGCCCAGCTCGGGGCAGGACCGGCGGGTGCGGATCGCCAGCCGGGTCCAGGACAGCAGCGAGTCGCTGTCGCGCTGCTGGTCGCGGGCGTTCACCCGGCGGTACCCGTACGGGCCGTCCGGCTCGACGTTCCGCCACGGGCGGTCGGCGGTGGTGAATCCGCCGTGCCGGCCGGAGGTCCACTGCATCGGCACCCTGACCGCGTTGCGGTCGGGCAGGTCGAGCTGGTCACCCATGCCGATCTCGTCGCCGTACAGCAGCATCGGCGTGCCGGGCAGGCCGAGGGTGAGGCTGAGCGCCAGCCTGATCCGCCGCTGGTCGCCGTCGAGCAGTGGGGCCAGGCGGCGGCGCAGCCCGCGCCCGTACACCCTGTCCTCCGCGGGCCACCGTTCCAGCATCCTGCGCCGGGTGTCCGGGTCGGCCGGCTCGAAGCTCAGCTCGTCGTGGTGGCGGGCGAAGTTGATGTACTGGCACGCCTCCGGGTGGCCGGGCCGGGCGGCCAGCGCCGCGCGCAGCGGTTCCGCGGTCCCCTCCCACAGCGCCGTCCACAGGCCGGCGCACACCGCGAAGTCGAACAGCAGCTGCATCTCGTCGCCGATCGCGCCGTCGCCGAAGTACCGCACCTGCTCCTCCGGCGCGACGTTCGCCTCGCCCATCAGCGCCACGTCGCCGCGCCGCCGGGACAGGAACGACCGGAAGTGCTTGAGGTACCCGTGGTCGCGGCGCAGCGCGGAGTCGAACGTCTCGATGAGGAACGGCGCCGAGTCGATCCGGAAGCCGGACACGCCCAGCTCCAGCCAGAACCCCATCACCTTGTTCATCTCGTCCCGGACCCGCTCGTTGGCGATGTTCAGGTCCGGCATCTCGGAGTAGTAGTGGTGCAGGTACCAGCGCCCGCACCGGTCGTCCTTGGACCAGGTGCCGTCCTGCTCGCCGGGGAAGGTCTCCGGCGGCTCGTCGTCCGGCGGCTCGTCCGCCCACACGTAGTAGTCGTGGAACGGCGACTCGCGGTCGCCGGCGGCCCGGAACCACGGGTGCTGGTTGCTGGTGTGGTTGAGCACCATGTCGAGGACCACCCGGATGCCCACCTCGCGGGCCGTGCGGACCATCTCCACGAAGTCGCCGAGCGTGCCGTACCGCGGGTCGATCGCGTAGTAGTCGGTGACGTCGTACCCGCCGTCCACGCCGGTGGACGGGTGGACCGGCAGCAGCCACAGGCAGGACACGCCCAGCTCGGCCAGGTAGTCCAGGCGGCTGGTCAGCCCGGGCAGGTCACCGATCCCGTCGCCGTTGCCGTCCATGAAGCTGGCGACGTCGACGCAGTACACGACCGCGTTCTTCCACCACAGGTCACTGGTCGCCTTCTCGGTGACGTTGACGACCGGCACCGTGTCCGCCACGGCCCACCCTCCTCCCATCCCGGTACCTAGGCTCCATGGAATCAAGGTCGCCGCAGCCGGCAAGCGCCGCCGGCAGGGCGGTCCGGTGATCGGCTCGTGACGGGCCGGGGGGTTTGCTGCCAGAATCGGGGTCCGTGACTTCCCCCACCGCGAGCTTTGACAACGATGTCGCCGACGTCTTCCAGCGCTACGGCGCGCTGCATTCCGGCCACCTCCTGCCATACCTGCGGCGGACGCTGACCGGGTACCTGCGCGAGTTGCGGGAGCGGGAGGGCGGCGGGGACAAGCTGGTCGGCCTGGACGCGGGCTGCGGGTCGGGCCGGTTCACCGGGCTGCTCGCCGACTGCTGCGACCAGGTACTCGCCGTCGACGCCGGCGAGAAGGCGATCCGCCAGGCCAACGAGGAGCACTTCTACCGGCACGTGGAGTTCCGGCACGCCGACATGATGGCGCTGGATCCGGCCGAGCAGCGGTTCGGGATCGTGCTGTGCGTGAACGCGCTGTTCCACGTGTACGACTCGTACGAGCCGGTCGACGCGCTGCGGTACCTCGGCGACCTGGTCGCCCCTGGCGGGTTGCTGCTGATCGTGGACGTGGTGGCCACGCCGAGCCGCTCGCGGCTGCGGCACCGGCTGCGCGGCCTGGCCGACGCCGGCATGGTGCTGCGGGACACCCGTCGCTTCGGCGACGCCGCCTTCACGCTGAAGGTACGGCAGAGCGCGGGCTGGCTGCGCCACGTCGACCGGCACGTCCCGCTCGACCACGCCACCTTCGAACGGGCCTGCCACCAGGCCTTCGCCGGCCAGGGCACGTACACCTGGCCGGCCGGCAACAAGTCGGTGGCCGGCTTCGCCTGGCGGCGCCCGGCCGACTGAACCCCGGCGTCCCCGGCGTGCCCGGCGTACCCGCGTGTCAGGCGTTGGGCGGGAGGGTGGTGCCGGCGCCGCGGCGGCGGAGGGACACCAGATCGGCGTGTGAGTCGGCGCGGGAGTCGGGACGGCGGTGGTCCGGGAGGGTGGGCTCGGCGGCCTTCTCCACCTCGAAGCCGGCGTCGGCGATCATGTCCAGGTCGGCCTGGCCGGGCTGGCCCTCGCTGGTCAGGTAGTCGCCGAGGAAGATCGAGTTCACCACGTGCAGGGCCAGCGGTTGCAGGCTGCGCAGGTGGATCTCCCGGCCGCCGGCCAGCCGTACCTCGACGTCGGGGAAGGCGAACCGCGTCATGGCCAGGATCCGCAGGCACCGCTGCGGGGTGAGCGCCCACTTCCCCGCCAGCGGGGTGCCGGCGAACGGGATCAGGAAGTTCACCGGCACCGACTCCACGTCCAGCCCGCGCAGCGCGGAGACCAGCTCCACCAGGTCGTCGTCGCTCTCGCCCATGCCGGCGATCAGGCCGGAGCAGGCGGACAGGCCGGCGCCGGCGGCACGCTCCACCGTGTCGACCCGGTCGGCGTAGTCGTGGGTGGTGCAGATGTCGCCGTACCGGTCGGCGGAGGTGTTGAGGTTGTGGTTGTACGCGTGCACGCCGGCCTCGCGCAGCCGCGCCGCCTGCCCGTCGGTCAGCAGGCCGAGGCAGGCGCAGATCTCCACCTCGGGGTGGCGTTCCTTGATCGCCCCGGTGGTGGCGGCGACCCGCTCGATGTCCCGGTCCGTCGGGCCGCGCCCGCTGGCCACCAGGCAGACCCGCTTGGCGCCGCCGGCCACCCCGGCCGTCGCGGCGGCGACCGCGTCCGCCGGCTTGAGCCAGGTGTAGGTGAGGATGTCGGCGGTCGAGCCGAGCCGCTGCGAGCAGTACGAGCAGTCCTCCGGGCACAGTCCTGACTTGAGGTTCACCAGGTAGTTCAGCTTGACCCGGCGGCCGAACCAGCGCCGCCGCACCTTGCCGGCCGCGGCGACCACGTCCAGCAGGTCCTCGTCGGCGCTCGCCAGCACCGCCAGGGCCTCCGCGCGGGTCGCCGGCTCGCCGCGCAGCCCCTTGTCCACCAGCCCGCTCAACAGATCCATACCGCGATCTTCGGTGCCGACGGCCCGGCGACCAAGGTCCGGAGCAGCCATCGCCCGGCGCGGAACTTTGTCGATCACCGCCCGTTGACAGGCCGGGAACGGACGATCCGGAAGGTGGGATGGTCGGCGGGGTCGGGCAGCTGGTCGAGCGTCTGGGTGACGGTCGGGAACGTGCCGAACCGCTCCCGGTACGCCGCGATCAGGGGGGCCGCTCAGCGACCGGCACCTCGACAGCGTCGAACTCCTCCGTCCGACCCTTGCGGGTGAGCCGGCCGGAGCCGGCGACGGCCAGGTTGCGGGACCAGTCGGTACGGCCGCGCGGCGCGATCAGGTACCGCTCGCCGTCGTGGTCGAGCACGGCGACCGGCGTGCGGCGCCAGCGCCCGGTCCGGCGGCCGGGTACGGCCAGCACGCTCAGCACCGACCTGGCGAAGATCCGCGCCATCCGGTTGCCGATGACCCGGGCGCCCCACGGCGGGCGCAGGTAGGGCGTGTCAGTCATGGGGCGGTTCCTTCCGTGGCGGGGTAGCCGGCGAGCCCGCGTTCGAGCACGGCGAGGGCGGCGGCGGCCTGGTCGGCGACGGCGCGGGCGAGGGCGGGCCCGCGCCGGCCGGCCAGCACCTCGCGGCGGGCCAGGCCGACCACGGCCCGGTGCACGCCGAGCAGCGCGTTGGCGACGACCCAGGGCGTGATGTCGGTGGGCTCCGCGCCGGTCTCCGCGGCGAGCACGCCGGCCAGCGTCTCGGTGTGGTGGTCGAAGATCTGCTGTTCCCTGGCCAGCAGGGCGGGGCTGCCGGCGATGATCCGGCTGATCGTGACCAGCCGCTCGATCTCGTCGGGGTCGCTGGCCCGCAGCAACCCGGAGGTTCCGGCCAGGAACGCGGCGAACGCGGCCGGCGCCGACCGGCCGGGCGGGCGGGTGCGTACCGCGTCCACGATGGCCGCCTCGAAGTCCTCCATCCCCCGGTAGACCAGGTCCTCCTTGGTGGGGAAGTGGTTGAAGACGGTGGCCGGCGCGACGTCGGCGTGCCGGGCCACCTCTGCGACGGTCACTCCCTCGAAGCCGCGCTCGGCGAACAGCGCCAGCGCGGTGCCGGCGATGTGGTCGCGCGTCTGCCGCTTCTTCCGGTCCCGCCGCCCGAGCACCTCCATGGAGCGACTCTAAACTTGGAGCCGCTCCACCGTCTAGTCGGCTCGCCGCCCCGCGGCCATGTTGACGGCGCTAGTTCTCGAAGCCGAAGCCGGGCGGGAGCGGGCGCTGCTGGAAGAGGCGGGCCGGGACGGTGTCGGCGAGCACGTGGTAGCCGTCGGGGTTGAAGTGGAGGTGGTCGCCGACGTCGAGGGCGGGGTTGAGCTGGCGCGGGTTGGCGGGGTCGCGGGCGGCGAGGTCGAAGTCGACCACCGCGTCGAACCGGTGGCTGGTCCGGATCCAGGCGTTGACCGCCTGCCGGGACGCCTCCCGGAGACCGCCGGGGTCGTCGTAGCCGGTGTTGCCGCCGAAGGGGGTGATCGTGGCGCCGTACACCCGGATGCCCGCCGCGTGGGCGCGGGTGATGATCTGCTCGTACGCCCCGATCAGGTTGGCGGTGACGGTCTGCTGGGCGGCCGGGGTCGTGTCGGCGGTGCCGATGTCGTTGACGCCCTCGAAGACCAACAGCCACGCCACTCCGCTCTGGGCCAGCACGTCGCGGTCGATCCGGCCGAGGGCGTTCGGGCCGAGGCCGTCGTTGAGAACCCGGTTGCCGCCGGCTGCCTCGTTGACGATGGCGACGCGGGCCGTGTCGTGACGGGCCTGGAGCCGGTCGAGCAGCTGGTCCGGCCAGCGGTTGTTCTGGTTGGTGGTGGAGCCGCGGCCGTCGGTCAGCGAGTCGCCGAGCATGACCGCCGCCTGGGTGGTGGTGGGCGACCACGCCTCCAGGCCGCTGAGGAAATACCAGTGGTCGACCGGTGTCGCGCCGGCCAGGTCCGGGTCGCCGACGTGGTTGCCGGCCAGCAGGTATGAGGTGGTGCGGGAGCCCGGGTGCGAGGTGATGCTGTTCGACGCCTGGCCCTGCGCCAGGTACGTGGTCACCGTGAGGTTGGTCCGCGCGGGCAGCCGCAGGTCCAGCGGGTCGGACACCACCTGCGCGCCGACCGGCACGACCACCGAGGTACGGCCGTCGAAGGTGACGGGGTGCGACGTTCCCGGCTCGATCGCGCTGACGCCGGCCCGCCCACCCAGCGGCAGCGCCACCGACACCTGGGTGATCGGGAGGTCCGCGCCGCCGAACGCGTTGGAGAAGCGCAGCCGCACGAACCGGCCGCCGACCGAGAGGTGGATGGTCTGGCGGACGGTCGCGTCGGCGAGCACCAGGTTGGGCTGGGTGAACGGGGCCGGCGGCAGGTTCCCCGGCTCGGTCAGCTGGGGCATGGACGCCCAGCTGTCGACCCAGTGCGCGTACGCCCTGGGTGACACCGGGTCGCCGACGGCCGGGGCGTGCGGTAAGGCGGTGACGACGGCCGCCGCCATCGCGCCGGCCACGGCGAGTGTCGTGAGGAGCGGCTTCCTGGGCATCGCTGTCATCGCTCGTCCCTTCGCGCCCGAAGTATCCGAAAGCTTCCGGAGGTCCGCCCGAAATATTGCGACCTGGACGGGTTCGGGTCAATGGGGTGGCGAGGGCAGTCTCCGGACGATTGGCCGGTCCGTGCCAACCGGCCGGTCAGCCGGCGATGCGGTAACCGGCACCCGGGACGGTCTCGATGACATCGGGCGGGCCGAGCCGGCGTCGCAGCCGGCCGACGGTGACCTGGACGGTCTTGGTGAACGGGTCGGTGTTCTCGTCCCACGCCCGCTCCAGCAGGTCCTCGGCGCTGAGCGGGTCCGGGGCGGCCCGCATCAGCGCCTCCAGCACCTCGAACTCCTTGAGCGACAGGCGGAGCGGCTGGCCGAGCCGGGTGGCCGTGTGCCGTACCGGGTCCAGCTCGATCCCGGCCACCCGCAGCACCCGGGGCCGGCTCGCCGGCCGCCGCCTGGCCAGCGACCGTACCCGGAGCACCAGCTCGGGAAAGTGGAACGGCTTGGGCAGGTAGTCGTCGGCGCCGAGCCCCAGCCCCGCCACCCTGTCGCCGGGCGAGCCGGCGGCGGTCAGCATGATCACCATGGCCGGATCGTCGGCATCGGCGACCAGCCGGCACAGCGCGTCGCCGTGCATCCCGGGCAGGTCGCGGTCGAGCACCACCACGTCGTACCGGGTGAGGCCGACCTTCTCGGCGGCGGCCAGCCCGTCGTAGGCGACGTCGACGGCCATGCCCTGGTCGCGCAGGCCCTCGGCGATGTCGTCAGCCAGCCGGCGGACATCCTCGACGACCAGCACTCTCATGCCGGCACCGCCGGGTCGGGCAGGGGGGTGGACGCGAGCGGCAGCTCGACCAGCACCCGCAGGCCGCCGCCGTCCCGGGCGCGGAGGGTGAGTCGCCCGCTGTGCGCGGCCGCGATGGCGCCGACGATGGACAGCCCGAGGCCGGTACCGCCACCAGCGGCCGAGCTGGTCCGCTCCGCGCCGAGCCGCCGGAACGGCTGGCCGAGCTGCTCGACCGCGTCCTGGTCCAGCCGCGGGCCGCCGCTCTCGACGGTGAGCCGCGCGTACCCGCCGCCGGTCCCGGTCGCCACCCGTACCCAGCCGGCCGGCTCGTTGTGCCGGACGGCGTTGTCGATGACGTTGTCCACCATCCGGGCGAGCAGCGTCTCGTTGCCGAGCACCCGCGGCGGCGGGGTACCGTCCGCGCTGGTCTCCACGGTGAGGTCACACTCCGCGACCGCGCCGGCGCGGGCGTCGAGCGCGGCCGAGGCCAGCGCGGCGAGCGACACCGTGGTGCGGTCGGCGAGCGAGCCGTGCTGGGCGCGGGCGAGCAGCAGCAGCCCCTCCAGCAGCCGGTCCGCCAGGTCGAGACCCTCGCGCAGCTTCGCCGCCAGCACCGTCACCTCGGGTGGCACCGGTCCGGCCTTGCCCTCGGCGACATCGACCGAGGTACGCATCATCGTCAGCGGGGTACGCAGCTCGTGCGAGGCGTTCGCGACGAACCGGCGTTCCCCCTCGAACGCCGCCTCCAGCCGGCCCAGCAGGCTGTCGATGGTTTCGCCGAGGTCGGTGAGCTCGTCGCGCGGCCCCGGCACCGCGAGCCGCTCGTGCAGGTTCCGCTCGGAGATCCGCCGGGTCGCGGCCGTCATCGTCCGCAGTGGACGCAGCGCCCGCCCGGCGACCCACCAGCCGAGGCCGGCCGACAGCCCGGCCATGACGGTCAGCGCGATGCCGGCGTCGAAGACGAGCGTGCGGACGGTCGCCGGACTGGACGAGGCGACCCATTCCTTCCCGTAGATCACCATCCTGATGTCGGGGTCGCTCGACAGCCCCGGCGGCGGGTTGTCCGGGCTGATCGCCATCGGGATCGTCTGGCGGGTCACCAGCAGCACCACGATGCCGAGCAGGATGAACCCGGAGCCGAGGAACAGCCCGCTGTACAGCAGGGTGAGCCGCATCCGGACGGTGCGCGGGCGCCAGGAAATGGACACGCCCCAGTATGTGCGGGCCGCGGTAACAGCTCGCCAACAAGGTTTGTCGACGCGCTGTTACCGCCCGCGCCGTAGAACGGCTGCCATGACACGACACCAACGACTCGCCGCCGCTGTCGGTGCTGTCGGCGCGTTCGGCCTCGGCGCGACCGCGCTGGCCGGCGCCGCCGCGGCACCCGCGTCCGCCGCGTCGCCGGCGGCCACCGTCCACTGGCACCAGTGCCCGCAGTACTCCGACGCCGCCATCGAGGCGACCGGCGTGCCGCCCGAGCAGGTACCGGCGTTCCGCGCGCTGTGGGCCCGCACCGAATGCGGGACGGTCAGCGTCCCGCTCGACTACCGCCGACCGGAGGGCAGGCGCGTCGACATCGCCATCACCCGGCTGAAGGCCACCGACCGGGCGCACCGCCTCGGCAACCTGGCCGTCAACCCCGGCGGTCCCGGCGGCAGCGGCTACCTGGTCCCCATCAACCTCGTCCTGCGCGGCAACGCGGCGCTCAACGAGCGGTACGACCTGATCGGGTTCGACCCGAGGGGCATCGGCTACAGCACCAAGGTGAACTGCCCGCCGCCGGCCGAGGAACCGCCGCCACCGGCCCCCGGACCGCTGACCGAGGCGGTCGCGAAGCAGCTGTACGACAGCAGGGTCAAGGGCAACCAGGCCTGCTACCGGACCGACCCGGCCTTCCTCGGCCAGCTCACCACCGCCAACGTCGCCCGCGACCTCAACCAGGTACGCCAGGCCCTGGGCGAGCGGAAGATCAGCTACTTCGGCGCCTCCTGGGGAACGCTGCTCGGCGCGGTGTACCGGAGCATGTTCCCGGCCACGGTGGCCCGCATGTGGCTGGACAGCGTGGTCGGGCCGGAGGCGAACCGCCTCGACGTTCGGAGCGCGGATGTCGCCGCGGCCACCGAGCGCGGCGTCGCCCGCCAGGCCGCCTGGATCGCCGCCCGCGACACCACCTACGGCCTCGGTGACACGCCAGAGCGGGTGGAGGCCGCGATCCTGGCGATGCGGCGGGCGCTCGACGCCGAACCGGTCCGGTTCAGCGACGTGGAGATGCCGCTGGACGGCAGCTTCATCGCGTTCCTGGCCTCCTCGCCCGGCCCGTTGTGGGCGGAGGCGAGCGAGGCGCTGAAGGAGATGCGGGACGCCAGGAGCGGCACGCCGGCGCCGCCGGCGGTGAAGCCCATCGTCAGCCCACCGCCGGACGGAGGGCCGCCGCCGGCCGACGCACCGGAGCGGGCGAACCGCACGGCCAACCAGGCGATGCTGTGCAACGACGACACCAGCCCGCACGACTTCGCCACGTTCTGGGCCGACTACCAGCGGATCCTCCAGCGGAACCCGATCACCGGCGGCCTCACCCAGCCCACCCAGGGCTGCGCGGGCTGGCCGAAGCCGAAGCGGCCGTGGAACCTGCACCCGGGCGGCGGGTCGCTGGTGCTGTCCGGGCACCGGTACGAGCACGTCACGCCGTACCCGTGGACGCCGCTGATGCGCTCCACCATCGGCGGGACCGTCTTCACGGTCGAGGACGACATCCACGGCTCGGTGCCGTTCGTGCCGGAGTGCGCCAGCCACCTGGCGACGTACTTCGACACCGGCACGCCCGGCTCCACCGGCTGCCAGGGCGTCCAGCCGCCGGACGGCGCCACACCGGCGGCGGCGACGTCCGCCACCGCCAACCGCCTCCGGTACCCGCGCGCAGCGTGACGTCCGAAATCCGCCAGCATGTGGCGGTGGCAGTGCGCACGCTGGAGGCATGGCGACCTTACTGAAGACCCGTTCCGTACGGCCGCGCAACCCGATCGACCGGGACGGGCGGCGCGCCTCGATCGCGGCGCTCGTCCTGGTCACGGGCCAGTTCATGGCCAACATCGACAACGCGGTGGCGAACGTCGCCGGGCCGGCGATCCGCGCCGACCTGCACGCCAGCGGCAGCGAGTTGCAGCTGGTGGTGTCCGGGTTCGTGCTGGCGTACGCGGTCCTGCTGATCACCGGCGCCCGGCTGGGCACCCTGTTCGGGTACCGGCGGATGTTCCTGACCGGCCTGGCCGCGTTCACGCTGACCTCGCTGGCCTGCGGTCTCGCCCCGGACGCGACCGCGCTGATCGTCGCGAGGATCTTCCAAGGCGCCTCGGCCGCGATGATGGTGCCGCAGGTGCTCACCGGCATCCAGCGCGCCTTCGACGGCCCGCGCCGGGCGAAGGCGCTCGGCTGGTACGCGCTGGCGCTGTCCGCCGGGGCGGTGGCCGGCCAGGTGCTGGGCGGCGTGCTGATCTCAGCGGACCTGGCCGGGCTGGGCTGGCGGCCGGTGTTCCTGATCAACGTGCCGCTCGGCGTCGCGCTGCTGGCGGTCGCGCCGCGCGCGCTGCCGGCCGACGACCGGTCCGCCGGCCGTGCGGGGGAGCGGCTGGACCTGCACGGCGTCGCGCTGCTCTCGGCGACCGTGCTGCTGGCCGTGGTGCCGCTGGTACTCGGCCGCGACCTGCACTGGCCGGTCTGGGGCTGGGTGTGCCTGGCGGCGAGCCTGGTCGGGCTGGCCCGGTTCGCGGCCGTCCAGCGGCGTACCGCCCGGCGCGGCGGGCACCCGCTGGTCAATCCCGGCGTGCTCGGCCGGCCCGCGGTCAGCTGGGGCCTGTTCAGCTACGCGGCCGCGGTGAGCACGTACTTCGCGATGCTGTTCGTGCTGGCGCTGTACCTCCAGCAGGGTCTCGGCCACAGCGCGCTGTACTCCGGCATGGCGCTGGTGTCCTGGGTGGCCGCGTTCGGCGTGGCCGGCCCGCTGGTCCGCCGCCTGCCGAGCCGGAACGGCCGGCCGGCGGGGGCGACCGGCGGCCCGCTGGTGCTGGCCGCCGCGCACGCCGGGATCAGCGTGAGCCTACTGCTGCACCACCTGCCCGGCGCGCTGCTGATGACGCTGCTCGGCGTGGGCGGGCTCGGCCTGGGCACCGCGTTCACGGCGATGATCGGCCACCTGACCGGGAGCGTGCCGCGTGAGTACGCGCCCGACCTCAGCGGCCTCATCCCCACCACCGCCCAACTCGCCGGGGTGCTCGGGGTGGCCACCTTTGGCACCGGCTACCTGGCCATCGCCGGCCACTCGCCGCGGCTGGCCTTCATGGTCGTGACCGCCGCGTTCGCCGTCACCGCCGCCCTGGCCGCGGTCACCGCCCGCCGCGCCGTCGCCATTCACTCTCCGTAGTTGCCGGTCCCGGCGGCGGCGTTACGGTGGGACCACGGGCGACCAAGGGGGACCGGATGCGAGGGCGGCGCGGCGCCACCACACCCACCGACGTGCAGCGGGCGACCCGGCGGTACCTGCTGTACGGCCTGCTGCCGGCCTGGTTCGTGCCGGGCATCCTGGACTGGGCCATGCACCGGCGCACCCGGATCGAGGACACCGCCGGCACCCGCGAGTCGCTGATCCACGCGCTGATGATGGGCGAGGTGGGCGCCCCGATCGCCGCGGCGCTGCTGCTGGAGATCAACCCGCCGGTGCTGGCCCTGATGGCCGGTGCCGCGGTGGCGCACGAGGCGACCGCCGCCTGGGACGTCCGCACGGCCGACGGATCGCCGCGGGAGGTCCGCCCCACCGAGCAGCTCATCCACAGCTTCCTCGAGTCGCTGCCGTTCACCGCGCTGTCCGTCCTCGCCTGCCTGCACTGGGACGAGGTGCGGGAACTCTTCCGGGGCGACGACCCCGGCCGCTGGAAGCTCCGCCGGAAGGACCCGCCGCTGCCGGCCGGGTACCTCGCCGGCGTCGGCGCCGCGGTCACCGCGCTGATCGCCGTCCCGTACGGCGAGGAACTGCTGCGGTGCGTCCGGGCCGGGCGGCGCCGCCGCTGACCGCCACGGCGGTCACCGGGAGCGCCTCGGCCCGGTCGCGGTGGGCGCTGCCGGTGGTCTGCGCCACCACCGTGCTGGTGATCGTCGATGGGGTGGCGGTCGCGCTGGCGCTGCCCGCCCTCCAGCGTGACCTGCACCTGTCGGCCGAGGCGCGGCAGTGGGTGCTGGTGGCCTACACCCTGCCGCTGGGCGGGTTCCTGCTGCTCGCCGGCCGGCTCGGCGACGTGTACGGGGTACGCCGGCTGCTGCTCGGCGGGCTCGCGCTGTTCGGCGGCGGCGCGACCGCCGCCGCGCTCGCCCCCGGTACCGCCGTGCTGGTGGTGGCACGCGCCGTCCAGGGCGCCGGGGCCGCGGCCGCCACCCCGGCGACGCTGGCGCTGGTCGGCGACCTGTACCCGGGGCGGGCCGAGCGGGGCAGGGCGCTCGGCGTGGTGTCGGCGGTCGGCAGCGCGGCGTCGCTGGTGGGGGCGACGGCCGGTGGCGTGCTGGTCACCGTCGCCGGCTGGCGCTGGGTGTTCGGCGCCTGTGCGCCGCCGGCGCTGGTGGCTGTGCTGGTGGGGCGGTGGGCGCTGCCGGCGGACGCGGGACCGCCGGGCCGTCGCGAGCGCCCGGAGGTGACCGGCCCGGTCCTGGTGACGGCCGGGCTGGCGGTGGCGATCGTGGCGGCGAGCGAGGCCGAGTCGGGGGCGTCCCGGCGTGCCGTGGCCGGCCTGGCCGGCGCGGCCGCGGCCCTGCTCGCCGGTTTCGTACTGGCGGAGCGGCGGGCGGCGCGCCCGCTGGTGCCGTACCGGGTGCTGGCCGGCCACGGGTTCGGCCGGGTCGCGGTCGCGGTGGTGGCGAACTCCGGATCGTTCACCGCGCTGGTGGTGTTCGGCGCGCTGCTGCTGCAACAGGGCTGGGGCTGGTCGGCCCTGGCCGCCGGCCTGGCGCTGCTGCCGGCGGAGGTCGCCGGCCTGGCCACCGCCCTGGCCGTCGGCCGGCTGCCCGCGCTGCGTTCCCGGGCCGTGACGACGGCGGCCCTGCTGGTCACCTGTGCCGGCCTGGCGCTGTTGGCACGCTGTCCCGAGCACGGCGGCCGGTACACCGTGGACGTGCTGCCGGCCACGGTGCTGATCTGGGTCGGGGTGTGCGCCGGGTACGTCGCCCTCACCAACCGGACGGTCGCCGCCGCCCCGCCGGCCGCCCGCGGCGTGGTGACCGGCGTGTTCGAGACCTGCCAGCACCTCGGCGGCGGGGCGCTCGCGCTGGCGCTGCTGTTCGGGGTGGCGCGGGCGGTGTCCGGCCCGCCGACCGCCGGCTACCGGGCCGCGCTGCTCACCGCCGCCGGGCTGGCCCTCCTCGGCGCGGGAAGTGTTGCGGCGTCGCGGCGCTGACCTTTCCATGAATTGCGGAGGGGTGACATGCCGCGACTACGCCGAAGCAACCCGCACCAGCCCGGTTACCGCCGGCGCCGGTGCGGACGGGGTTTCGTGTACCACGACGAGGACGGTGCGCGGATCGGCGACCCGGAGGTGCTCGCCCGCATCCGGGGGCTGGTGATCCCGCCGGCCTGGAAGGACGTGTGGATCTGCGCCGACGAGCGCGGCCACCTGCAGGCGGTCGGCACCGACAGCGCGGGCCGGCGGCAGTACCTCTACCACGACGCCTGGCGGGCCCACCGGGACCGGGTCAAGTACCGGCGGGTGCAGGAGCTCGCCGGCCTGCTGCCGGCGGCGCGGGAGACCTTCCGCGAGCACCTCGACCAGCACGGGCTGACCGAGACCCGCGTGCTCGCCACCGCCGCGCAACTGCTGGACCTGGGCTTCTTCCGGGTCGGCAACTCCGAGTACACCGAGGAGCACGGCACCTACGGCCTCACCACGATGCGCCGCGACCAGGTGCGCGTGCGCGGCGACAAGGTGATCTTCGACTACGTCGCCAAGTACTCCAGGCACACGGTCCAGTCGGTGACCGAGCCGCGGGTGCGGGCCGCGGTGCTGGCGCTGCTGCGGCGGCGCGGCGGCGGCGACGCGCTGCTCGCCTACCGCGCCGGACCGGGCTGGCACGAGGTGACCAGCGAGGACGTCAACGCCTACCTCAAGGACGTCATCGGCGAGGACTTCACCGCCAAGGACTTCCGCACCTGGCACGGCACCGTGCTGTACGCCGCGATCCTGGCCGGGGCGCCGCCGGTGGGCAGCCGGACGGCGCGGCAGCGGGTGATCCGGCAGGCGGTCAAGGAGGTCGCCGAGTATCTGGGCAACACCCCGGCGGTGTGCCGCGCCTCCTACCTCGACCCGCGGGTGACCGACTGCTACCTGGACGGCCGGGTGCTGGACGGTCCGCCGGAGGACCGCGAGGAGGTGGAGGCCGCCGTCCTCGAGCTGCTGGCGGAGAGTTAGGCGGCCGCCTCCACGAACTCCTTGAACCGGGCCAGCGCCTCCTTCGCGCGCGACCCGCCGCCGGTGAGTACCACGGCCGCCGTGCTGTTGGTCAGCCGCTGGAACCGGGCCGTCCCGCCGTACTCCGGCGCCTCCGGGCACGACCAGGTCACCGAGTCGGGCGGCTCGGACCGGGCCACCTCCACCGCCAGCCACCGGGTGCCGCCGTCCGCCTCGACCAGCCACCGCATCGTGATCGGGTCCCGCTGGTCGACGGCGTGCACACCGGGGACGAACCGCGGGAGGTCGGCGAAGTGGCTCCAGGCGGCGAACGCCCTCTCCGCCGGCACCCCGACGACCACGGTCTCCTCGGCCGGATCCGCTGCCATGGCTGCCGTCCCTCCGTCTCGGTGCCTCCCACCTCAGGCAACCGTGCCCGGTACCGCGTCGCAACCCGCGCCGACGGCGACCGCGGCGGCGGCCGGTGCTTCACCTACCTTGCCGAAGGGACCGAGCCGCTGGTCGGAACGTGCCGAGGCGCTGGCGAGTGTCCTGGCGGCGGCCTGTTCGTCACAGTTGCCGGCCTGACCCATCCACGCCACTTCTCCGCATCCGTTTGCGCGATCGCCGTGCCTCTCCGCACCGTGGAGGGAGGGGAGACGCACCCGACGGGAGGTCACCATGGCGACGAAAAGCCGCAAGACCACGGCCGGCAAGGAGAAGGAGCTGCAACGCTTCGGGACGGTCCGCGGTCTGCCGCTGGCACTCGAGCAGAAGGCGCGGGAGTACTCCTGCGAGCACCTGAACGAACTGCTGGCCGACAGCCAGATCCTGTACTCGCTGTACAAGAAGTACCACTGGAACATGCGCGGCCCGACCTTCTACCAGCTGCACCTGCTGCTGGACAAGCACGCGGGGGAGCAGCTGGAGCTGATCGACCAGATCGCCGAGCGCGTGCAGACCCTCGGCGGGGTGGCGGTCGGCGACCCCCGGCACGCGGCCGAGCTGACCGAGATCCCGCGGCCGCCGGACGGCGTCGAAGAGGTGCCGAAGATGCTCCAGCGGCTCCTCGACGCCCACGAGACCGTGCTCGCCAAGGCGCACGAGCTCGCCCACCAGGCCGACGAGCTGGGTGACGACGGCACCAACGACCTGGTGGCCTCCGACGTGGTCCGGGTCAACGAGCTCCAGTCCTGGTTCATCGGCGAGCACCTGGTCGACGTGCAGGTGGTGGAGTCCTGATGCGCGCGCTGGTACTGAACTGCACGCTCAAGCCGTCCCCGGAGCCGTCCAACACCGAGCGGCTGGCGGGTGTGGTCGTCGACGCGCTCAGCGAGCGCGGCGTGAAGGTGGACACGGTACGGCTCGCCGACGTGCACATGCCGCCCGGCGTGCAGACCGACATGGGCGACGGCGACGAGTGGCCGTCCGTCCACGGGCGGCTGCTCGCGTCGGAGATCCTGGTGGTCGCCACGCCGACCTGGGTCGGGCACCCGGCCTCGTACGCCCAGCGCCTGCTGGAGCGGATGGACGCGATGATCAGCGAGACCGACGACGACGGGCGCCCGGTGGCGTACAACAAGGTCGCCGGCGTGCTGGTCACCGGCAACGAGGACGGCGCACACCACGTGATCTCCGAGATCGCCGGTGGGCTCTGCGACATCGGGTACACGATTCCCGGCCAGGCATGGACGTACTGGAACCGCGGGCCCGGCCCCGGGCCCAGCTACGCCGACACCGACGAGGGTCACGACTGGTCGGCGAAGACCGGCCGCGCGATGGCCGCCAACCTGCACGCGGTCGCGTCGGCGCTGGCGTCCGGCCCGATGGGCCCGCCGCCGAGCTGACCCGACCTGCCCGTCCGCGGCCGCGGTGATATCCCGGGGGCAGGGAGCAGTGGGAGAGCCGAGCGAGAGGGGTTCGCCGTGACGCAGGTGGACTTGCCGGAACCGGTCGTCCGCCGTCCCGACCGGCCGGAGCTGGACGTGTCCGCGCTGCGGCGCGACCTGGCCGGCCGGGTGGACGGCGAGGTCAGGTTCGACGCCGGTACCCGGGGGGCGTACTCCACCGACGCCTCCAACTTCCGGCAGGTGCCGGTCGGCGTGGTGGTGCCCCGCACGGTCGATGCCGCCGTCGAGGCGGTGGCCGTCTGCCGCGAGCACGGCGCGCCGCTGCTCTCCCGCGGCGGCGGCACCAGCCTGGCCGGCCAGTGCACCAACACGGCCGTGGTCATCGACTGGTCCAAGTACTGCCACCGGCTGCTGTCGGTCGATCTGGACAGAAGGACCTGCGTGGTCGAGCCCGGGATCGTGCTCGACCAGCTGAACGACCAGCTGGAGCGGCACGGCCTGCGGTTCGGCCCGGAGCCGGCCACCCACCCGAACTGCACGCTCGGCGGCATGATCGGCAACAACTCGTGCGGCGCGACCGCGCAGCGCACCGGCAAGGTGGTCGACAACATCGCCGGCCTGGAGGTGCTGCTCTACGACGGCACCCGGTTCTGGTGCGGGGAGACGCCGGACGAGGAGTACGCCCGCGTCGCCCGGGCCGGCGACCGGCGGGCCGAGATCTACCAGCGGCTGCGCGCCCTGCGTGACCGGTACGCCGACGAGATCCGGGCCCGCTACCCGGACATCCCGCGCCGGGTCTCCGGCTACAACCTGGACTCGCTGCTGCCCGAGCACGACTTCGACGTCGCGGGGTTGCTCGTCGGCAGCGAGTCCACGCTGGTCACCGTCCTGCGCGCGGAGCTGGAACTGGTACCGGTGCTGAAGAAGCGGACGCTGGTCGTGCTGGGTTTCCCCGACGTCGCCAAGGCCGGCGACGCGGTGCCCGCCGTGCTGCCGCACCAGCCGATCGCGCTGGAGGGCCTGGACCACCGGCTCATCGCCGACCAGCGGATCAAGCACCTCAACCCGGGCGTGCTGAACAAGCTGCCCAAGGGCGACGCGTACCTCATGGTCCAGTTCGGCGGCGACACCCAGGAGGAGGTCGACGCGGCCGCGCAGCGGATGCTGCGCGCGCTCGGCGAGTCCGAGCACGAGGCCGAGGTCGAGTTCCTGGACGAACCGGAGCGCGAGGACGAGCTGTGGCAGGTGCGCGAGGCCGGGCTGGGCGCGACCGCGCACGTCCCCGGCCACCCCGACACCTGGGAGGGCTGGGAGGACTCGGCGGTGCCGCCGGACCGGCTCGGCGACTACCTGCGCGACCTGGACGCGCTGTACCGGGAGTTCGGCTACGCCGACGACACCGCGCCCAGCCTGTACGGCCACTTCGGCCAGGGCTGCGTGCACACCCGCATCCCGTTCGACCTGGTGCACGCGGACGGGGTGGCGACGTACCGGCGGTTCATGGAACGGGCCGCCGACCTGGTGGCGAGCTACGGCGGGTCGTTCTCCGGCGAGCACGGCGACGGGCAGTCGCGCGGCGAGCTGCTGCCGAGGATGTTCGGCGAGCGGATCGTCCGGGCGTTCGGGGAGCTGAAGGCGATCTTCGACCCGGCGGACCGGATGAACCCCGGCAAGGTCGTCGCCCCGTACCGGCTGGACGAGAACCTCCGGCTCGGCGGCTCGTGGTCGCCGCGGCTGGACGGCGAGCCGCTGCACTTCAGCTACCCGCACGACGGCGGCTCGTTCGCGGCCGCCGCCAACCGCTGCGTCGGCGTCGGCAAGTGCCGCCAGCACGAGCACCCGAACGGCGCGGTGATGTGCCCGTCGTACCAGGCCACCCTGGAGGAGGAGCACTCCACCCGTGGCCGGGCCCGGCTGCTGTTCGAGATGCTGGCCGGGCACCCGGACTCGCCGGTCACCGACGGCTGGCGGTCCACCGCCGTCCGCGACGCGCTCGACCTGTGCCTGGCCTGCAAGGGCTGCAAGACCGACTGTCCGGCCAATGTGGACATGGCCACGTACAAGGCGGAGTTCCTGGCCCACCACTACCAGGGCCGGCCGCGGCCCCGGTCGCACTACGCGCTCGGCTGGCTGCCGGTCGCCGCGGCGGCCGTGACCAGGACCCGACTGGCCGGCGCGGTCAACGCGCTGGCCCGTACCCCGGTGCTGCCCGGCCTCGCCGCCCGCGCCGCCGGGCTGGAGCCGCGGGAGATCCCGCTGTTCGCCCGCGAGACGCTGCGGCAGTGGTGGGACCGGCGCGGTGGCAGCCGGCCCGGCCTGCGCGGCACCGTGATGCTGTGGCCGGACACGTTCACCAACACGTTCCACCCGCACGTCGGCAGCGCGGCGGTCGAGGTGCTGGAGGCGGCCGGCTGGCAGGTGGTCATGCCGCCCGGGCCGGTCTGCTGCGGGCTGACCTGGATCTCCACCGGACAGCTGAGCACGGCGAAGCGGGTGCTGCGCCGTACCGTGGACGCGCTCGCCGAGCACGTCAGGGCCGGCGGGCTGGTCGTCGGCCTGGAGCCGAGCTGCACGGCGGTGTTCCGCTCGGACGCGCCGGAACTCTTGCCCGACGACATGGACGTGGCGCGGCTGCGCGACCAGACCGTCACCCTGGCCGAGCTGCTCACCAGGCACACGTCCGGCTGGGAACCGCCCAACCTGGACGGCGTGCGGGCACTCGCCCAGGTGCACTGCCACCAGCACGCGGTGCTGCGCTGGGACGCCGACCGGGAGCTGCTGGAGCGGGCCGGCGCCGAGGCCGAGCGGCTGGACGCCGGCTGCTGCGGGCTCGCCGGCAACTTCGGCTTCGAGGCCGGCCACCTGGAGGTGAGCGAGAAGTGCGCGGAGAGCGCGCTGCTGCCCGCCGTCCGCGCCGCCGACCCGGAGACAGTCATCCTCGCCGACGGGTTCAGCTGCCGTACCCAGATCCACGAGCTGGACAGCGGCGGCCGGGAGGCGATCCACCTGGCCGAACTGCTGGCCAGGGCCCGGACCGGCGGCACCACCGGTGACCTGGCGCCGGGCGACCGGCCCGCCGAGCCGACCCGTGCCGCCCGGTGGGGCGCGCTGGCCGCCGTCGCCGGCGGTGCGGCGGTACTGGCCGCCGGCGCCGCCGCCCTGATCCGCCAGGGTTTCCGTGGCTGAGCGGGAGCCGGTCACGGTCGTCTTCCGCTGGGACGTGCGGCCTGGCCGGGAAGCCGACTTCGAGGAGTGGGCGCACGGCATCACCGCCGCCGCCACCCGCCGCCCCGGCCACCTCGGCGCGACGTGGCTCCGCCCGCCCGACCAGTCGAACCGGTACCACACGATCCTGCGCTTCAGCGATCCCGACCGGCTGGGGGACTGGCTGGACTCCGCCGAGCGGGAGCAGTGGATCCGCAAGCTGGACGGGATCGCCCGCGAGCATCGGGACCACACCAGCGGGATGGAGACCTGGTTCAGCCTGCCCGGCCGGTGGTCCGCCAGCCCGCCGAGGATCAAGATGGTGGCGGTCACCCTCCTCGCCGTCTACCCGCTCAGCCTGCTGTTCCAGTGGCTGGCCGCTCCGCTCACCCAGGGCTGGCCGCTCCCCCTGCGCGCGTTCGCCTTTCCGCTGGTCATGGTGCCGCTGCTGACGTACCTGGTGATGCCGGCCATGAGCCGCCTGTTCCGCCGCTGGCTCTACGACGGCTGACCGTCCAGTGATTACCTGCGGTGTCATCACCGCGTCAACGGGCTACGCCATCCTCCGTCCGTCACTTGGAGTGGCGCGAGGAGACGGTGATGGCGGGACTGGGACGGGTTGGTCTGTTGGGGTTGGCGGTGGCGGCGACCGTCACGGTGGCGGGTTTCCCGGCCGCGGCGGAGCCACGGCCCGCCTCCCCCGACGCGGTGGCGTCGGTGGGCGGGGCGCTGGCGGCGGCACGGGCGAGCGGCCACCGGGTGGAGGTGACCGGCCAGCGGACCGAGACGACGCAGGTGTTCGCGAACCCGTCCGGCACGCTGACCGCCAAGGTGGCCCCGCAGCCGGTGCGGGTGCGGCGGACCGACGGCTCGTGGACACCGGTGGACAACACGCTGCGCCGCACCGGGAGCGGCGCGGTCGCCCCGGCCGCCTCGCCGCTGAAGCTCAGCCTGTCCGGCGGCGGCGCCGGCCCGCTGGTTTCGCTCACCCGCGACGGCAGGTCGGTCGCGCTGGGCTGGCCCGGCCGGCTTCCCGCGCCCGCGCTGAAGGGCGACACCGCCACCTACCCGGAGGTGCTGCCCGGCGTCGACCTCGAGGTGCGCGTCTCGGTGTACGGGTACTCCGAGGTACTGGTGGTGAAGAACCGCAAGGCCGCGGCCAACCCGGCCCTGGCCACGGTCCGCTTCACCACCGCGCTGTCCGGCGGCATGCGTGTGGTGCCGGACGGCCTGAACGGCGGCATCCGGGTCGTGGACGTGCAGGGCAATCCGGCCTTCGGCTCGGGCGTGCCGGTGATGTGGGACTCCGCCCGGGGAGGTGGCCGGCGGGCGGACATGCCGGTCACGGTGTCCGAGGGCGGCCTCGCGATCACTCCCGACCGGGCGATGCTGACCTCGCCGTCGACGGTGTACCCGGTGTACATCGACCCGTCGGTGTCGGTGGGCTCCAACTGGACCATGATCAACCAGGCCCATCCCGCCCAGGTGTACTGGAACTACGACAAGGGGGAGGGTGTCGCCAAGGTCGGCTACATCGACGAGGACGTCGATCCCGGTGACACCTGGGAGAAGTACCGGTCACTGTTCGTATTCCAGACCTCGGCGTTCGCCCACAAGCACGTGCTGTCCGCCACGTTCACCGGCTACCTGAAGAAGACCTATCAGTGCTCTGCCACCCGCACCGACCTGTACTCCTTCGGCGCCGAGCCGGGCCCCGACGCGGACTGGAGCAACAACTCCGGCCTGTGGACCCACGACGTCGGCAACGTGACCAACGGCAACAGCAGCACCTGCCCGCCCGGGAACGTCGGCAACCTCTACACCGAGATCGGCGGCGCGACCGGCCCGACCCAGACGGCCGCGAACGCCGGTAGCAGCGTCACCTTCGGCCTGCGCGCCTACGACGAGTCCAACCACAACGGCTGGAAGAAGTTCAACACCGTCTACCTGGTGGTCAACTACAACACGGTGCCGGCAGTGCCGACCAACCTGACCGTGGACAACAAGCCGTGCGCGACCGGGGCGAACCGGCCATACGTCGGGAGCGTCAAGCCCACCTTCCGGGACACCGTGACCGACGGCGACGGCGACCCGCTCGACGTGTGGTTCGCCTGGCCGAAGCTGAACGCCGACGGCACCTACCCCACCACCTGGGACTCCGCCGACACCAAGAACGTGCAGTCCGGCCACGTCGCCCAGCTCACCCCGTCCGCCAGCCTGACCGACAGGGCCACCTACGCCTTCCGCAGCCAGGACAGGGACGGCACCGACTCCAGCCCGGTCACCGGCTGGTGCGAGTTCACCATCGACAACGACAAGCCGAACGTGCCGCCGACGATCACCTCCGCCGACGGGCTGTACGTCGCCGACGACCGGGACCACGGCGGGGTGGGCCGCACCGGCCTGTTCACCTTCGACTCCAACGGCGTGTCCGACAACGGCGTCGACGACGTCGCCGGGTACCGGTACGGGTTGCAGGGCGCGGCCACCACCTGGGTGGCCGCGCCCAGCCTGGGCGCCCCGGTGACGCTGCCGCTGGCCCCGTACGCGTACGGGGTGACCTTCCTGACGGTCGAGTCGGTGGACCGGGCCGGCAACCCGTCCGATCCCCGCGTCTACACCTTCGACGTCGGCAGGGCGACCGGACCGGCCGCGCGCTGGACGGCGGACGAGGGCAGCGGCAGCACCCTCGCCGACTCCGCCGGCAACGGCCACACCGCCACCCTGACCGGCGGCAACACCTGGACCACCGGCCGTACCCTGACCGCCGCCGACAAGGCGGTGACCTTCACCGGCGCCGGCCAGGCCGCCACCGCCGGCCCGGTGCTGGCCGACACCGCGAAGAACTACACCGTGTCGGCGTGGGTGCGGCTGTCCGGCACCGGCACCTCCGGCACCGTGCTGGCCGAGGACGGCGAGAACACCAGCGCCCTGTCGCTCGGGTACAACGCCACCGACAAGAAGTGGTCGTTCCGGGTGGCCCCGTCCGACACGGCCGGCGCGACCGGCCAGGTGGCGGAGTCCGCCACCACGGCGGCGGCCGGCACCTGGACCTACCTCACCGGGGAGTACGACACCGCCGCCAAGCAGGCCCGGCTGTACGTGAACGGCGAGCTGGCCGGGTCGGTCGCGGTGTCCGGCACGTTCACCGCCGCCGGGCCGTTCGTGATCGGCCGCGGGTTCGCCGGCGACGTGGACGACGTGCGCGTCTGGGACCGGATCGTGTACCAGGGCGAGGTGCTGCGGATCATCGACGAGCCGGAGCTGGCCGGCGAGTGGCTGCTGGACGACGGCACCGGCACCACCGCGGCCGACACCTCCGGCAACCAGCGGCCGCTGGCGCTGGCCGGCGGCGCCGCCTTCGGCGGGACCGGCAGCGGCCACAACGGCCTGGGCGCGCTCGCGTTCACCGGCACCGGCGGCCGGGCCAGCACCGCCGGCCCGGTGGTCGACACCTCGCACGGCTTCACGATCTCGGCGTGGGTCAACCCGACCGCGCTGGACGGTGACTGGCGCACCGTGGTGAGCATGGACGGCACCGCGCAGAGCGGCGTCTACCTCCAGTACAACAAGGGCAACGGCTGGGCGTTCGTCATGAACACCGCGGACAGGGCCGACCCGACCGGCCAGGCGGTCGCCCGGGCCACCAGCAGCGCCAAGCTCAACACGTGGACGCACCTGGCCGGCGTGTACGACCCGGCCACCCAGCAGATCAAGCTGTACGTGAACGGGCAGCTGGAGGGCAGCGCCGCCTACACCACACCGTGGAAGGCCACCGGCCCGCTGCACGCCGGCGCGGCCTGGACGCCCACCGCCTGGAAGAACATGTTCCTCGGCGCGATCGACGACGTGCGCGTCTACGGCGGAGTCCTCTCCGACCGGGAGATCGTCGACCTTGCCGAGCAGTGACGGGCAGGCGAATGGAACGGTGACGCGCGGGTGTCACGATTCGGGCGCTGGCGCCTGCTCGATGTCGGCGAGCAGGCGCCATATCCGGGACTCGCGGAGGGCGGCGCCGCAGTCCCGGTACAGGGCGAGGGCGCGCTCGGCGTGGGTGGTCGCGGCGGCCTGGTCGTGGGCGTGCCGGTGCAGGAGGGCGAGGGTGCTGAGGGCGTCCGCCTCCAGCACGCGGTATCCGCGCTCGTGGGCGATGGCCAGCGCCCGCTGCGCGGGTTCGGGCTGCCCGTCGAGCCTGGCCAGCGCGAGTAGCGCCCGGACCTCGGCGGGGACGTGCCGGGTGGCGGCGCTCAGCTCCAGCGCGTGACCGAGGTGCGCCCGCGCCTCCTCGTCGGCGCCGAGCTGGAGGTCGGCCTCGGCCAGTACCGTCTCGGCCTCGGCCTCCAGCCAGCGGTGGCCCATGTCCAGGGCGACGTCGAGCGCGGCCCTGGCCTCGGTACGGGCCTGCTCGGGTTCGCCCTCCTCCAGCCTGATCCTGGCCGCGATGTGGCGGATGTTGCCCTCGGCCAGCCGGTTGCCCGCCCGCTGGGCCGCGATCCTGGCCCGGCCGGCGGTCTGCTCGGCCTCGGCGAGCCGGCCCAGGTCCAGGTAGATCTCGGCGCGGTTGCCCAGCGCCACCAGCTCGTCGCCGGCGGTTCCGCGGTGCCACTCGCGGAGCGCCTCGTTGTGCTCCAGGGCCTCGGGCAGCCGGCCGAGCGTGCGCAGCGCCACGCTGAGGTTCGCGGTCGCGATCCTGGCGGTGTCGGTGAGCCCGTGCGTCCTGCTGTGCTCGATCACCGCGCGGAACGGCTCGACCGCGCCGGCCACGTCCCCGCTCATCGCCCGCGCGGCGGCCAGCCCGTTGAGCGCGAGCGACTCGCCGGTGACCCACCCGGCCGTCCTGGCCGCGGCGAGGGACTTCTCCAGGTGCTCGAAGGCGGCCGCCGGGCCCTCCTGGTCCTGCCGGGCCTGGCCCACGTACCGGTGGGCGAGCGCGGCGCCGCGCGGATCGCCGGCCCGCTCGGCGGCGGCCAGGGCGTCCTCGCCGAGCGCGAGCGTCGCGGGTAGGTCGCCCCGGGTACGCAGGGCGCGCCCGTGGCTGTCGATCAGATGCCAGGCCACGTCGTACGGCCCGTGCGTGGCGGCGTGCGCGGCCACCGCGGACAGGGTGGCCCGCTCGGCGTCCAGCCAGGCCTGGGCGGCGTCGTCGTCGGGGAACGGCAGCGGCTCCGCTCCGGCCTCGCCGGGCTCCAGCAGCGTGGGCGCGCTCGGGTACAGCCGCCGGCCGGCCGCCTGGGCGGTGGCCAGGTACCAGCGGCACAGCTCGCGGACCGCTTCGTGGTCGGCCGGCTCGGCCCGGTCGCGGGCGTACTCGGCGACCAGGTCGTGCAGGGAGTACCGGCCGTCACCGCCGTCGACGAGATGGGCGGTCACCAGCCGGCGCAGCGCCCGCTCCGCCGCCCGCACCGGCTGGCCGGCCAGCGCCGCCACCGCCGCCGGTGCGATGTCCGGGCCGGGCGCCAGGCCGAGCAGCCGGAACAGCCGCTGGTCGGCCGGGTCCAGGCTGGCGTACGACAGGTCGAAGGTGGCACGCACGGACAGGCCGGGGTCCGCGGGCAGGGCGAGTTCGGCCCACCGGTCCTCGCGCAGCGCGGCGACCTGGGCGGCGAGCGTCATCGCCGGGTCGGCGGCCAGTTGCGCGCCGACGATCCGCAGTGCCAGCGGCAGGTACCCGCACAGCGCCACCAGCTCGGCCGCGGCCACCGGCGCGGCCGCCACCCGCTCCCCGCCGGCCACCGACGCGAGCAGTTCCACCGCCTCGGCCGTGTCGAGCACCCGCAGGGTGAGCTGCCGCGCGCCCTCCCGCACCAGCAGTCCGTCCAGCCGGGCCCGGCTGGTGACCAGCACCAGGCAGGTCGGTGTGCCGGGTAGCAGCGGGCGGACCTGGTCGGCGTCGGCGGCGTTGTCCAGCAGGATCAGCATCCGCCGCCCGGCGACCAGCGACCGGTACCGCGCCGCCGCCTCGCCGGTCCCGGCCGGCACCTGGTCGGCGGGCACGCCGAGCGCGCGCAGGAACCTGCCCAGCACCTCCACCGGCCGCACCGGGTCGGTGGCGGCGTACCCGCGCAGGTCGACGTACAGCTGGCCGTCCGGGTAGCCGCCGGCCACCCGGTGCGCCCACTGCACGGCCAGCGCGGTCTTGCCGATCCCGCCCAGCCCGTCCAGCGCGGAGATCACCACCGAGCCGCCAGCATCGCCCGCCCGGCGCAGCGCGTCCAGCTCGGCCAGCGGGCCGTCCCGGCCGACGAAGCCGGCGACGGCCGGCGGCAGCTGGGCGGGTACCCCGGTGGGCGCGGCCGGCCGCGAGGTCGCCGGCGGCAGGTTCTGCCGCAGCACCCGCACCAGCGTCTCGCTCAGCTCGCGGCCCGGGTCGACACCCAGCTCGTCGGCCAGCCGCAGCCGCAGCCGCTCGTACCGGTCCAGCGCCTCGGCCTGCCGGCCCGCCGCCGCCAGCGCCTCGATCAGCGCGCCCTGGAGGTGCTCGTCCAGCGGGTGCTGGCCGGCGACCGGCAGTAGCACGTCAGCCGCCTCGGCCGGGCGGCCCGCCGCGACCAGCAGCCGGCCGTACCGGACGGCGGCGGCGATCCGGGTCCGGTGCAGGCCGTCCACGGCCGCCTCCAGGCCCGGCGGTACCTGTGTGCCGGCCAGCGGGTCGTCCCGCCACAGCGCCAGCGCCGCGGCCAGCGCCGCGATCCGCGCCTCGCCGTCCGCCGCACTCTCCTGGCCGGCGGCGACCAGCCGGCGGAAGCGGTCCGCGTCCACCGCGCCGGCCAGCCGGTACCCGCTCCCCGTCGACTCGATCGCGACCGCGTCCTCAGCTACCTCGCGCAGCCAGCGACGGACCCGGTGCACCGCCACCGGCAGCGACGTCCGGTGCCGGCTGGTGGTGTCCTCCGGCCAGATCGCCTCGGCCAGCGCCGGCCCGCTCAACCCCGCCGCACCCGCCAGCGCCAGCGCGCCCAGTAGCGTCCGGGCCTGTTCCGCCGACGGCACCGCCACCCGCCCGCCGATCCGCACCCCGACCGGCCCCAGCACCACCACCTCGGCGCCCGCTACCGCGCTCTCCCCGACCACGGCGGACAGCATGCCACCGGCGCCTGAGAGGCGCCGGAGTCACGCCCCCGGCTTGACCGCCACGAGGGCGAACACGTCCGCGAGGCCGCCGGGGCCGGTCTCGGCGGTGCGGTCCAGGCGCAGGCCGGCGGCGGTGACGGCGTTCAGCAGGTCGGCGAGCGGCAGGTGCCAGGCGCCGACCCTGGCCCGCACGCCGTGCGGGTTCCACCCGTCGAAGGTGTGCGACCGGTCGGCGTAGCGGGCGTCCACCACCACCCGCGAGCCGCCCTTCCAGCCGCTCCAGTCCGCGAACGCGCCCACGAAGCACGGGTGCACGCCCACATGGACGAACCGTCCGCCCGGCCGCAGCGCCCTGGCGACCTCGCGGAGCACCGCGGCGTAGTCCGGCACGTCGGTGTGGGCGAGCACGCACACGGCCGCCGGCACCGCGCCGCCGGCCACCGGCAGCGCGGCCGCGTCGCCGACCGCGACCGGCAGCCGGCCGGCGGCGTGCCGGAGCTGGCCGCGGGACAGGTCCACGCCGACCGGCGTCCAGCCCAGCTCGCGCAGCACCGGCGCCGGCACGCCGGTACCGCAGCACACGTCCAGGCAGGCGCCGCCACCCCGGCCGAGCAGCAGCCGGATCAGGTCGTGCACGCGGCGGGTGTAGCCGACCTCGACCGACGCGCTGACGTACTCCTCGTACCAGTCGGCGTGCGCGTCGTAGGCGGCGGTCCCCATGCCCCCGACCCTAGCCGCGCCGGTACACGTGGAACTCCGCTCGTAGCGAACCCGGCTGCCACGGCACCAGCACCCTGGTCACCCGCCCGTCCAGCCCGACCACGACCACCCGTTCCCTGGTCCTGCCGAGGTCGGACCGCTGGACGACGAGGTGGGTGTCGTCGTACCAGCTGAGCGGTGTGGTGTCGTACCGGCTGCCGAGCGGACCGGTCACCCCGTTGTCGCCGGACAGGTCGGACACCATGAAGGTGTCGTTGGCGGTGAGGCTGACGACGTACCGGTCGTCGGGCGAGACCAGGGGTCGTGGGGGCTGGCGCTCCGGCCGGGACGGTCGCGTGGCGTCCAGTGTCATCGCCGTGATGGCCCTGCCATCCAACCCGTACCGGGTGAGCGGGAGCCCGTCCGCGCCGGCGGCACCGAGGCTGGTGTCGCGGCCCCAGGACCAGAGTCCGCCGCTGTCGCCGGCCCAGCTCAGCTCCTGCGGCAGCCCGCCGGCCGGGCCGGGCAGGCGGACGTACTGCTGTGCCGTGCCGTCGGTCCACCCGACCACGAACCCGGTGCGTCGCGGTTCGGGAGTCACCGGAGCGTCGGTCACGGTGACGACGTACCTGTCGCCGGCCGGGGCCCACCGGGCGTTGAGCAGCACGTGGCCGAGCGGGCGCCGGGTCACCTTGCCGGTGACCAGGTCGACCAGGTCGACGTGGGTGGCGTACCGGTCGGTGAAGGGGTAGGCGAGCGCGGTCCGGCCGTCCGGGGAGATGTCCATGATCGTCTCACCGCGCAGCAGCCGATAGGCGCCGGTGGCGGGGTTCAGCACCCAGTTCGCGTCGTCCTTCATGCCGCGCATGTGGTACCAGCCGATGGCGACCGGGCCGCTGCTGACGGCGTCCCGGAACGGGACCCGGGCAGCGGGCACGATGTCGCGCCGGTGGGTGGTGCCGGCCGCGACGGCCGCGCCGAGCACCAGGACGGCGACGACGGCCGCGGCCGAGGTGGCGAGCGTCCGGCGGTGCCGGCGCTCGGCGCCCGCGATCACGCTGGCGGCCAGGCCGCCGCCGCTGACCGGCGCGGCCTGGTCGGCGATGCGGCGCAGCCCGTCGCGGACGAGTTCGTCGGGCGGGATCGTCATCGAGGCATCTCCCTCTCCCCGTGCGCGATGTCGACGAGCTCGCCGAGGTGCGGCGCGAGCTCGCGCAGCCTGGCCAGGGCCCGGCTGGCCTGGCTGCGGACGGTCCCGACCGAGCAGCCCATGATCGCGGCGACCTCGCTCTCCGGCAGGTCCTCCAGGTAGCGCAGGACGAGGACCGCGCGCCGCCGGGGTGCCAGCCGGCGCAGCGCGTGCACCACCTCCAGCCGCACGTCCACCTCGCCGGTGCGATCGGCGACGGCCGTCTCGGGCGGCTCGGCGAGCACGGTCTCCGGCCGGTTGCGCCGGTTGCGCCAGCGGTTGAGCTGCTCGTGGTACATGGCCTTGCGGACGTACGCCTCCGGGTCGCCGCGCACGTGCCGCCAGCGGGCGGCGGTGCGGGTGAGCGCGGTCTGCAGCAGGTCCTCGGCGGCGGACTGGTCGCAGGTCAGCACGTAGGCATACCGGATCAGCGCGCCGGAGCGCGCGGTCACGAAGTCGGTCACCTGCCGCCGGGTCTCTGCGTCCACCACCCGCTACGACACCGCGGGGCCGGGCCACGATGCCACCGGCCGGGAAGAAATTTCGTCAGGCGGCGGTGGCCGTGGCCGTGGCGGCGTGAGCGGCGTGGGCGGCGTGGCCGGTCGACTGCGCCATCCGCAGCAGGAACTCGGCGTTGCTGCCGGTCTTGCGCAGCTGGGTGAGCAGGTGCTCCATGGCCTGGCGGGAATCCATCGCGGCCAGCGCGGCGCGCAGCGAGCGCATCACGGCCAGCTCGTCGGGGTCGAGCAGCAGCTCCTCGCGGCGGGTGCCGGACGGGGCGATGTCGATGGCGGGGTAGAGCCGCTTGTCGGCGAGGCGCCGGTCGAGCCGCAGCTCGGCGTTGCCGGTGCCCTTGTACTCCTCGAAGATCACCGTGTCGCCGGTCGAGCCGGTCTCCACGAGCGTGGTCGCGATGATCGTCAGCGAGCCGCCGTTCTCCAGGTTGCGGGCGGCGCCGAGCAGCTTCTTCGGCCGGTGCAGTGCGGAGGCGTCGATGCCGCCGGACAGGATCCGGCCGGAGGCGGGGGCGGCGTTGTTGTACGCGCGGCCCAGCCGGGTGAGCGAGTCGAGCAGCACCACCACGTCCTGGCCGAGCTCGACCCGGCGCTTGGCGTGCTCGATCGACAGCTCGGCGACCGTCAGGTGGTCGGCGGCCGGCCGGTCGAAGGTGGAGTACACGACCTCGCCGTCGATCGAACGCCGCATGTCGGTGACCTCCTCCGGCCGCTCGTCGACGAGAACGGCCATCAGGTGGCACTCCGGGTGGTTGCGGCTGATCGCGTGGGCGATGGCCTGGAGGATCATCGTCTTGCCGGCCTTGGGCGGGGAGACGATGAGCGCCCGCTGGCCCTTGCCGATCGGCATCAGCAGGTCGATGGTCCTGGTGACCAGCTGGTCCGGCGTGGTCTCCAGGCGGAGCTGCTGGTCGGGGTTGAGCGGGGTGAAGTCGTAGAAGTCGGGCCGGTGCGCGGCATCCCGCGGGTCGAGCCCGTTGATGGTGTCGACCCTGGCCAGGGTCGGGTGTTTCCCGCCGTTGGTGGCGGGACGGGTCGCGCCGGTGACCGCGTCACCGCGGCGCAGGCCGTATGTGCGGAGCTGGGTCGCGGACACCATGGCGTCGCCGGGTCCGGCCAGCCAGCCGGACGCGCGGACGTAGCCGCGGCTGTCGCGGACGTCGAGAATGCCGGCGATCGGGGCGAGAGCCCCGCCCTTCGCCGGTGTTGCGGAGTTGTTCAAGTGGTTCTCCTTGAGAACGTGGCTGAATAGCCGAATACCCGACAGTTCGGGCGTATGTGCTGACAACAGCACGGTCGAACTGGTGAACGCCCGGGCCGGGCGGGGAAAGACGTCCCTGGGGGGCGGAGCAACACATCCGCCGCACCCGCAGGGGAATCGACGCCGTCACCATAACCCGCCGCCGGGTGCCTGCCAAGCACCGCACCGCTCGCCGGCCGGCGAGGATGCGCGGCCAGCGACACCCGTACGGCGCCCGCCCCACCCACCGCCCGCCCCACCCACCGCCCGCCCCACCCACCGCCCGCCCCAGCCGCCAGCCGGCCGCGCCGCCGCCGCGCGCCGCCGCCAACTGGCC
Organism: Mycobacteriales bacterium; assembly: GCA_045806985.1. Lineage (GTDB taxonomy): Bacteria > Actinomycetota > Actinomycetes > Mycobacteriales > JBJMIH01 > JBJMIH01. Next base: position 12 of record JBJMIH010000214.1, on the reverse strand, counting down.
GCGTCGCCGCCG
>JBJMIH010000213.1:0-8405 GCA_045806985.1 Mycobacteriales bacterium | reverse complement strand
GTGACCGACGACCTTCCCGTCCCCGAAGACGACGACGATGTTCCCGAGCAGATGCGGGTACGCCGGGAAAAGCGCGACCGGCTGATCGCCGAGGGCATCGAACCCTATCCGGTCGGATTCCCCCGCACGCACACGCTGGCCGAGGTCAGGGAGTCCCACCCTGACCTGCCCTCGGACACGCACACCGGCGAGAAGGTCGCCGTCACCGGCCGGGTCATCTTCGTGCGCAACACCGGCAAGCTCTGCTTCGCCACCCTGCGTGCCGGCTCGACCGACGCCGCCGCCGGGCCGGACATGGCGACGGAGTTGCAGGTCATGCTGTCGCTGGCGGTGGTCGGCGAGGACTCGCTGGCCGAGTGGAAGCGGACCGTGGACATCGGCGACCACGTCGGCGTGGAGGGCGAGGTCATCACCTCCAAGCGCGGCGAGTTGTCGGTGCTCGTCGACCGGTGGGTGCTCACGTCGAAGGCGTTGCGCCCGCTCCCGGTCGCGCACCGGCCGATGAGTGAGGAAACCCGGGTACGGCAGCGGTACGTCGATCTGATCGTCCGGCCCGAGGCGCGCCAAATGGTGCGGACTCGCGCCGAGGTGGTGCGGTCGCTGCGCGAGTCGTTCCATCGGCGCGGCTATCTGGAAGTCGAGACGCCGATGCTCCAGGTGGTCGCCAGCGGCGCCGCCGCGCGACCGTTCGTCACGCACATGAACGCACTCGACCTCGATCTGTATCTCCGCATCGCGCCGGAGTTATTCCTCAAGCGTTGCGTTGTCGGCGGCATCGAGAAGGTCTTCGAGATCAATCGGAACTTCCGCAACGAGGGGGTGGACTCGTCCCACAGCCCGGAATTCGCGATGCTCGAGGCGTACCAGGCATACGGCGACTACGACACGATGGCCGAACTCACCCGCGGGTTCGTGCAGGAAGCTGCACTGAGCGTGTCCGGCTCGACCGTGGTGCGTCACTTCGATGGCACGGAAGTCGACCTCGGCGGCGAGTGGCGGAATATCACGCTGTACGGGGCGGTATCCGAGGCACTCGGGGAAGAAGTCACCCCGGACACCCCGGTGGAGACGTTGCGGGGCTATGCCGACAAGCACAGCATCGCCGCCAACCCGGCCTGGGGTCACGGCAAGCTGGTCGAGGAGCTGTTCGAGGCACTCGTCGCCGGGTCGCTGACCGAACCCACCTTCGTGCGTGATTTCCCCGCCGACACCACGCCGCTCACCAGGCCGCACCGCACCACCCCGGGTGTCACCGAGAAGTGGGATCTGTACATCTCCGGCTTCGAACTCGCCACTGCCTACTCCGAACTTGTCGACCCCGTTGTGCAACGCGAACGGTTCGTCGCCCAGTCGTTGCTGGCCGCTCAGGGTGATCCGGAGGCCATGCGCCTGGACGAGGACTTCCTGCGCGCCCTGGAGTACGGCATGCCGCCGAGCGGCGGCCTGGGTATGGGCATCGACCGACTGCTCATGGCGCTGACCGGCAGGGGAATCCGAGAGACCATCTTGTTCCCGCTCGTGCGCCCGGAATAGTCCCTCGGATCACCGAGATAAACCCGTCGGTCGAATTGCTTTTCCGGCTGAGTTTCTTCAGAATAAGCCCGACCACCGGGGACTGAGGTGAAAGGCTCATTCATGGCGCAGCAGGTCAAGGTTCTGCTCATCGACGACCTCGACGGCGGGGACGCCGAGGAAACCGTTACGTTCGCACTCGACGGTACGGCCTATGAGATCGACCTTTCCGGGAAGAACGCGGAGAAGCTCCGCAACGATCTCGCCCCGTATGTCAGTGTCGCGCGTAAGGCCGGGCGGACGAGTACCCGCTCGGGTGCGGCTCCGGCGCCGCGTCGTCGCCGGACCAGCGATGCCCAGCGCAACGCGGAAATCCGCGCCTGGGCCAAGGAGCAAGGGCACAAGGTCAGCGATCGCGGTCGCATCTCCGCGGACGTCGTGAAGCTCTACGACGAGGCCCACTAGGCATAGGGGTCACGTAGGGGCGTGCGGTTCGTCCCCTGTGCCAGGGGATAGATTGCGCGGGTGACCGCGAGCGCCCGGGATGCCTCCGCGACTGCGGCGGGTTCCACGATCCGGCCGGAGGAGGACTCCGGTCGGATCGCGGCTGTTTCGGGGCGTTTCGCCGCATTCGCCGCTATGGCCCGCCGGCACTGGGGACTGGTGCTGCTGGTGCTGGCCGGTGGACTGCTGCGGCTGCTGGCGATGGTCGGGTACGGCCCGGCCTTCTGGTACCCGGACTCGGGCCGGTACATCGGCGCCAGCGAGCAGCACAGGATCGACTTCCAGCGGCCGTACGGGTACTCGGCGTTCCTGACCGCCTTCCGGCTGAGCGTGCACCGGCTGTCCGCGGTCACCCTCACCCAGCACCTGCTCGGGCTGGCGCTGGTGGTGGCCGTCTACGCCTTCTGCGCGCACCGCGGCCTGCCCCGCTGGCTGGCCGCGCTGGCCGCCGCCCCGCTCGCGCTGGACGCGACCGTGATCGCGGTCGAGCACTACCTGCTCGCCGACTCGCTGTTCACCGTGCTGCTGGCGGCCGCGTTCGGCCTGCTGCTGTGGCGGCAGCCGGCGCCCGGCCCGGTGGCCGCCGCCGCCTCCGGGGCGCTGTTCGCCGCCGCCGCGCTGACCCGCACCGTCGGCCTCCCGCTCGGCCTGCTCGGACTGGCGTACCTGCTGGTCAGGCGGGTCGGCTGGCGGCTGCCGGTGGCCTTCGCGGTGGCCGTGGTGATCCCGGTCGGCGGGTACGCGATCGCCTACCACCAGCGGTACGGGACGTTCGCGACCAACCAGTTCGGCGGCCACTACCTGTACGGCCGGGTGATGACCTTCGCGAACTGCGACAAGTTCCACCCGTCCGCGCGGGAGCTGTGCGACGACACCCCGGTCGACCGGCGCAAGAACCCGTCCCACTACGTCTGGGACGCGGACAGCCCGGCCGGGTCGTACCGCGACGACCCGCACGCCGACGGCCGCCTCCAGACCTTCGCCCGGCAGGCGATCATGGCCCAGCCCGGCGCGTACCTGGGCGCGGTGCTGGGCGAATCCGTCCACTTCTTCCTGCCCGGCCGCTGGTCGTCGCGGGTGACCCAGTGTCCCGGCACGTACGAGTTCCCGGTGCCCGGCCAGCGCTGCCACCCGCCGTACCTGGCCCGGCGGGGCGGCTTCGACGGGCGCCCTGACCGCGCCCGCGACGTCCACCGGGACGGCGCGGCCGCCCGGATCCTGCACGACTACCAGCGCTTCGGGTACACCCCCGGCCCGCTGCTCGCGCTCTGCCTGCTGCTGGTCATCGCCGGCCTGTTCCGGCGGGGTCGGATCCGCTGGGAGCTGGCGCTGCTCGGTCTGACCAGCCTGGCGCTGTTGGTCGGCGCGGTCGCCACCAGCCTGTTCGACTACCGGTACGCGATACCGGCGCTGCCGCTGCTGCTGCCGGCCGGCGCGCTCGCGCTCCAGCACCTGCGCCGCCGCCTGCCGGAGGAGTCCGCATGAGGCGGTACCGCCCGTACTGGCCGCTGGGGGCGCTGCTCGCCGCCGGGCTCGCCCTGCGGGTGCTGGCGTTCGTCGCGTACTGGCCGGCGCTGTGGTTTCCGGACAGCCAGCACTACCTGCGCAACGCCGTGCTGTCGCCGCACCCGGACGAGCAGCGCCCGTTCGGCTACCCCGCGCTGGTCTGGATCTTCGCCAAGTCGCACGCGCCGGCCTGGACGCTCGCGGCCTTCCAGAACCTGCTCGGCCTGGCCGTCGTCGCCGGGATCTACCTGCTGGTGGTCCGGCGCGGCGGCCCGCGCTGGCTCGCCGTGGTCGCCGCCGCGCCGCTCGCCCTGGACGCGAACGCGCTGCTGGTCGAGCACTACCTGCTCGCCGAGGCCCTTTTCACCGCCCTCCTGGCCGCCGCCGTCGGGCTGCTGCTGTGGGCGGACCGGCCGGGCTGGCTGGCCGCGACCGGCGCCGGCCTGCTGTTCGCGCTGTCCGGCCTGACCCGCACGGTCGGCCTGCCGCTGGCCGGGCTGGGCCTGCTGTACCTGCTGGTCCGCCGGGTCGGCTGGCGGGCGCTGGCCGGGTTCGCGCTGGCCGTGGTGCTGCCGATCGGCGGCTACCTGGTCTGGTACCACTCCAGCCACGGCGTGTTCGCGACCACCCAGTACTCGGGCCGCTTCCTGTACGGCCGGGTGGCCCCGTTCGCGGACTGCACCCGGACGCCGGTGCACGGCGCGGAGGCCAGGCTCTGCGAGACCCACCACATCTCCGGCAATCCGGACGACTACGTCTGGCACTCCAACAGTCCCGGCCGCCGGTATTTCCCCAGCGTGAAGGACGACCCCAAGCTCAGCGACTTCGCCACCAAGGTGATCGAGCACCAGCCGGTCGACTACGCCAAGGCCGTCGTCCGCGACACGCTCAAGTACTTCGACCTGTCCCGGAACGACCCGGCCCCGTTCCGCAAGCCGCTGCCGTACCTCGACGACCGCACCGTGCTGTGCAACCAGTGGATGCGGTTCCCCGCCGATCCGGCACCGGCCCCACCCCAGCAGACCCAGGTGAGCTGCGCGCCGATGCTCCAGTCGTACAACCCGAACCTGCACCCGGCGCGCACCGCGAGCAACCACGCCGCCGCCCGCTTCCTGCACGCCTGGAGCCGGATCGCGGTCACCCCCGGCCCGCTGCTCGCGATCGCGCTGCTGCTCGGCCTCGCCGCGCTCGCCCGGCCCGGCCGGCTGCGCTGGGACGCGCCGGTGCTGGCGCTGGCCGGTCTGGCGCTGCTGGTGATCCCGTCCGCGACCTCGCTGTTCGACGCCCGCTACGGCGTGCCGGCGCTGGCCGTGCTGCCGCCGGCCGGTGCGCTCGGCCTGTTGGCCTGGCTCCGCCGCCGCACCCCGCCCGCCGAGCCGGAACCCGAGCCGGCCACCGCCGAGGCCACCGCATGAGCCGCCTGTACCGGCGCGCCGCCCCGCACTGGGGCCTCGGGCTCGTGCTGCTCGCCGGGATCGCGCTGCGGCTGGTCGCGGTCGCGGCGTACTGGCCCGGCCTGTGGTTCCCGGACACCCAGCGGTACCTGTACTACGGCGTCAACCCGAAGCCCGACCCGATCCGGCCGATCGGGTACTCGGTGCTGCTGTACGCGTTCCGCAAGGCCGGTTTCGAGGTGGCCGCCGTCACCGCCGCGCAGCACCTGATTGCATTGGCGCTGGTCGTGGCGGTGTACGCGTTCCTGTACCGGCGCGGGGTGCCGCGCTGGGCCGCGGTGCTGGCGGTCGCGCCGGTGGCGCTGGACGGCTTCGAGTTGCTGTCCGAGCGGTACGTGCTGTCGGAGACCTTCTTCCTCACCCTGCTCACCGCCGGCGTGCTGCTCCTGCTCTGGAAGCGGCGGCCCGGCCCGGTCATGCTGGCCGCCGCCGGTCTGGTGCTCGGCGCGGCGATGCTGGTCCGGACGGTCGGCGTGGTGGTGATCGTGCTGGCCGCGCTGTACCTGCTGCTGCGCTGGCCGGGCTGGCTGCGGGTGGCGGCGTACGCGGCCGGCGCGGTGCTGGTGGTCGGCGGCTACACGGTGTGGTTCCACTCGACCAACCACGTCTGGGCGCTGTCCACCTACCAGGGGCGCTTCCTGTACGGCCGGGTGGCGCCGTTCGCGGACTGTGACAGCACGCCCGTACACGGCGAGCTGCGGAAGCTGTGCGAGAACGGGCACGTCTACACCGACAGCAACTCCTACGTGTGGGGGAAGAACAGCCCGGCCCGCCAGTTCGACGGCGACCCGCAGGCGTCGGCCAAGCTGCAACGCTTCGCGGTGGACGTGATCACCCACCAGCCGCTCGCCTACACCAAGGTCGTGACCAGGGAGAGCGCGCTGTTCTTCGCGCCGTGGCGCGATCACGCGCACCAGATCGTGCTGGTCGACGGCAGGAAGGTCAACTGCGCCGACTGGGTGTACTTCCCGGCCGACCCGGTGGTCTCGCCGTCGCCGCGCCGGTCGCCGTCCTGCGCGCCGCTGCTGCTGTCCTACGGGCTCCAGCTGCGGCCGGTCAGCTACCACGCCGATCGCGGCGCCGACCGGTTCCTGCACGGCTACCAGCGGTACGGGTACACGCCCGGTCCGTTCCTGGCGCTGTGCGCGCTCGCGGTGGTCATCGCGGCGTTCCGGCGCCGGGTGCCGTGGCGGGACCGGCTGGAGGTCCTCTTCCTCGGCACGGCCGGTGTCGGGCTGATCGTCTTCGCGATCGCCACCTCCCTGTTCGACTATCGTTACGGCCTTCCCGCCCTGGTGCTGCTGCCGGCGGCGGGGGCCATGGCGTACACGCAGCTCCGGGTACGCTCGCCTCATCACCCCGCACACGAGGAAGCTCAGCGTGACAGACCAGCTGGAAGTGACAGTCCTGCTCCCGTGCCTGAACGAGGCGGAGACGCTGGCGGTCTGCGTGCGGAAGGCCCTTCGCTCACTGGCTGAGCTGGGCGTCGCCGGCGAGGTGGTGGTGTCGGACAACGGCAGCACCGACGGCTCCCAGCAGATCGCCACCGAGAACGGCGCCCGGGTGGTGAACGCCCCGATCCGCGGGTACGGCGGCGCGCTGATGGCGGGGATCGACGCCGCCCGCGGCAGGTACGTGATCATGGCCGACGCCGACGACTCCTACGACCTGTCGAACCTGGGCCCGTTCGTGGAGAAGCTGCGCGAGGGCCACGACGTGGTGATGGGCAACCGGTTCAAGGGCGGGATCGCCAAGGGCGCGATGCCGCCGCTGCACCGGTACCTGGGCAATCCGGTGCTGAGCCGGGTGGGGCGCTGGCTGTTCGGGTTGAAGGGCATCGGCGACTTCCACTGCGGGATCCGCGGCTTCGACCGGGACCGGATCCGCGCGCTCGGGCTGTGCATGCCCGGCATGGAGTTCGCCTCCGAGCTGGTGGTGCGGGCGGCGATCGCCGGGTACGACCTGGTCGAGGTACCGACGACGCTCCAGCCGGACGGCCGGTCCCGGGCACCGCACCTGCGTACCTGGCGGGACGGCTGGCGGCACCTGCGGTTCCTGCTGGTGTTCGCGCCGGGCAAGACGCTGCTGTGGCCCGGGATCGTGCTCGGCGGGCTCGGCCTGGTGTTCACCGCGCTGCTGGCCAGCGGCCCGATCTCGCTGGGCGACGTGCGCTTCGACGTGTCCGCGCTGGTGTACACCTGCCTGGCGGTGCTGGTCGGCGTGCAGCTGGTGCTGTTCGCCGGCTGCGCGAAGCTGTACGGCCGCACCGAGGGGCTGGTGTCGGAACGTCGACACGCCCGCTGGGCCTCGTTCATGCGCCTGGAGGTGCTGGTCACGGTCGGCCTGCTGCTGATACTCGGCGGGCTGGCCGGCACGGTGGCGGCGATCTCGAACTGGGGCTCGCACCACTTCGGCGACCTGGACCCGCGCGGCGCGATCAGGGTGGTGCTGCCCTCGGCGACCGCGATCGCCACCGGCGTGCTGGTGATCTTCTCCGGGCTGCTGGCCAGCCTGCTCACTCTCCGTGGGGTGGCGAGGCTGACGAACTCGGCCGACGTGCCGCCGCACGCCGCCGACACGCGTGCGGCGGCCGACACCGCGCGGTCCGGTCACGACGCCCTCGTCTAGCCCGGTTCGTCGGGTTTGGGCGCCTGTTCGCCCTGGGCGTAGCGCGGAACACCGCTTCCGGCCCGAGAGTTGGCCAGGGTGTAACGAGAGAGTCCCGACGAGGGATTCACGGAGCGCGACCCTCACTTCACCTTCCGGTACCTGAACCCCCGGGTACCAGCGGGCGTGAGTCGGAGTGGTAGTGCGACTAGAGTGGACACGGAGAGGATGCACACTCATCCGATCCGGTGCGAGGAGCTGCTGGATGTTCGAGAGGTTCACCGACCGTGCGCGGCGGGTGGTCGTGCTGGCGCAGGAAGAGGCGCGCCTGCTCAACCACAACTACATCGGCACTGAGCACATCCTGCTCGGGCTGATCCACGAAGGCGAAGGCGTGGCCGCCAAGGCCCTGGAGTCTCTCGGGATCTCGCTGGAGGCCGTCCGGCAGCAGGTTGAAGAGATCATCGGGCAGGGTCAGCAGGCGCCGAGCGGGCACATCCCGTTCACGCCACGCGCCAAGAAGGTGCTGGAGCTCTCCCTGCGGGAGGCCCTTCAGCTCGGCCACAACTACATCGGCACCGAGCACATCCTGCTCGGCCTGATCCGCGAGGGCGAAGGCGTCGCGGCGCAGGTGCTGGTCAAGCTCGGCGCGGACCTCAACAGGGTGCGCCAGCAGGTGATCCAGCTGCTGTCCGGGTACACCCAGGGCAAGGAGCCGGCCGGAGCGGGCGGGAGCGAGGGCGCGCCGTCGACCTCGCTGGTGCTCGACCAGTTCGGCCGCAACCTGACCCAGGCGGCCCGCGAGTCCAAGCTCGACCCGGT
>JBJMIH010000212.1:0-4407 GCA_045806985.1 Mycobacteriales bacterium | reverse complement strand
GCCGACGTGCCCGGCTTCATGGTCGGCACGGCCGTGGAGCGGCAGGGCATCATCCGGCATGGCGCGAAGATGGTCAGCGCGGTGTCCGAGGCCACCGTCCCGAAGATCTCGGTGGTCGTGCGCAAGGCGTACGGGGCCGGCCTCTACGCGATGGCCGGGCCGGGCTTCGAGCCGGACGCCTGCCTCGCCCTGCCCACCGCCAAGATCGCCGTGATGGGCTCGGACGCGGCGGTCAACGCGGTGTACTTCAACAAGATCCAGGCGATCGAGGACCCGGCCGAGCGGGCGGAGTACGTCGCCGGGCTGCGGGCCGGGTACGAGGCCGACATCGACATCGTCCACCTGGCCGCCGAGCTGGTCGTCGACGGCATCGTGGAGCCCGAGGACCTGCGCGCCGAGCTGATCAGGCGGTACGCGGCGTACGCCGGCAAGGACAGGGACTTCTCCCGCCGCCGGCACGGCATCACCCCGGTGTAGCGACTTCTGAACCGTCCACAGCTTGGGGACGTCATGAAGTTGCCAATACCCTCCCCCTAGGAGGAACCAGTGCCGGCTGAATTGCGTAGAGTCAGCACCGTGCCCGCCGTACTCCTCGCCGAGGACGATGCCGCGATCGCCGAGCCGCTGGCCCGCGCCCTGGAAAGGGAAGGCCACGAGGTTGCCACCTGCGGCGATGGCCCGAGCGCTCTCGAACACGCGCTGTCAGGACGGGTCAGCCTGGTCATCCTCGACCTCGGACTGCCCGGGATGGACGGCCTGGAGGTGTGCCGGCGGCTCCGCGCCGCCCGGTCCAGCCTGCCCGTGCTGATCCTGACCGCGCGCAGCGACGAGGTCGACTTCGTGGTCGGTCTCGACGCGGGCGCCGACGACTACGTCGGCAAGCCGTTCCGGCTCGCCGAGCTGCTGGCGAGGGTCCGGGCGCTGCTCCGGCGCGGCGCCTCGGACGTGCTGGAGGCCCGCGGCGTCCGGATGGACGTGGGCTCCCGCCGGGTCTGGCGCAACGGCGACGAGGTGCATCTCGCGAACAAGGAGTTCGAGGTGCTGCGCGTGCTGCTCGAGCACGCGGGCGCGGTCGTCACCCGGGAGACGCTGATGCAGCAGGTCTGGGCGGCCGGCGACGGCCAGGCGTCCAAGACCCTGGACATGCACATCTCCTGGCTGCGTCGCAAGCTCGGGGACGAGGCCGCCCGCCCCACCCTGCTGCACACCATCCGCGGCGTCGGGTTCCGATTCGACAAGGACTAGGACGGGATGCGCCGCCGGCAGCTCACGGCCACCCTGGCGGTGGTACTCGCGGCGGTTTTCGTGCTCGGCCTGCCCCTGCTCGTGGTGTCGTACCGGAGCGTCGCCGACAACGCCAGGGCCGGCCTGCTGCGCGAGGCCGAGGCCGCCGCGGCGCTGGTCACGTACCGGATCGAGCAGGGCCAGCTGACCCAGGACGCGGTACACCGGATGGCCCCGCAGGGCCGGCGGGTGATCGTCACCCGCAGCGGGCGGACGTTCACCGCCGGCAAGCGGGTCGGCGGGCACCCGTACGCCGCCGCCGTGCAGATCCCCGGCGGCACGGTCACCGTCCAGCGCGACCGCGGCGAGGTGCGGGCCGACCAGCTGCGCGCGACCGCGCTGGTGCTGAGCCTGTCGCTGCTGTCGATCGGGGTGGCCGTGGCGATGGCCGTGCTGACCGCGCGGCGGCTGTCGATCCCGCTCGGCCAGCTCGCCGAGCGGGCCGGCCGGCTCGGCTCCGGCGACTTCCGCACCGCACCGCACCGGTACGACATCGACGAGCTGGACAGGGTCGCCGAGGTGCTGGACTACTCCGCGCTCCGGCTGGCCGAGCTGGTCCAGCGGGAACGCGACATGGTCGGCGACATCTCGCACCAGATCCGGTCCCGGCTCACCGCGCTGTCGATGCGGCTGGAGGAGGTCGCCGCCTCCGACGACCCGCACGTGCGCACGGAGGCGCTCGCCGCGCTCGACCAGGCCGACCGGCTGTCCGGCGTGGTGGACGAGCTGCTCGCGCAGGCCAGGGAGAAGCGCGCCGAGGCGGCCGAGCGGCTGGACGTGGCCACCGAGCTGGCGACGCTGCGGGCCGAGTGGGAGCCGGCGGCCCGCGCCGCCGGCCGCGAGCTGGTCGTCCGGCCACGCGCCGGCCTGACCGCGCTGGCGACCCCGGGCCGGCTGCACCAGGCGCTCGGCGTGCTGGTGGAGAACGCGTTCCGGCACGGCGGCGGCACCGTCCGGATCACCACCAGGGCGACCGAGGCGTACGTGGTGATCGAGGTGAGCGACGAGGGCGCGGGCGTGGACCCCAAGGTCGCGCCGCGCATCTTCGACCGCGGGGTGAGCGGCGGGCAGAGCACCGGCATCGGCCTGGCGCTGGCCAGGGCGCTGGTGGACGCCGACGGCGGGCGGCTGGAACTGCGGATGCTCAAGCCCGCGACGTTCGCGGTGTTCCTGACCAGGGCCGACGACACGGCCAAGGACCCAGTGACGGCGGCGACGTCGTAGCTAGGCCCGTGCGGGAGCGTCCTCGACGCCGCCGCCGGTGGTCACGTCGGCGTCGGTGGCGTAGAGGTGGTCCTCCGGGTGCAGGAACACCCAGCGACGGTACGACCAGAACCGGAACACCGTGCCGACGACCAGGCCGGCGAACTGGGCGATGTTGAAGGCCAGTACGCCGTCGAAGCCGAGTGCGTACCTGGTGAACCCGATGAACGTCTCGGCGATGACCAGCCCGATGCCGTTGAGCAGGAAGAACAGGCCGTACTCGCGGCGCAGGCCGGTGCGGGCACGGTGCCGGAACGTCCAGTGCCGGTTCATGAAGTACGAGCTGGTGGCGGCCACCACCGTCGACAGCGCCTTCGACGTCATCGGCCCCATGCCCAGGCCCACGTGGAAGACGTTCGCCAGCCCGAGGTCGAGGACGGTGTTGATGACGCCGATGATCCCGAACTTGGTGAACTCGTGGATCAGGCGGTGCCACTGCGCGTACAGCCGGCGAAGGAGGCTCACCCGGCCCATCGTAAGGGACGTTTCTGTGCCCAGACCTTACGGTCACTCGACTCTCACTCGACGAGGCTGAGCACGCCGAGCAGCCAGTACTCCCGCTGCGACCTGCCGATCAGGACCGGTGCGCCGCCCGCCAGGGCCACCGGACCGTCGTGGACGTCCACGCCGAAGGTGTCCCATCCGGCCGGTGTCGCCCCGTTCGCCTGGCTTCGGGCCACATTGTCCCAGGTCGTATCGCCGACGGTGAGCTGGTCGTCGGTCAGCTGCGCGTCGCCCTCCCAGGCCACCACGCCGGCGGTCGCGGCCCCGCCACCGGTCGCCGCCGGCAGCGCGAACCGCACCGGGTGCGACGGCGTGACCAGGTTCAGCGAGTCGAACACCGAGACCTGCCGGGTCGGCAGGCCGCTCCTGGCGTACACGACGACCAGGCCCCAGCCGGCGTACCGGCTGGCCGGGTGCCCGCCGGCGGACACGTCGGCCGCCCACCACGCGCCGCCGCCGTACCGGTCGACCAGCGCGGTCACGTCGGCGAAGCCCTGCCAGCCGGGCTCGGCGCACTGGACGTCGCCGAGCGTGAGCGTGGTGTACGCGCCGCCGGGCGGCCGCACCTTCACGGTCGGGTGGCCCGGTGGCCGGCCGCTCGCGCCCGCGTACAGCCCCGCCCACAGCACCCGCGCGCCGGCCGGCACGCCGAGCGTGGCCGCGCTCGACGCGTCCGTGCGCGGCTCGCCGTCGCCGTCGTAGGGCCGCATCAGCGCGCCCCAGGCCTCGTTGTCCCACAGCGGCGGCGGGCCCTGGAGCAGCCGGGCCTGCGCGCAGTGGAACACGAACGCCGGGCAGGAGGCCAGCGTGTTGCCGGCCATCGCGACCGCCGCCGGGCCGCGGGTGACGTAGGCCGCGCCGAGCCCGCCGTCGCTCACCGCGGTCGGGCTGGTGGCTGGGGCCGGCGCCGGGCTGCCGCCGGACGTCACCACCGCGGACGGCTTCCCGCCCACGTCGGCGGTGTCGGACACCAGCACCGGGAGGTAGGCGAGCGTGCGCTGGCCGGCCGGCAGCGGGGCGGCGCGGTGGCAGGTCGGGGCGGTACCGCCGACGCCGGTACACGACCAGCCGTCGCCGACCGGCGTGTCGTTCGCGGCGGGGGCCCGGAAGTACCCGTACCCGGCGCCGTGGCTGGCGTCCCACACGATGCCGCTGGGCTGGTCCAGGGTGACCCCGCGCGGCAGGGTGAGCGCGGCGGCGAGCGGGCCGGACGGGCCGGGGCCGGCGTTCAGGACGCCGAGCGCGAGCACCCCGTGGTGGCCGGTGACCAGCTCGCCGACGGCGTCCAGCGTGGTCGCCAGGTGGGCGGGTTGCGGTGGCGGCGGGGGTGCGGCGGCCGGCGGGGTACCGGGCCGG
>JBJMIH010000211.1:0-11203 GCA_045806985.1 Mycobacteriales bacterium | reverse complement strand
GTACCTCTGATGCACTCGGTGTATCAAACCGGTGCCCTTGTCAAGGCCAACACGCGGGACTGGGCGGTACAAGGGCTTGCGAAAGAGTCGTAGTCTGGACCGCATGCCGCATCCCCGACCGTACAGCGAGGACGGGGGAGTGGGCGCCGCCATGACGGCCTGCCGCTGGGGTGGGTTCGCCGTCACGGCACTGGCGCTCGTGCTCCTCGTCATGTCCGGCTCCTCGACCCTGCTCCGCCTCTCGGCGGTGCTGCTGGTCGGGGGCGTGGTCCTGCTGCTGACGCCACAGCTCCGCAAGCGCCCCACGCAGACGCTCGGCGATGAGGACCTCGACGAGATCGAGACCACCCTCCGCCGCGAGGTCGACTACCTGCGCTCCGAGCTGGACCAGGTGCGGATGCGGGTCGAGGACTCGGTGCGGCGGCAGCTGGAAACCGTCCGGACGGAGGTGGAGACCGCCCGCAACGCCATCGAGCGGGTCGGCGCGGACACCCTCCAGTACCAGGCGCTCGCCATGCGTACCGAGGAGACCCGGCTCAACCAGAGCCAGACCGGTGAGCAGGTCAAGATCACCACCACGACGTCGGACTACCGGACCGGCAACCTGCCGCGGATCACCGACGACGTCACCAACGGGTTCGTGGAGACCGACCCGCTGAACGGCGTCTTCGACGACAAGAACGCGCTCGACACGCCGGCGTGGGACACGTCCTGGGAGGACAACTCCGTCAAGAACGGCGCCAACAGCTGGGACTCCTACACCGACAACACCTGGGAGCCGACCCCCGCGCCGCCCCCGGTCAACGGCGCCGGCCGCGACCTCGTCCCGCTGAACGGCGGGTCCTCGTGGGACGCGCCGCCGCAGGCCAGGGACGCCAGCCTGCCGTGGGAGCAGGACACCGGCTCGCACCGGGCCCAGCAGGCCCCGCAGGACAACGACTCCTGGTGGCGCAAGGAGCTCGACGCGCTGGAGGGCTGGGACTCCGGCCCGGCCAGGCCCGAGTTGCCGGCCGCGTCGGCCGCGCCGAACGACAAGCCGGCCGGCGAGGACTGGACGTACGGCCCGCCGCCGTCGCTGTTCACCGACGGGTTCGCCACCGGCGACTCCTGGGTCGCACCCGAGCCCACCTGGGAGGAGCCGCCGGCCGACCAGCGCGCCGCCGCCGGCCCGCCGTCCCAGTGGGACTACACCGGGCAGATCAACTTCAGCGGTGAGGAGCAGGCCGGGCTGCGCGAGCCGCAGAGCTGGGAGGCCGAGGGGCCCGGTGGCCCCGTCGGGCCCGGTGGGCCCGGTGGCCAGGCCCCGCAGCGGCCCGCCGCCCGCGCCGACGGCTGGGGCAACGCCCCCACCGGCTGGGACACCACCAACTCGAACACCTCGGAGCAGCAGTCCATCGGCCGCCAGCGGTTCGACATCCCGCTGCCGTCCTCCGACGAGCTCCGCCGCGACTCCCGGCCCGCCGCCAACGGCGGCGCCACCCACGGGCGGCCCGCCGCGCCGTACTCGGGCGGCTCCACCGGGCGCGCCCCTTACTCGGGTGGCTCGCTCGGCCGGTCGCCGTACGCGGGCGGCTCGGTCGGCCGGTTGTCCCCGTACTCCGGCGGTTCCGTGGGCGGCCGGTTCGCCGCCGACCCGTACGGCCGGCAGCGCGGCGACAGCCCGTACTCCGGCGGCTCGGTCGGCGGGCGCTCCCCGTACGCGGGCGGCTCCACCGGCCGGTACGACCGCAACAACGGCAAGCCGCGGTACAACTCGAACCTGGTCGACTACTCCGACGGCAGCGAACTGTCCCGCATCTACGGCAAGGACCAGCAGCAGCAGCGCCGCGACCGCGAATAGCCGGCCGGCCGGATCCAGGTTTCCGCTGCCAAGGCGGAGCGGTGCGCCGCGTGCTGTTCTTTGGCACGCAAGCGTCGCGACAACGTAGGCAGCGGGAAGCTGGGCCGGCCGGCTACTTGTCGATGTCGCCGACGACGAAGAACATCGAGCCGAGGATCGCGATCAGGTCGGGTAGCAGCGTGCCCGGCAGCAGCTCGGTGAGCACCTGCACGTTGGCGTAGGACGCCGAGCGGAGCTTGAGGCGCCACGGCGTCTTCTCGCCGCGCGAGACCAGGAAGTAGCCGTTGAGGCCGAGCGGGTTCTCGGTCCACGCGTAGGTGTGGCCCTCGGGCGCCTTGACGATCTTGGGCAGGCGGACGTTCACCGGGCCGGGCGGCAGCTCCGCCAGCCGGTCCAGGCAGGCGTCGGCCAGGTCCAGCGAGACGTACACCTGGTCGAGCAGGCAGCTGAACCGCGAGTGGCAGTCACCCGCCGTCCGGGTCACCACCCGGAGCGTGTCCGCGAGCTCGCCGTAGGCCAGGTACGGCTCGTCCCTGCGCAGGTCCATGTCGACTCCGGATGCCCTGGCCACCGGGCCGCTCACCCCGTACGCCACCGCCGTCTCCGGGCTCAGCACGCCAACGCCCCGCGTCCTGGCCACGAAGATCTCGTTGTCGCGGATCAGTCCGTCCAGGTCGGGCATTCGTGCGCGCACCTGCGCCACCGCCGACCTGGCGCGGCCGGTCCAGCCGGCCGGCAGCTCCTCCTTCAGGCCGCCGACCCGGTTGAACATGAAGTGCATCCGGCCGCCGGAGACCTCCTCCATCACCGCCTGGATGGTCTCCCGCTCGCGGAACGCGTAGAA
This sequence comes from Mycobacteriales bacterium, assembly GCA_045806985.1. GTDB lineage: Bacteria > Actinomycetota > Actinomycetes > Mycobacteriales > JBJMIH01 > JBJMIH01. The sequence goes on along the minus strand of JBJMIH010000211.1, from coordinate 8,519 downwards.
CACCGGCGTGATCGCGCCGATCTCCAGCGGGTACGAGCCGAGGAACATCAGGTGGTTGAGCACCCGGTTCAGCTCGGCCAGCAGCGTCCGCAGCCACACCGCGCGGACCGGCACCTCCATGCCGAGCATCCGCTCCACCGCGAGCACCACGCCCAGCTCGTTGGCGAACGCCGACAGCCAGTCGTGCCGGTTGGCCAGCATGATGATCTGCCGGTAGTCGCGCACCTCGAACAGCTTCTCCGCGCCCCGGTGCATGTACCCGACGATCGGCTGGGCCTGTGTCACCCGCTCGCCGTCCAGCGTCAGGCGGAGCCGGAGCACCCCGTGCGTGGACGGGTGCTGCGGGCCGATGTTGAGCACCATGTCGGCGGTCGCGAGGTCGCCGACAGCCTCCGCTCCCGAGCCCACACCCACCGTGAGGTCGCGCATGGGGCCATCGTCCCACTATCGTGCCTGCGATGAGCTCGGGACTTTGGCGCGTCGAGTACGGGGACGGGATCGGGCTGGCCCGCGGGCCGGCCGACAGCGGGCCGGTCGAGCTGCTGGACCCCGGCCTCACGGTGGGCGCGTTCCTGGACGGCTCCGGGCCGTCGCTGGCCGACCTGCCCGACCTGCCCGCCGTCGGGCCGGTGCCGGAGCGGTACCACGTGCTCGTGCCGCTGGACCGGCAGCCGGTGTGGGCTGCTGGGGTGACGTTCGAGCGCAGCCGGGCGGCGCGCAAGGAGGAGTCGGCGGCCGGCGGGGACGTCTACGACCAGGTGTACGAGGCCGAGCGGCCGGAGCTGTTCGTCAAGGCCATGCCGGGCGCGGCCCGGGGCACCGGCGAGCCGGTCGCGGTACGCGCCGACTCGGCGTGGAACGTGCCCGAGCCGGAGCTGGTGCTGGTGTGCGACCACGCCGGGCGGATCGCCGGGTACGCGCTCGGCAACGACATGTCCTCGCGCAGCATCGAGGGCGAGAACCCGCTGTACCTGCCGCAGGCCAAGGTGTACGTGGACTCCTGCGCGCTCGGCCCGTGCCTGGTGCCGGCCGGTGCCGCGCCGGAGCTGTCCGGCATCACGATCGGGCTGGACATCGTGCGCGAGGGTGTGAGCGTGTACGCCGACGCGGTGCCAGTGGCGAAGATCCGCCGTACCCCGGCCGAGCTGGCGGCGTGGCTGTTCCGGGCGCAGCGGTTCCCGGCCGGGGTGGCGCTGCTGACCGGTACCTCGATCGTGCCCGACCCCGACTTCACGCTGCGGCCCGGCGACCAGGTGACGATCACCGCGACCGGGCTCGGCGTGCTGACCAACCCGGTGTACGAGGTCAGCTGAGCGGCAGCGGTACACCCTTGGCCTGCACCAGCCAGGTGAAGCCGCCCAGCCCGGCCGGGTCGAGCAGCTCGCCATCCTCGCTGGCGGCGGCGAGCCGGCGCAGGTAGCCGGCCGGGTCGTCGCTCGCCAGCTCGCGCGGCGGCCGGGTCCCCGCGATCCCCAACTGCCGCAGCGCGTCCCGCTGGGTGGTGAACAGCGTCGCGTCCGCTCGCGCCGCGGCCGCGCAGGCGTCCAGCGCCACGTGCGCGGTCAGGTCGCAGGAGCCGTCCGGCACCGGCGCCACCTGCCGGCCCTCGGCGTACGCGGTGAGCGTGCTGTACGCCGGCCGCGCCGCCCTGACGTGCGCGTAGTCGATCGCCACCGCGACCCCCGCCGCCAACCGTCCCACCGCCCCGGCCCAGGACGCGTCCCGGTACCGCCCGATGTCCGCCTGCGCGCCCTCCTCGGTCAGCGGCCACCAGTCGGCCAGCCACCGCAGGTCCGCCGGTCCCACCGGTGGCCCCAGCCGGGTCGCGCCCCGGTCGTCCACCTCCACCAGCCGGATCCCGTCCGCCGCCAGCTCGGCCACGTCGAACGCCACGTTGTCCAGCCACTCGTTCGCGACCAGCACCCCGATCATCCCGGCCGGCGCCTCCCGCTCCCAGCCGATCACGTCGGGCAGCCCCGCCGGCCGGTCCGCCACCTCCACCCCGACCAACCGCACCCGCCCCCGCACCTCGTCCGGCAGTCGGGCCAGCACCCCCACCAGCAGCTCTCCCCGCCCGGCGCCGACATCCACCACATCCAGCCGCGCCGGCCGCCCCAGCTCCCGGTCCACCCGCAGCACCAGTGCCGCCACCGCCGCCGCGAACCGCCCCGACCCGGTCACCGAAGTGCGGAAATGCCCCCGCGCCCCCATTCCCCGCCGGTAAAACCCCCCATCGCCATACAAGGCCTCCCCCACAGCCACACTCCACCGCCGCCACCCCACGTGCGCAGGGTAATGCGCTTCCCACGTACACCGGCTGGTGGCGGAATCCCCGGCGGCGGTGTGTGGGGTAGGCGACAGGGTGAGGTCAGGTTGGCGGTGGGCGGCTAGCCTGGGGCCCGTCCGGTACCCCGGGAGAGGACTGGAACACGATCATGAGCACGCCCACCGAGCCGTCCGAGCGGCCCGCGCGGTTGAGTGTCGGCGTTGTCGGCACCGGCAGGGTGGGCAGCGTGCTGGGGGCGGCGCTGGCCAGGGCCGGGCACCGGGTGGTGGCGGCCACGGCCGTCTCGGACGCGTCGCGGCGGCGGCTGGAGCGCTGGTTGCCGGGGGTACCGGCCCGGCCGGCCGACGAGGTGGTGGCCGCGGCAGAGCTGGTGCTGGTGACGGTCCCCGACGACCTGCTGGCCGGCCTGGTGGAGGGACTTGCGGGTACCGGCGCGTGGCAGGCGGGCCAGCTCGTCGTGCACGCCTCCGGCGCCCACGGACTGGCCGTGCTGGAGCCCGCGACACGGGCCGGCGCGCTGCCGCTGGCCCTGCATCCGGTACTCCCGTTCCAGGACCGCGACGAGGATCTCGACCGCCTGGACGGCATCTCCTGGGGCGTCACCGCGCCCGAACCGCTCCGGCTGATCGCCGAGGCCCTGGTGGTGGAGATGGGCGGCGAGCCGTGCTGGGTCGCCGACGAGTACCGCCCGCTCTACCACGCCGGGCTCGCGATCGGCGCGAACCACCTGGTCACGCTCGTCGCCGACGCGGTCGACACGCTGCGCGCCGCCGGTGTCGAGCAGCCGGCCCGGATGCTGGCCCCGCTGCTGTACGCCGCCCTGGACAACGCGTTCCGGCACGGCGACGCGGCCCTCACCGGCCCGGTCGCCCGCGGCGACGCCGGCACGGTCGCCAGCCACCGGCGGGTCCTGGCCGCCGCCGTCCCGCAGGCCGTCCCGGCGTACGTGGCGATGGCCCGCCGGACAGCCGACCGCGCCCTCGCCGCCGGCCTGCTCCGCCCCGAACAGGCCGAAGCCCTGCTCGACGTTCTCGGGAGTACGCCGTGACCGACCTCGTGACGACCCGCAAGGCGCTCGCCGGCGCGCGCGGCGACCTGCCGGGCAGGGTGGCGCTGGTGCCGACGATGGGCGCGCTGCACGAGGGCCACCTGTCGCTGTTCCGTTCGGCGCACCAGGTCGCCGACACGGTGGTGGTGTCGATCTTCGTCAACCCGCTCCAGTTCGGCCCGCACGAGGACCTGGACCGCTACCCGCGCCCGCGCGACGCCGACCTGCGCGCCTGCGAGCGGGAGGGCGTGGCGCTGGTGTTCGCGCCCGAGGTGGACGAGATGTACCCGGGCGGCCAGCCGCAGGTCACGGTCCATCCCGGACCGCTGGGCGAGGAGCTGGAGGGCGCGGTCCGCCCCGGCCACTTCGCCGGCGTGCTGACCGTGGTCGCCAAGCTGCTCGGCCTCGTCCGCCCGGACGTCGCGCTGTTCGGCGAGAAGGACTACCAGCAGCTCGTGCTGATCCGCCGGATGGTGGCCGACCTGGAGCTGGGCGTCCAGGTGGTGGGCGCGCCGACGATCCGGGAGCCGGACGGCCTGGCGCTGTCGTCCCGGAACTCCTACCTGGACCACGACCAGCGGCTGCTCGGGCTCACGCTGTCCAGGGCGCTGCGCGCCGGCCGGGACGCCGCCCCGCTGGGCGCGGAGGCGGTGCTGGAGAAGGCGCGGACCACGCTCGCGGCCGTGCCCGAGCTGACCGAGGACTACCTGGTGCTGCGCGACCCCGACCTGGGGCCCGCACCGGCCAGGGGGGAGGCCAGGTTGCTGGTCGCCGCGAAGGTTGGGCCCACGAGGCTCATCGACAACATGCCGCTCGTGCTGGGGATGTGACCCATGTTCCGTACGATGCTCAAGTCCAAGATCCACCGCGCCACGGTGACCCAGGCCGACCTGGACTACGTCGGCTCGCTCACCATCGACCGTGACCTCATGGACGCCGCCGACCTGCTGGTCGGCGAGAAGATCGCCGTCGTCGACGTGACCAACGGCGCGCGCCTGGAGACCTACGTCATCGAGGGCGAGCGCGGTTCCGGCGTGATCGGCGTCAACGGCGCCGCCGCCCACCTGGTCCACCCCGGTGACCTGATCATCATCATCGGCTACGGCCTGATGTCCGACTACGAGGCCAGGACGTACGCGCCCCGCGTGGTGCACGTGGACGCGGACAACCGGATCACCGCGCTGGGCAGCGACCCGGCGGAGCCGTTGTCCGACACGCTGGTCGCGCCGTGATCGGCCGGTTGCTCGCCCCCACGCCTGGCTGGTCGCTGACCACCGACGTGGTGGTGGTCGGCTCGGGCATCGCCGGCCTGTCGGCAGCCCTGGACGCGCACGCGGCCGGGTACCGGGTCACCGTGGTCACCAAGACCGACCTGGGCGCCGGCTCGACGCGCTGGGCGCAGGGCGGGATCGCCGCCGTGCTCGACCCGACCGACACGCCTGAGGAGCACCTGCGCGACACGCTCGTGGCCGGGGTGGGGATCTGCGACGAGGCGGCGGTACGGGTACTCGTCACCGAGGGCCCGGACCGGCTGCGCGCGCTGATGGCGCGGGGCGCGGTCTTCGACACCGGTCCGGACGGCGGCCTGGAGCTGACCCGGGAGGGCGGCCACCACCATCGCCGCATCGTGCACGCGGGCGGCGACGCCACCGGTGCCGAGGTGCAGCGGGCGCTGGAGAAGGCGGTGGAGGAGGCCGGCGACATCACCGTGGTCCGGCACGCGCTGGTACTGGACCTGCTCACGGACCGCGCCGGCCGGGCCGCCGGGGTGACGCTGCACGTGCTGGGCGAGGGCACGCCGGACGGCGTGGGCGCGGTGCTGGCCAGGGCGGTGGTGCTGGCCACCGGCGGGATGGGCCAGGTGTTCGCCTCGACCACCAACCCGGCGGTGTCCACCGGGGACGGCGTGGCGCTGGCGCTGCGGGCCGGGGCCGCGGTCACCGACCTGGAGTTCGTCCAGTTCCACCCGACCGCGCTGTACCTCGGCCCGGACGTGACCGGCCAGCAGCCGCTGGTCAGCGAGGCCATGCGCGGCGAGGGCGCGGTACTCGTGGGCGCCGACGGCGCGCGGATCATGACCGGCGTGCACCCGCTGGCCGACCTCGCCCCGCGCGACGTGGTGGCAAAGGCTATCTATCGACATATCGCCACTCAGCACACGCAGTGCGTGTACCTCGATGCCACCCACCTCGGCGAGGAGACCCTGCTGCACCGGTTCCCGTCGATCGTGGCCCGCTGCCGGGAGGCCGGCATCGACCCGGTCACCGAGCCGATCCCGGTACGGCCGGCCGCGCACTACGCCTCCGGCGGCGTCCGCACCGACCTGGACGGCCGGACCAGCGTGCCCGGCCTGTACGCGTGCGGCGAGGTGGCCTGCACCGGCGTGCACGGCGCCAACCGGCTCGCCTCCAACAGCCTGCTGGAGGGCCTGGTGTTCGCCGGCCGGATCGCCGCCGACCTGGTCAGGGACCTGCCGCCACAGGCCGACCCCGAGCAGCCCACCGCCGACACCGGGCTGCTCGACCCCGGCATCCGCGGCCCGCTCGGCCAGGCCATGTCCCGCGGCGCCGGCGTGCTGCGCGACCGCGACGGCCTGACCGCCACCCTCGACACGCTCGCCGCTCTCGGCGCTCGGGCGGCCACCAAGCCGGAGCCGGAGGCGTGGGAGGCTACCGACCTGCACACCGTGGCGACCGTGCTGGCCGGCTCGGCGCTGCGGCGCGAGGAGACGAGGGGCTGCCACTGGCGGGAGGACTTCCCGGACACCCGCGACCGGTGGCGCGGCCACCTCGTCGTCACCACCGACGGAACACGGTTCGAGGCGATGTCATGACGCTGTCCACCGGTACCACCGAACTGCTCACCGAGGCCGGTCTCGACCCCGCCGCCGTCGAAGCGGTGGTCCGGCGGGCGCTGGCCGAGGACCTCGGCGGCGGCGTGGACGTGACCACCGTGGCCACCGTCCCGTTCGACGCCGAAGGTGCCGCCGACCTGGTGGCGCGGGAGGCCGGCGTGGTCGCCGGGCTGCCGGTCGCCGCCGCCGTGTTCGAGGCCGCCGCCTGTCCGGAGGACGACGCCGGCATGGTCGAGGGCGTCGCCGACGAGGCGGTGCTGGTCGAGTACCACGTCAGCGACGGTGACAAGGTGCGGCGGGGAACCAGGCTCGCCACCGTGTACGGCCTCACCCGCGACCTGCTCACCGCCGAGCGCACCGCCCTCAACCTGCTCTGCCACCTGTCCGGCGTGGCCACCCTCACCCGGCGCTGGGCCGACGCGCTGGCCGGCACGGGCACCATCGTGCTGGACACCCGCAAGACCACTCCCGGCCTGCGGGCGCTGGAGAAGTACGCGGTGCGCCGCGGCGGCGGCGAGAACAAGCGCCGCGGCCTGTACGACGTGGCGCTGATCAAGGACAACCACGTCGTCGCGGCCGGCGGCGTGAGGGCGGCGTACGAGGCGGTCAGGGCCGCCTTCCCGGACCTCGCCATCCAGGTCGAGGTGGACACGATCGAGCAGGCCAGGGAGGCGGCCGAGGTCGGCGCGACCTGGCTGCTCTGCGACAACATGTCGCCGGACACCCTGCGCGAGGTGGTGGAGGCGGTCGGTGACAAGGTCACGCTGGAGGGTACCGGTGGGCTGACCCTGCGGCGGGCGGCCGAGTACGGCGCCACCGGCGTGCACTACCTGTCGGTCGGCGCGCTCACGCACTCGGCTCCGATCCTCGACATCGGCCTCGACCTGCGCGACGACGACGAAGAGTACGAGGAAGGCGAGGACGGGGACTGATGCTGCTCGCGATCGACATCGGCAACACCAACACCGTCCTCGGGGTGTTCGACGAGGAGAAGCTGGTCGAGTCGTGGCGGGTCAACACCGACCCGCGGGCCACCGCCGACGAGCTGGCGCTGATGTACCGGGGGCTGCTGCACGGGCAGACCATCACCGGCGTGGCGGCCAGCTCCTCGGTGCCGGCCGTGCAGCGCGAGCTGCGGGTGATGCTGGCCCGGTACTACCCGGACGTGCCCACCGTGATCGTGGAGCCGGGCGTGAAGACCGGGGTGCCGCTGCTGTACGACAACCCGCGCGAGGTCGGCGCCGACCGGATCGTCAACGCGCTGGCAGCGCACCACCTGTACGGCGACCGGCCGGCCGTGGTGGTGGACTTCGGCACGTCCACCAACTTCGACGTCGTCAGCGCCCGCGGCGAGTTCCTGGGCGGGGCGCTCGCGCCCGGCATCGAGATCTCCATCGACGCGCTCGCCGCCCGCGGCGCGCGGCTGTTCAAGGTCGAGCCCGTCCGTCCCCGCTCCGTCATCGGCAAGTCCACCGTCGAGGCGCTCCAGTCCGGCATCGTCTTCGGCTTCGCCGGCCAGGTGGACGGCATCATCCGCCGGATCATCGCCGAACTGGGCCCGGACACCTGCGTGGTCGCCACCGGCGGCCTCGCCCCGCTGGTCATCGCCGAGTCCGAGACCATCAACGACTACGAGCCCGACCTGACCCTGATCGGCCTGCGCCTCGTCTGGGAGAAGAACCGCCCCACCGACTAGCGCGTGAGCAGGTAGAGGTCGCCGCCGGTGCGGTAGGCGCGGAAGGCCTCGGTGGTGAGCTCGCCGAGCAGGTCGGCGGCGACCTCGGGGCTGCCGCCGCCCGCGCCGGCCGCGGCCCACTCCTTGGCCACGTCCGGCAGCCGGGACGGCGACAGTTCGGTCAACATGCTGGCCAGCGACGGGATGACCCGGTCGATGCCCGGCCAGATCGACTCCACGGCGGAGTCGGCGGTGGCGGTGAACACGCGCAGCAGCTGGTCGAGGTCACGCCGGGAGATGCCGGCGACGCCGGAGCCCCAGGCGCCCTTGTCGGCGTACCGGTTGGCGTCCGTGGCCGACCGCGCCGTGAACACCTCGGTCGTAGTCGTCATGTGCTCCGCCTCGCTTCGCTCGCCGGCAATTCACTCGCTGACGCACGCCCATCTGGGCCATCCTGGCGTAGCGGAACCCGTCCAGGAAGATCCGCCCCGACACGACACTAGGCTGTTTCTCGTGACCGACGACCTTCCCGTCCCCGAAGACGACGACGATGTTCCCGAGCAGATGCGGGTACGCCGGGAAAAGCGCGACCGGCTGATCGCCGAGGGCATCGAACCCTATCCGGTCGGATTCCCCCGCACGCACACGCTGGCCG
>JBJMIH010000210.1:0-7086 GCA_045806985.1 Mycobacteriales bacterium | reverse complement strand
GTGTGGAAGGTGCGCGCGGTCGGCCAGGGCTACGACGCCGGGCTGGCCGGGGTGGCCGCCGACTTCGGCGTCGAGGTCGCCGACACCCCGCACGTCGCGGCCGACACCGGCACCGTACCCGCCGCCGCCCCCGCCGCCGCAGCGGCGCCGCCGGTCGCCGATCCGACCGCGGCGCCGCCCGCGCCGCCGGTCCCCGAGCCGGCCCCGGTGCCGGTGCCGGCCACCCCGCCGGTCGCGCCGCCCGAGCCCGTCGTCGCCGCCTCGTCACAGCCGGTCGCACCACCCACGCCGCCACCGGCGCCGTCGCCGAAGGGCGGCCCCGCGCCGGACGAGGACGTCCCGCATCCCGAGCCCGCGCCGACGCTGCCGCCGCCACCGGCCACCGTCCCCGCGTCGGTGCCGGTCGGGACGCAGTACCCGGCGCCGTGGGCGCCGGCCTACCCGCCCGGCCAGGCACCTCCGGTGGCGGAGGCGGAGCCCACCCTGGACGGTCCGGCGCTTCCGGACGCCGACTACAACGAGTACCCACCAAGGTAAGTTGGGATCATGACCGTCGAACTGGTGAAGGGCTCCAACGCCCCGCTGTCGGCCCCGGCCGTCGCCGTCGAGGTACGGGCGGGTGCGCCGGTCGACGTGTCGGCCCTGCTGGTCACGGCCGCCGGCAGGGTCAGGTCGGACAACGACTTCGTGTTCTACAACCAGCCGGCCGGCCCGGGCGTGCAGCACCGGGGCGCCGGACCGCAGGGCCCGGACGCGGTGCTGGTGTCCACCGGCCAGGTGCCGCCCGACATCGACAAGGTGGTCGTCGCGGCGAGCCTGGACGGCTCGCGGGCGGCCACGTTCGGGCAGGTCGGGGCGTTCGAGGTGACCGTGCGTGACACGGCGAACGGCTCGGTGCTGGCGGTGTTCCGGCCGGCCGGGCTGGGGACGGAGACCGCGCTGATCGCGGTGGAGGTGTACCGCCGGCAGGGCGCCTGGAAGGTGCGCGCGGTCGGCCAGGGCTACGCGAACGGACTGGCCGGCATCGCCGCCGACTTCGGCATCTCGGTGGCCTCCGCGCCCGCCCCGCCGCCCGCCCCGCCGCAGGGCCCGCCACCCGGCCCGCCGCCGGGCCAGTACCCGCCGCAGCCACCGCCACCCGGCCAGCCGATGCCGCCGCCGCAGGGTCCGCCCGCTCCGATGCCACCCCCGCCGGGCCCCGGTATGCCACCGCCCCCGCCGCCGGGCCAGTATCCGCCGCAGTACCCGCCGCCCGGCCAGCCGCCGCCGCCGGGCCAGTACCCGCCGCAGTACCCGCCGCCGGGCCAGCCGCCGGGCCAGCCGCCGATGCCACCGCCGCCGCCGGGGCAGTACCCGCCGCAGTACCAGCCGCCAGGCCCCGGTGTGCCGCCCCCGCCGATGCCGCCCGGCCAGTACCCGCCGCCGCAGGGGCCGCCCCCGCCCATGGTTCCGCCGCCTCCGCCGCCCGGCGGCGCGCTGCCGCCGCAGCCGCAGAACGCCCCGGCTGGCACGGTGAACCTCGACAAGGGCAGGGTCAACCTGCGGAAGCGCCAGTCGGTGTCGCTGGTGAAGACCGGCGCGCCCGCGCTCAGCACGGTGAACATGGGCCTGGGCTGGGATCCGGTGAAGTTCGGCCGCAACATCGACCTGGACGCCTCCGTCATCGCCTACGACGCGTCCGGCAAGAAGATCGACATGGTCTGGTACCGCAACCGGAGCGCGTTCAGCGGCGCGATCAAGCACAGTGGCGACAACCTCACCGGCTCGGGTGAGGGCGACGACGAGCAGATCAGCGTCCAGCTGGACCAGCTCCCGCCGGACGTGGTGAAGCTCGTCTTCACGGTCAACTCCTTCTCCGGCCAGAAGTTCACCGAGATCCGCCGGGCGTTCTGCCGCCTCCTCGACGAGCGCAGCGGCGCCGAGCTGGTGCGCTTCGACCTCACCGAGACCGAGCGCCGGACCGGGGTCTTCATGGCGCTGCTGACCAGGGGCCCGCAGGCCTGGACGATGACCGCCCTCGGCGACTTCCAGGACGGCCGCACCGTCAAGGACATGGTCAGCCGGGGCGGCCAGTACTAGCCGGGTACGAGCCGGTACGAGCCGGTACGAGCCAGGTCGAGGAGGCACCGCCGTGCTGGTCGGGTTCCTGGTGGTGGCCGCCGGGCTGGCCGCGGTCCTGGGCGGCCTCGCCTGGCTGGCGGTACGGCTGCGCCGCCGCGGCGCCGGCGCGGTCATGGGCCCGTTCGAGGAGATGTGGCACCCCGCCGCGGTGCGTTACCGCCAGCAGATCCAGGTACAGGAGCGGCGGATGGCGCCCCGGCCGTCCGCCGACGACCGGCCGCCGGAGTAGTCGCCCGAGTAGTCGCCGGAGTGGCGGCTCAGTGCTGGGCGGCGGGGACCGGGAGTTCCCGCCCCAGCACCGCGAAGCGGCGGGAGTCGCCGGGGAACACGTGCCGGCGCAGCACGTCGGTGAAGCCGGTGGAGCGGTAGAGCCGCCAGGCCCGTGATTCCTCGCCGGTCTCGCTCTCCGGTGTGGACAGCACGACGGTACGGCCGGGTGCGCCGTCCAGCAGCGTCCGCAACAGCCGCCGGCCGATGCCGGCGCCCTGCCACCGCGGCAGCACGTGCAGCTCGCACAGTTCGAACGTGTCGTCCAGCCAGTGCGCGGTGAAGGCGGGGTCGGCGCCGCGCAGGCCGCCGCGCACCTCGTCGTGCCACCACTGGCCGGGCCGGCTGCGGTAGCCGTAGGCGAAGCCGAGCAGCTCGTCGTGCGGGCCACCCCCGTCGGCGAGCGCGCCGAAGGCCCGGAAGCCGTCCCGGCTGGCGTGCTCGCGCACCTGGTCCCTGCGCACCACGCCGACGACCTCGGGATAGCCCATGGCCGTGCAGTAGACGTGCAGCAGCTCGTCCACCCTGGCGAGGAAGTCCGCCTGAGTCAGTCGCTGGAGCGTCCAGGGGGTCACCCCTGCGAGCCTACGACCCGCGAGCCCTCCTGCCACCAGGTTGACGGATTTGCCGCGATCAGTTTACCTAGCCAGGCACAGTATCCGGGCGGGGGAGGGCGGACGATGCGGGAGCTGACCATCCACCCGGCGGCCAAGGTCGCCGGGATCGTCGTGCTGGTGGTCACGGTGCTGGCCGCCGGCTACGGCGGGTACGCGCTGCACCGGCGTACCCGCGCGGTCACGCTGCCCACCCCCGCCGGGCCGTACGCGGTCGGCCGCACCGAGCTGCACTGGACCGACCCGGCCCGGCGCCGCCCGCTGACCGCCTGGCTCTGGTATCCCGCCGACCGGCCCCGCTCCGCCGCCGGCGGCGGAGCGACCCGCACCGCGCCGTACGTGCCGGGCCGCTGGGGCTCCGGCCAGGGCGGCCTGGACAGCCTGGCGTTCCAGGACCTGTCCAAGGTCCGCACGCACGCCTACCCGGACGCGCCGGTGGCCGCCAGGGCGCCGGCCCGGCTGCCGGTGGTCGCGATGGAGCCGGGCTACGGCATGTTCCCGCTGTACTACCAGTCGCTCACCGAGGACCTGGCCAGCCGCGGTTACCTGGTCGCCGAGGTGATCCCGACCGGCTCGAACTTCACCGTGCTGGCCGGCGACCGGGTCGACACGGGTGGCAGGCCGGCGGTGGACGATCGGCTCGCCGCCACCTGGGCCGCCGACCTGCGCTCCGGCCTCGATCAGCTGCTCGCCCCCGGCGGCCGGTTCGCCGGCAGGGCCGATCCGGCCAGGGTCGGCCTGTTCGGCCACTCGTTCGGCGGCGCGAGCGCGCTCGAGGCGTGCCGGCAGGACACCCGCTGCCGGGGCGCGGCCGACCTGGACGGCACCCTGTACGGGCCGGTCTGGCGCACCGGCCTGGACCGGCCGGTGCTGCTGGTGGGCGCGGCCGGCAGCTGCGTCGCCGGCGGCGCCGCCGGCCGGAAGCGCGCCGACGCCGACTGTGCCCGGCGTACCGGCAGCCTGCTCGCGCACGGCGGCGAGCACTACGTCACCACCGTGCCCGGCACGAAGCACCTCAGCTTCGCCGACATCGGACTGTTCTGGGTGGTGCCGCCGCTGCGACTGCTGATGCCGTTCGGGGCGGCCGTCCGCGCGCCGCTGGCCACCACCTCGCGCTACCTCGCCGCGTTCTTCGGCCAGGTGCTGGGTGGTCGGCCAGCGCCGGTACTCGCGAGGATCAGGCGTTGAGCGCGTCGGCCCGGCTCGGGTACAGCTCCCAGTGCTCGGCCAGGCCGGTGATCTGGAGCACCCGGGTGACGTGCGGGCGCAGCGCGGCCAGCCGCAGCTTGCCGCCGTTGTCGGTGATTTTCTGGTGCGCGCCCGCGATCGCGCCCAGCCCGGTCGAGTCCAGGAACGAGACGCCGGCGCAGTCGAGCACCACCAGGCCGGCGTCGGCCCCGGCCACCTGGTCGGCGGCGGTGCCGAGGGCTTCGGAGAGCGTCGGGGCGGTCAGCATGTCCACCTCGCCGGTGGCCACCACCACGACCGCGCCGCCGTCGGCGACCACGTCCACCTTCAGGTCGCCGGTGTCAACGCCGGGCAGGTCCTCGGACATCACGCGTCCCTTCCCAGGGTAGGAATCCCGGCACAGCCTAATCCACCTCCGCCGGCGTGCCGCCGGTGATCCGCAGCAGCTCGTCGTAGGTGGTCGGGAACACCGCGTGCGGATGCCCGCCGGCGGCCCACACCTCGTCGTACGCGGCCAGCGCCACGTCGACCAGGGTGTGCAGCCGGGTGGGGTGCCCGACCGGGGCGACCCCGCCGATGGCCTGGCCGGTGGCGAGGCGCACCAGCTCCGGGCTGGCCCGCCGCACCCCGCCCACGCCCAGCAGCGCCGCGATCTTGGCGGTGTCGACCTGGTGCAGCCCGGAGGCCAGCACCAGCAGCGGCGCGCCGTCGGCCTCGAAGACGAGGCTCTTGACGATCGCGCCGACGTCGACGCCGAGCGCGGCGGCGGCCTGGGCGGCGGTACGGGCCGCGGCCGGCAGCTCGCGGACCGTCCCCAGCGCGCCCGACGCGGCCAGCACGTCGGCCACTCTGGCCATGCCGGCGTGGGCGGACGAGGGGGCTTCGGTGGGGGTGCCGTCGGGGCCCTGGGAAATCGCCACGGGGGAATCAGAGCAGACAGGCGGCCAGAAAACCAGCGGCAGCGACCGGACGGCGACGACTAGGGTACGGCCCTGTGAACCCCTACCTCGCGCTCGCCGCCGCGGGGTTCCGCCAGCAGGCCAGGGAGCGGCTGGTGCTCGTGTCGGGCCTGCTCACCGCCCTCTTCTTCGGCGCGCTCCGGTCGGCGGTGTTCCTGGCCCTGTTCGGCCTGCGCGGCCACACCGCCGGACTGGGGCTGGCGCAGGCGTTCACGTACGCCTGGGTGGTGGAGGCCGTCTTCCCGGTCGCCTACACGCTGTGGGGCTGGAACCTCGCCGCCCGCATCCGCGCCGGCGACCTGGTGGTCGACCTGACCCGGCCGCAGGACGCGTTCACCGGGCTGCTCGCCTACGACGTGGGCCGCAACCTGGCCCAGCTGGCGTTCCGGTCCACGCCGATGATGCTGGTCGCGATCGCGCTGGTCCCGGTGGCCGCCGGCCGCGGGCTCGCGCTGCCGGGCGACCCGGCGGGCTGGGCGATGGCGCTGGTGTCGATGCTGCTGGTGCCGGTGATCGCGTTCGGCCTCCGGTTTCTCCAGGAGGCCGTGGCGTTCGTCAGCGCGGACTACCGCGGCCTGGGCCGGCTGCTGTTCTTCCCCCTGATGCTGCTGGCCGGGTTCCTGATCCCGATCCAGTTCTTCCCCGGCCCGCTGCGCGTCGTCGCCGCGGCCAGCCCGCTGTTCGCGCTGCTCAGCGCCCCGGCGCGGGTGTGGCAGGGGATCGACCCCGGGTGGGCGCTGCTGGCCCAGCTCGGCTGGGTGGTGGCGCTGTGGTTGGTGTGCCGCTGGGTGTTCGCCGTCGCCGTGCGCCGCATGGTGGTGCACGGTGGTTGACGGCGTGCGCGACGAGTTCCACGGCTACCTGCGGCTGGCCAGGGCCTCCGTCCTCGCGCAGACGGAACGGCCGCTGCTGTTCTGGAGCAGCGCGGCCGGCGCCGGCCTCAGCGTGGTGGCCGAGGGCGGCGGCATCTACCTGCTGGTGCACGCGTTCGGCCGGATGGGCGGCTGGACGCCGTCCCAGGTGCTGCTGTTGTACGCGATCACCAACCTGGGCTTCGGGCTGTACTCCACGTTCTGCTACTCCCTGCACTCGCCCAACTTCGCGGTGCTGCTGCGTACCGGCGCCTTCGACAGGGCGCTGCACCTGCCGATCCGCCCGCTGCTCTGGCTGCTCGGCTCCGACCTGCAAACCCGGGAGCTGGGCCGGTTCGTGCTGGGCATCGGGCTGATGGCGCTGATCGGCGGCGACGCCGGCGTGCACTGGGACGCCAGGTCGCTGGCGGTGCTGGCGATGGCCTGCGTCTGCACGGCGCTGGTGCTGTTCGGCATCAGCCTCGCCGGCACGGCGCTGACCTTCCGCACCCGGCAGGCCACCGAGTTCGTCGTCGTCCTGGCCTTCGGCGGCCTCAACCTGGCGGCGTACCCGTTGCAGGTGTTCGACGTGCTGCTGCGCGCGGTCTTCGTGTACCTGGTGCCGGTCGGGCTGACCGTGTACGTGCCGGCGCTGTGGCTGCTGGACAAGCACGGCCCGGCCTGGGCCGGTCGCGGGTTGCTGCCGCTGGTGCCGGTGCTGACCGCGACGACGTGCGCGGTGGGATGGCTGGTGTACCGCGCCGGCCTGCGCCACTACCTGGAGGTGGGATGAACCCCGTCGAGGTGCGCGGCCTGCGCAAGGAGTACCGGCGCAAGGGCAAGGAGCCCTACGTCGCGGTGTCCGGAGTGGACTTCACGGTGGCGGAGGGCGAGATCGTCGGGTACGCCGGTCCGAACGGCGCCGGCAAGTCCACCACCGTGAAGATCCTGACCGGCGTGCTGATGCCCACCGCCGGGGAGGCCAGGGTCGCCGGGCTGGTGCCCTGGCGGCAGCGAAAGGCCCTGGCCTCCCGGATCGGGGTGGTGTTCGGCCAGCGCAACGCCCTGTGGGACGAGCTGCCGCTC